>JAZNEL010000041.1:0-89424 GCA_045588555.1 Acutalibacteraceae bacterium | reverse complement strand
CACCTCGCATCTGCCTCACACCACAGGCTCACCGAAGGATTATCCCATCGATGAGGGGTGCAGTGATACGGGCAGAGATTACATTTACTGTCCCTGCGACGGGATGAAGGTAAAACGCATCTACGGTGTAGGCTCGGGCGGTACCAATACTATCTGGCTCGAAAGCACGGAGAAGGTTTACTTCGCTGACGGCAAAAAGGGCTACTGCACTATGCTCATTATCCATCCCGACGATGCCGACCTTAAGAAAATCAAGGTAGGTCAGCTCTTTACCCGCAAACAGAAAATCTGCCGTGAGGGTAAGGACGGCGCTACGGCCTATCACCTTCACATCTCTGCCGGCAAGGGCAAGTTCAAGGGCAACGGCTGGACAGCGAACAGCAAGGGCAAATATGTGCTCACTACCACAGGCGGCGCCTTCAGACCCGAGGAGCTCTTTTACATCGACGAAGCCTTTACCAAGGTTATCAATGACAAGGGTCTTAACTTCAAAACTATGCCTGTATATACCACCGGTAAATACAAGGTCAACACCGCCGTTCTCAATGTCAGAAAGGGCTCGGGAGCTGACGATACGGTAGTAGGCGGTGTAGTTCTCGGTCAGAAAATCACCGTGGACAAGGTAGTCGGCGACCGCGGCAGAATCGGTAAAAACCGCTGGGTATGTCTCAATTACTGTAAGAAGGTGAAGTGATGAGTGAACCGATAACCGTCGCTCTTATCAGCCTTTTCGGCACACTCGGCGGTAGTCTTCTCGGTATTCTTGCCGCAAACAGACTTACAGTATACCGCATCGAACAGCTCGAAAAGAAGGTTGAAAAGCATAACAACCTCATTGAGCGCACCTACAAGCTCGAGGAAGAGCAGGAAGTAGAAAAAGAAAAATTCAAGGTTATCAACCACAGAATTGATGACCTCGAAGCATATCACAAACCAAAATAAAGAAAGGATTCTGATTTTATGAAAAGCATAGATTTAACACCCGTTATCGAAGGATTAATCGCCATTATTTCCGCAGTTATCACCGTTTTTATCCTCCCGAAGCTTAAGGCCTATCTTGCCGCGAAGTTCACCGCTGAGCAGAGAGAAAGCCTCAAGCAGTGGGTCAAGGTGGCCGTGGCCGCCGCCGAACAGCTCTACGGCAGTAAAACAGGTCAGCAGAAAAAGGAATATGTGGTGGCCTTCCTGCTGTCGAAGGGCATAGTCGTAGATGTGGATGAGGTCACGGCACTCATCGAAAGTGAGGTATATAAGCTGACATCTGAAAAGCAAATATAAAGTAAATATTAAGTGGCTGTAAAAAACTTCCGTTTTTTACTGCCACTTTGCTACATAAAAGGACTTATTTAAGCTTTTTTATTTTCTGAACATTCGCTATAACTATGAGACTCGACCCTTTTTCCAGCGGCGCTGTCGGCTCGATTTCACAGGTGATACTGTCACCCTTTTTTATTGCCACCGCATTAATCGAATATC
This sequence comes from Acutalibacteraceae bacterium, assembly GCA_045588555.1. Taxonomy (GTDB): domain Bacteria; phylum Bacillota; class Clostridia; order Oscillospirales; family Acutalibacteraceae; genus UBA6857. Next base: position 87,948 of record JAZNEL010000041.1, on the reverse strand, counting down.
TTTTCCTGAGATTAAGCTCTGCGAGGCTTTTTCCTGCCCATTCGTCTCTGACCTGCATTTCGATCATAGAAATGTCGTCAGAAAGCTCCATCATTTCAGAAAAGCCCGATGACAAAAGGTTTCTCGCTAATCTTATTCCCGATTCCTTTTCGGGGAAGATAACCTTATCCGCACCTACGCGCAGAAAAATTTTACGGTGCATCTCCGTACTGCATTTAACGACTACCTCCTTCACCCCCGCCTCCTTGCAGAGAGTGATAGCCATAACTGTCGCCTCGAGGCTGTTTGACATAGCGATGATAACCGTGTCAATATCTGAAATACCTAACTGTCCGAAGGCATCCGCGTCGGTTACATCGGCACATTTACACAGAGGAAGCACTGCCGAAAGAGAGCTCACGACCTCCATATCCTCATCTACGGCAAGAACCTCCGCACCGCTGTTTGTCAGCTCCTCGGCTACTGCTCTGCCATATCTGCCCAAACCTAAAACCGCATACGCTTTGTGTATACTCATTATTCTTTCTCCTTTATAATACCAAACCTTAATTAACCTACACTGATCTCTTCTACGGGACATCTGACCGCATTAAGGTTTTCTTTTTTCAAATTAAAGGCTACGGCCAATGAAATAGGCCCTACCCTGCCCAGATACATAGTTCCCATAATTATAAGCTTTCCCGCCGTCCCGAGAGATGAGGTAAAATTTCTCGTAAGTCCCACCGTAGCAGTAGCACTTACGGTCTCGTAAACGACATCGAGACTGTCCGCGCCCGTTACCGCCGAAAGCATAAGAGTGGATAAGGCCGCTATGCCCAAGGACATAAAAGCCACGGATAACGCCTTTCTGACCGTGCGTTCAGAAATTGTGCGAGAAAAGATTTCCGTGTGCTTTTTATTTCTTATGACAGAAAAAGCCGTTACGGCGAGCACAGCGAAGGTTACAGTTTTGATACCGCCTGCCGTACCTACCGGTGAGCCGCCGATAAGCATAAGCACCAGGCATACCATAGCAGATGCATCCGTCAGATTTTCCTGCGGCACAGTGGCGAAGCCTGCTGTTCTGGTGGTTACTGACTGAAAGACCGAAAACTGTATTTTTTCCGCTATGTTAAAGCTTCCCGTCGAGGACGGATTTCCGTATTCGAAAATAAAAATAAGTACCGCTCCGACGACAATCAGAATCGCCGTGGAGACGATGGCTATTTTACTTTGGAGAGTGAGAAAGCGAAGTGGCCTTCTTCTGCCGTGCTTTTTCATTACACGGATAACATCCCACCACACTATATAGCCTATACCGCCCAAAATAATGAGCGCACAGGTTACCGTATTGATAAGCGGATGAGTCGCATAAGAGCAGAGGCTGTCGCTTCCTATAATATCTATACCCGCATTACAGAAGGCGGAAACCGCATTAAAAACCGAAATCCATATACCCTTTTTGCCGAACTCGGGAACGAAAACCGTCATATATAAGAGAGCACCGACGCCCTCTACAGCCGCAGTACCCTTAAAGACTCTTTTCACGAAATCCGAAAGTCCCGACAAAGTATTCAGATTAAAGGAATCCTGGATAAGCTCGCTGTCCTTCAGTCCGAATTTACGGTTAATGAGAATTACTATGCCGGACATAACCGTTATTATTCCGAGGCCTCCCGCCTGGATAAGCAGAAGTATGACTGCCTGACCGAAAAAGCTCCAGGTCTCTGCCGTGGTAACGGTCACCAGACCCGTCACACAGGTGGAGGTAACGGCAGTGAATAAAGCATCAATATAGGGTACAGGCTCTCCCGTTGCACTGCTGACGGGAAGAGCGAGAAGCACACTTCCGAAAGCTATGGCTCCCAGAAAGCTTAGCATAATTATATGAGTAGTGGAAAGTGAAAGCTTTTTAGATTTTATCATTGAAGACACCTTATTTTTTAGCCCAAGTAGATGCGGAAAGAGTAAGAATTACAGGATAAATCTCCAGTCTTCCGAAAAGCATAGCCATAGAAAGAACTATTTTCGAAAAAACGCTGAATGAAGCGTAGCTTCCCATAGGTCCGGCGACGCCGAATGCAGGGCCAATATTGTTAAAGCAGGCAGAAACAGCAGAGACTGTGGTTTCTATGTCAAAGCCGTTAAAGCCGATTAAAAGCACGAAAACACAAAAAAGCATCGTGTAAACGGCAAGATAAGAATTTACCGATGAAAGAGTTTTTCCGTCGAGGACCTTTCCCTCGAAACGGCTTACCCTGACACTTCTCGGATGGAGAAGTCTCTGAAGCTCCGTTCTGATTATCTCGTAAAGCATTACTACTCTTGCTACCTTGATGCCGCCTGCAGTAGAGCCTGCACAGCCGCCGACAAACATAAGCAAAAACAGTATCAGCTTCGAAAGGTCCGGCCAGAGATTAAAGTCGGTCGTAGCATAACCCGTGGTGGTTATTATGGATGAAACCTGGAAAAAGGCCTGTCTCACCGTTTCGGGCAGGGAGCTGTAAAGATGCCCGATGTTTATGCTGATGAGAAGCACCGAAGCGAACACCACGCAGAGGTAAACTATGAGCTCCATGCTTTTAAAAACAGATTTTATCTTTTTGAGAAGTATAAGATAATAAAGGTTAAAATTGACACCAAAGGCGAGCATAAATATTCCTACCACCCACTGTATGTAGGGGCTGTATGCTCCTATACTCAGAGCACGGGAAGAAAATCCGCCCGTACCTGCTGTTCCGAAGGCGTGAACCAGAGCCTCAAACAGATTCATTCCTCCGAAAAGGAGAAAAACTGTCTCTGCCACGGTAAGCACGATATAAATAACATAAAGTATGCGGGTGGTCTGCTTTATCCTCGGTACAATCTTACCGACTACCGGGCCGGGCACCTCTGCACGCAGAAGATGGATAGAACGGTCCGAAAGAGAGGGTATAATCGCCATAACGAAAACGAGCACACCCATACCTCCTACCCAATGAGTAAAGGAGCGCCACATCAGAAGGCCCTTGCTCATACTTTCCACATCTGTCAGAATCGATGCGCCCGTAGTGGTAAAGCCACTGACGGTTTCGAAAAATGCATCTGTAAAGGAAGGAATTTCACCGCTGATAAAAAAGGGTAAAGCACCTACCGCAGAAAGAGCCAGCCACGACAGTGCTGTTATAACAAAGCCCTCTTTGGCATAGATGGTTTTTAAGCCGGGCTTAAAAATTTTAGAAAGCAAAAGGCCGGAAATGAGAGCTATTGCGATCGAAGCACCTATACTCAAAGCAACCGCTTCCTTATAAATAAGCGCAGTAATAAAAGGTAAAAGCATTAAGCCGCCCTCTACCATTACTACCTTACCGACCACATATAATACCATTCGTCTGTTCATTATTTTTACCGAACCTTATCTTAAAATATCCGACAAATCGCCGAGTCTGTGCGCCGCAGAGGCGAGAACTATTACTCTGTCTCCCTCATTGATAATATCGTCACCCGTAGGAATGATGGCCGTCTTTCTCTCACGGATTATGCCGGCAATAAGAATACCCTGCTTAATCGAAAGCTCCTTGATACGCATACCGGTAATCTTTGCATTCTTACGGACATTGAACTCTATGGCTTCAGCCTTGCCCTCCATAAACTTATAAAGGGTTTCGATGTTATTTCCTGCCGTATTTTCCAGAGCACGGGCATAACGGATGATGATATCAGCTGTTATGCTTTTACTGGAAATTACGCTGTCAAGACCTAACTTTTCACCCATCTTCGTCAGCTCATCGCTGTTGATTTTGGTTATAACCTTCGGCACATTAAATTCACCGGCGAAAAGAGAGGTAAGGATATTTTCCTCATCCATACCCGTCAGTGCCACAAAGGCATCAATGGAACGGAGTCCCTCCTCCATAAGAATGTCGTGATGAGAGCCGTCGCCGTGTATAATCACCGTTTTAGGTAAAATTTCACCGAGTCTTACACAGTTTTCTCTGTTCTTTTCGATGATTTTTACATTCGTGCCCGTAGAGGAGAGGATTTTGGCGAGATAAAAGGCCGTCTTACTGCCTCCGATTATCATTACATCCTTTACTGCCTTTTTTATCATATCGAGGCTCTTAAGAAGCTTCTGCATATCCGAGGGCGATGCAACGATGCTGACCGTGTCTCCCTCACGAAGCTCAAAGTTACCGTCGGGAATGTGAAGCTCATTGTTTCTCAAAACGGCACCGATGAGAAAGTGCTGTTTCTCTCTGTCGCGGATTTTACTGATTTTTTTACCGACCAGAGCGGAATCCTTCTTTAATCTTACCTCTATCATTTCGAGATTCCGTCTGGAGAAATATTCGACCTTATAGGCAGAAGGAAGCTTAAGTAGATTATGAAGCTCCTGGGCCATGGAAAGCTCGGGATTTATGGACATAGACACCTCGAGCTGATGACGCATAAACGAAAGGGAGCGGTCATTGTATTCAGGATTTCTTATTCTGGCTACCGTATGCTTTGCGCCCATCTTTTTGGCGATGAAGCAGGAAAGCATATTCAGCTCATCAGAGCCCGTTACTGCCACAAAAATGTCGCAGATGTCCACTCTTGCCTCCTCTAAAACCTCACAGTCCGTACCGTTGCCGCACACTGCCATCACATCGTATACATTGGTTAGTTCATTAATAACTGTGGAGTTTTCATCTATGGCCGTAACATCGTGTCCCTCATTAACGAGAGCCGACACCACGGCAGTACCTATTTTACCGCAACCTGTAACAATAATATTCATATCAAAAACACCTTAAGGCTTGTCCTTTCCGATATTGTATTGACTTGATTTTAACTCATTTGCTCCTCTTTTGCAATAGTTTTTTAAAAGAAAAAGGGACTGTAAAAAAACGAAAGTTTTTTACAGCCTCCGATAGCTTTATTTTCTTCTTAAACGCCTGATAAGCTTATAAAGCCTTACGAACAGCTTAACGGCTCTGCTTCTCTGGATATTCTCTCCGAAAAGCTCCTTAATCTCTGCGTTTTTCTGCTTTTCTTTTTCGAGCTCCTTACGAAGCAGCTGCTCCGTCTTTTCCATTCTGCGGCATTCTCTGCCCAGCTCGTTATACCTTCTGAAATCATACCAGTATTCGTCATAGTAGCTTTCGAGAGAGGTTTTCATAGCCGCATTCTTCCAGCGCAGGAAATCTGTCTCCGTGTAATCGGTTCTTACGAGCTCGCTCGCTTTTCTGTTCTCGCTTTTTGTTTGCTCGATGAATTCCGTTATGTTTTTTATCAGTGCCTCACGGACAGGCTTGTAATTTTCGGGATTAGCGGGCGGATTAAGAATAAAATCTCTGAACTCACCGCTGATTACCTGCTCGGGTTTAGCCTTATGAAGCCACTTACGGTACGGGTCGAAGCGGACAGATTTAAAGCTGTGACGGACGAGAAGCACGGGAGTCTCCAGTGCAAGACAGGGAAGAGCGCAGTGCAGACGGAAGGTTATCACGCATCTGGCATTCTGATATGCTTCCAGATATTTAATTACCTCGTCCCGTCTCTCCTCCCAGGAAAGGTCAGTGGAAGGCTCCGGTCTGGTGGGAGAAAGCTCCACTACATCGAGCCCCGTTCCCTCGAGCTGTCTTCTCACTGCCTTGGAGACAGCCTTTTCCACACCGACGAGACAGACATATTCTCTTTCGGGCTTCGGTATGTCTCTTTTAGGAAGTGTGAGTGTGGCACAGCCGGAAAAGTAATTTTTTATTCCGAAGCCGTCGAGCACCTTCATCGTGTAATAGTCCCGACAGCCGATGGGCTCGTAGCTTTTCAGGTACTCTCTGCCGGGGCCGTCCTGAATGTATTCGAATTTAGCGGGCATACCTCTGTCCGGCTTTCCGCGCTGAATATCATTATAATGAAGACCCACCCATAAGGGATAGACATACTTCGAGGGCGGCCAGTTCCATTTCTTCCACATATACCAGGCACTCATCACGGTAGCCACCGGCTCGTCGTCCTGCGACACGAAGCTCTCCATATCCTCGATGTCAACCATATAGTCAATCTGCGGAAGAAAGAGGCTTTCAGCATAGGACTGCACATCGTCACCGATATTTTTCGTGGTTTTTCGCCATAAAACTCCATATTTCATAAAATGACCCCTTAAGCCTTAATTTGATTTCGTACTATTATATATTGCCCACATTAAACTAACATTAATTGTTCCCGAACAGAAAAAAGTCTTTATAAAAAAGCGGCATAACCTTACGATTATACCGCTTTCATCTTAATGAATTAGTCAGCTGTGTAAGCCATAAGTGCTACCTGACGGGCACGCTTGATAGCTGTGGTGAGCTCGCGCTGGTGACGGGCACAGGTGCCTGTTACTCTGCGGGGAAGGATCTTAGCTCTGTCAGATGTGAACTTACGGAGCTTCTGAACATCCTTGTAGTCGATTTCTTCTACCTTATCTACGCAGAATGCGCAAACCTTTTTGCGTGACTTTCTGTTAGGGCGAGCGCCTTTTTCGTATGCCATGAGTATTTTCCTCCTGTCTTAAATTAATTAAAAGGGTAAATCATCATCGTCCGTGATTTCTTCGAAATCAGAGGGAACAGCAGTCTGATATGCAGGAGCGGGAGCAGCTGCAGAAACTGCAGGAGCAGATGTTCCTGTTTCAGCCTTCGAGCCGCAGAAGCTTACTTCTCTGGCGAGAACCTCAAATGCTGTTCTGTTGTTGCCGTTATTGTCCTGATAATTGCGTGTCTGGATGGAGCCCTGAACGGCAATCATTGAACCCTTTGTGAAGTATCTGCTTACAAAGTTTGCTGTGCTTTCCCATGCTACGATGGTGATGAAATCTGCCTGTCTCTGCTCACCCTGTCTCTGGAATGAACGGTCGACAGCGATACGGAAAGTGCAAACGCTCTTTCCTGTGGTAGTAGTGCGAAGTTCAGGGTCTGCTACGAGGCGACCCATAAGAGTTACGCAGTTAAGCATTTGTGCTCCTCCTTACTTTCTGACGGTGAGAACACGGAGAACGCCATCTGTGATGCCGGCAATACGCTCGATTTCAGCAGGAAGAGTAGTAGCACCTTCGTAGTTGAAGAGCATATATGCGCCCTGTGTTTCGTCATTGATTTCATAAGCAAGTGTGCGAACGCCACCGTTACTGCCGAAAGCTTCAGCAGAAGCGAGAGTGCCGTTTGCTTCAACGAGTGCCTTGAACTTTTCGGTAAGTGCACTTACGCCTTCTTCACCCTTTGCAGTAGAAAATACGAACATAGTCTCATATTTGTTCATGTCTTTTTACCTCCTTATGGTCTCTGGCCCCGGCTCTCGCCCGGAGCAAGGAATGTCATAATATGCCTTTGCATACTGCGACAGTTAAGAATTATATCAGTATTTGAAAGTATTGTCAAGCATTTTAACTTAAAATCTTTTGTAGACAAGAGTGAAAAAATAGTGTATAATAACCAAAAGATTAAAGAAAGGCTGAAAACAGAATGAAAAAAACCGCCGCCCTTCTCGCTGTTATAATGATTTTTTTATCCTTCTCCGCCTGCGGTAAAAAGGAATATCCTTACACCTTTGAGGATTATGCCGTAACCGAAGGTCTTTATAATTATTACAAATCAGAGGTGACTGCCTCTCCCGAGAAATATTCCGTCTCTGACGGAGATGAAGCCGGTATCATCGCGGCAGTGGAGCAGTGCTGCTGTGAGTATCTTGCCGCCATAAAGCTTATGAAGGACGAAAAAATAGTCCTCGGCAGTGAGTTCAAGCGTCTCGCCGCCGAAAACACGGAGGATATATGGAGTATTTTCTCCGACTATTATAATGGTATAGGCGTAACCAAGCAGGACATCACCCGCGCACAGGAGCACGAAAGCCGTCTGCTACAGCTTCTGGACCATTTCTACGGCGCAGAGGGCAAAGACCCCGTAAAGGAAATGGACCTGAAGGAAAGATTTGTGGATATGTATGTGGGCTTCAAGGCTATCGAGGGCTCTCTGACAAAAGTCAACGATAAGGGAGAAACCGTTTCTCTCACGGATAAGGAAATCAAAGAAGCCGAAAGCCTTTTTTCCTCTATGGCTGAAAGCATAAATAGCGGAAACGCCACCATCGATGAGCTGAATGCGGAATATAACGATTCACTGGGTATCATCGTCACCTCTCCCCTGTCCGTTCTTCTGACGAAGGAGGGCGACCCTATGTATGACGACGACTTTTTCGGCAAGGTAAAGGAAATAAGCCACGGCAAAGCGAGGGTCATAAAATCCGGTGACAGCATTTATGTCATCGAAAGGCAGACCATCGCCACCGATGACGAGGATGCCTTTATGTCCTACCGCTCGGAGGTATTACAAGATATGAGAATGGGAAAAATAAAAAAGAAGCTGAAAAAGCTTATCGGTAAAATGAGCATTACCGAAGCTCTTTAAATTCAGAACCAATAAAAAAGGCTGTTACACTCGTAACAGCCTGATTTAATTATTCAGATTATTTTGCTTCCTCTTCGGGTTTTTCATCGTTTTTGAAGAGTGCAACCAACTTCATTATAAAATCTATAAGAGCTTTTATATAATCCATAAAATCCAAAGTCGTTCCTCCTCACTCATTTTATAATCTGTCTACGGTAACAGTATACTCCACAATTATCTGTTTGTCAATAATTTATTAAAAAATAGTTTACAAAAATACACCATTTGTCTACCGTTGAGACTATTATACATTATATTGTGTGTATAATCAACACAGATTTACATAAAGAGTTTATTTGGAAAAAATTTTATATTAATAAAGCTCTTTTTTAAGCCGTCAGACCGTGGTTTCGTCCTTTTTCTCCGACTGTTCAGCCACAGCCTCCTCTTCGTCCTTCTGTGCCTTACGCTTTTTAAAACGCTTTCTTTCCTTCGCTTCCTCCTCGGATACCTCGGCAGCTTCCTCCTCGGCTGTCTGCACGGTCACTGCTTCTTCCTCGGTCTCCTCGGATTTCTGTGCCTTGCGTTTTTTGAAAAATCTCTTTTCCTTCGATTCGTCAGCATCTTCAGAAGCCTCCTGTGTCACAGCGGGAGTGAACTCGGGAATTTCGTGCTTTTCGAAAAGCGGATTTTCGGTAGAGCAGATGTGAACGGCACCGTTAAGGACGTGAACCATAACATTCTTATGTCTTCCGCCGTATTCTCCGTCCAAAGTCCAGTCCATTTCGCCCTCGAGACAGGTTACCTTAAGCTTCTTTGTGTGAAGGAAAATGAGAGGATCGCCGTCAAATTTCTTTTGCTTAACCTTTAAAAGAGCGGGAATTACGGAATGTACCTTAAGGCCCTTACACAGAAGAAGCTCGAAAACACCGTCATTAAGCTTGATTTCATCGGTATCGAAATTGATAAAGCCGCCTACGGAGGTAGAGTTTGAAATAGCGCCAAAAACGAAATAGTCCTCTATAACACCGCCGTCGTGCTCGATTCGCAGCTTATAATTTTTAATATTGAAGGCATCGGGGACAGCAGTAGGAAGGTAGGCAAGATAGCCTATTTTATTTTTAAGCTTCTGACTGGTAGCGTATGACGAGCGGGTAAAGGCACCGAAGGATGCTACATATGTAAAATATCTGTTATTGAAAAGACCTACATCGTAGTCATTGAGCTGACCGCTCATAATAAGATCCGTGGCATCCTTGATGTCCTTCGGAATACCGAGAGTGGAGGCAAGGTCATTAGTTGAGCCCGAGGGAATGTAGCCGATGGGAACACGGCGAGGCATATCCATAACACCGTTTACGGTTTCATTGAGAGTACCGTCACCGCCGCAGCAAACGACCATATCGTGCTCATCCAGCTCTCTTTTGACTATATTTGTAGCATCACCGCGACAGGTGGTGGTGCGTACCGTAAATTCATAATCGTTCTTTGAAAACTTATCTACTATTTCAAATGTGCCTGCTCTCGATTTGGTTCTGCCTGCACAGGGATTGACTATAAGTAAGACCTTTTTTCTTTTATCGCTCATAATATAACCTTCTTTTTTCAGTAAAATTAAAAAATGTTAAAAATTCTTTATGTAATTTTAGCACTTAATTTTTCTGTTGTCAAATAAAACTTCAAATACTAATCAAATCTTGTTATTTATGAAATATAGTTAACAGTTTGTTGATTTTTAGGCCGCCAAATATGAAAAAAGGGGCTGTAAAAAAAGTGCAGACCGCATAAACCAAAATAATAATAGGGCTTCTATGGATAAAAAAATCCGTAGAAGCCCTTTAAAACATTAAAAAGCAAAAAATAATTGCAAAAACTTTGTTTTTGCGGTTTATGCTATAAGCAAACCTCGCCCTCGGAGTACCTTTGTACGCCGTCGGGTAACCCAAAATAAGCCTTTCAGCCTTATTTTGGCTCGGTTTGTTCATTCTGCGCATTTTTTCACGCCCCTAAAAGGGAGCTGTAAAAAAACTCCGTTTTTTTACAGCTCCCTTCATCGGATTATCTCTTATACAGTTGCTTCGCCTTCTGCATTTTCTTCTTCACTCTTATTGAAAAGAGGTGCAAGATAGCTGAAAAGCTCTGTGAAAAGCTTTGTAAGCATTTCGATTACTTCTCTGATGGTCATAATATTTACTCCTTTCTTAAAGAAATTCATTTTTACATAATCATAATATCACAGATTATCGATGCTTGTCAATCAATAATGCTAATCTGACACATTTTCATACTCTCCAGGGCGTTGCGGTGGCTTTCGGGAGTGACACCTGCCGAAGCCGTACCGTCCACAGTAACGGGAGCTTCGTACACCTTTGCCTTGATAAGCATAGCATTCGAAATAACACAGATATCCGTGCAGAGACCGAGCAGCTCAACTCCCTCGAGATTCTCTGTTTCCGCCACCCTTTCCGCAAGCTCATAGGAGCCGAAGGTAGGCTTGTCGATTATCTCACATCCATAGGTATCCAGCTTCTCCGTAATTTGCCAGCCGTCAGTACCCTTTATGCAGTGAGGAACGGGTAGTCTTTTTCCCTCCGTAGTGAAAAGATAATCCTCACCGTGGGTGTCGCGCGTAAAAATGACTCTGTCTCCGTTTTTACGGTAAAGATCTATTTTATTCTTAACCTTATCTACTATGGCCACAGCCTCCTTCGTGCCGAGAGCCCCATCGATAAAGTCATTCTGCATATCAATAACACATAAAACCTTCATATTATACCTCCGCTACAGCTGCTGCCTCTCTCTTTTCCTTAAGCTTATTCTGTACCTCTTCCATATATGCCGCATCGTCATTATCGAGGAAGCAGATTACGATAAGATAAAGAAGTGAGCCGATGGCGGGACCGAGAATAAAGCTGTGCCAGCGGTATTTAAGGAAGCGCGGAGCAGTCTGTGCATTGATAACGGTCTGATTTGCCCCTACCTTTACATTAGCATCGAAGCCGAGGAATTTAAGGAAATAGCCCTGAATGAACTTCGGGATAGCACCCGTAAGCTTGGAAACGAAGTTCTGCATCGAGAATACGATACCCTCGGTGCGCTTGCCTGTTTTAAGCTCAACCTCGTCAATGGAGTTAGTAAGAAGAGAGCGGTGAGCTATATCCTTCATATTGGTGAAAATCTGTGCCGTGCCGAGAAGTGCCATAACCACAGCCAGAGAGCCGATGTTAAGGAAGCGGTCGTTGGCACCCACGAAGAAGGCCAGGATACGGGCGATAACCGTTATACCTTCAGAGAAAACCAGAAGCTTTTTATTACCGCCGAGTCTGTTTATGAGCTTAACGGCAAAGAACATGGCGAAGGCTCCGGGAATACCCATAATAAAGCCGTAAACCACCTGTGCCGTACCGCCGGAAATTTCAGTATTGCCGAGCTTATAGGCTATGCCCTGCGTTTCGAAGAAATATTCCCAGGGAAGTGCGAGAGAGATGCTCTGCACCGTTCTGGCAAGACAAACTATAATCATTGTCTTGTTATGTCTGAGGTCCAGAATATCCTTTAAAATGCTTTCCTTTTTCTCTCCCTCGACCACATCTACCTTTTCCTTCATTCTGTAGGCAAGCATAGCAATAATCATACCGAAAAAGCCAAAAAGCACCGCGCCGAACAGATAGGTATGCTTTTCAGACATTACACCCTGCTTTACAAAAATATCCTTAATGGACGGGAAAATACTAGCTATAGTTCCGCCGAGGCCTGCCGAAATGGTAATCCACTGAATTACTCTCCTTCTTTCGGCCGCATCGGGACTGGACATAGCGCTTATACCCCAGATAGCGATGTCCTGTAAGGAATAAAAAACATCGAAGAGTATGTAAAGAGCGAGGACAAATGCGATGGTCTGAGCCTGCGAAAAGCCGAAATCAATGAACATCAGCACCACGAGAGCACCGATGATAGCAGGTGTCCACAGAAGGAAGGGACGCAGCTTCTGACCGGGCTTATGCTTTCTGCGGTCGAGAAGAGCACCTACAATAGGGTCGTTTACGGCATCCCACAGTGTGCTGACGCCTGTAATGATACCTGTTTTTTCCGAGGGAATTTTAAGAATAGTGTTAAGGTAAACAAAAAGTCTGCTTGAAACAAAGCCGTAGGTCATATTCTGACCCGTAAGACCTGCCGCATAGGAAAGCAGTCGGGTATTTGCTACCTTGGTCTCCGATTCTTCTTTAGAAAAAAGAAAGAAAGGCTTCATAACATCTCTCCTTTATTATCAATTGTAAAAATTATACAATATATTAATCACAAATGCAACAAAAACTATATTAATTTTTAAATTAAAATTCTTGTCATTAAATGTCTTTTATGCTAAAATGAACAATATTGATTTTCCGAGAGGAAGGATGATGAAAATGTTAGGTGTGCTAATTAATGTCTGTACCGTAATTATCGGCAGTACAGTGGGTATGCTTTTCAAAAAAAGCATCAGTAAAAAATACAGCGATGCGGTAATGACAGGCATCGGTCTGTGTGTGGTTTTAATCGGTATTCAGGGTATGCTCAAAGGTGAAAACATCCTCGTTTCCATCATCTCTATGGTTATCGGTGCTTTAATCGGTACGGCACTCGACATCGACGGTAAATTAAACGGTGCAGGTGATTGGCTGTCGGAAAAAATCAAAAGCAAAAACGGTGAAAAAAGCCCCGTAGCAGAGGGTTTCGTCACCGCAAGTCTCGTTTTCTGCATCGGCGCTATGACCATTTTAGGCTCTCTCGACGCAGGACTCAAGGGCGACAACACCACCCTCATAACAAAAAGCATTCTCGACCTTTTCTCCTCGATGATGCTCTCCGCCTCTCTCGGCATCGGCGTTATCTTCGCCGCCGTCTTCGTTTTCGTTTTTCAGGGCGGCATAGTCCTTCTGGCAGGTGTTCTCGAGCCTCTCCTGAGCACTTCTGCCATAGCGGAGATTACCTGTGTGGGCTCCATTATGATTATGGCCCTCGGACTTAATCTGTCCGGTGTAGCGAAATTCAAGGTAGCGAACTTTTTCCCCGCACTCATTCTCGCTCCCTTCGTGTGCCTGCTTTTCGGCTTTTTAGGTCAGTACATACCCGCTTTAGCATAAAAATTACGAGGTCAGCTTATGGAAAAACAAAGAAAAGATAATCTTGTCGGCTCGCTTCTGCTGATGCTCTGTGCCGTTATATGGGGCAGCTCCTTCGTGGCACAGACCACGGGAGCGGAATATGTAGGTCCCTTTACCTTTATTTCGATGAGAAGCCTTCTGGGCGCCGTCTCACTCCTGCCCGTAATCTGCATAACGGGTGCCTTTAAAAGGAAAAAGGGTACAGCCGTAAAGATGACAGCCGAGGATAAAAAGTTTCTTCTCATCGGCGGCACCGTCTGCGGTATAGTTCTCTGCTTCGCCTCGAATTTACAGCAGCTCGGCATCGACGGAGGAACAGAGCCCGGCAGAGCCGCCTTCATCACCGCTCTCTACATTCTGCTCGTTCCCGTTTTCTCACTTTTTCTCGGCAAAAAAATAAGAGCCGTCATCTGGCCCTGTGTTATAGTGTCCCTCATCGCTCTTTATCTTCTATGTGTAAAGGAGGGCGGAACGACACAGTTTTCAGACATATATGTTCTTCTGTGTGCCGCCTGCTACACGGTACACATCCTCGTCATCGACAAGGTTTCACCGAAGGTGGACGGTGTTATGCTTTCCATGCTTCAGTTTTTAGTGGCAGGTGCCATATCTGCCGTACCGATGCTTCTTTTCGAGGATGTGAGTGCAGAGGCTCTCATAAAGGCCGCTCCCTCCATCGCCTATTCAGGCATAATGTCCAGCGGTGTAGCCTATACTCTGCAGATTTTAGGCCAGCAGAAAACCGAGCCCACCATCGCCACGATGATAATGAGCCTCGAGTCCGTATTCGGTGTGCTGACGGCTATGATAATTCTGCATCAGGTGCCCACCCTCCGCGAGGGCATCGGCTGTGTGCTGATGTTCGGCGCCATAATCGTGGCACAGCTTCCCGAAAAAAGTAAAGAAAAAATTTAATAAAAAACTACCCGCCGTATCTGCCTTTCAGCTTTTACAGCGGGTTTCCTGTCTGATTAAATCACATTTCGCCTTCGTGCTTTTTGTTATCCTTTTTCTCGGGAGTAAGAGCCTTCTCACCGTTGAGATACATTGCAACCAGACCGATAAGCACCATTATGACAGAAAAATAAATGATTACGGGAATGATGCTCTTATAAATAAAGGTGCATATAGCGGTAGCGGTTTCGCCTCCGATTATGACGGCGGCGAGATAGCCGAAGAAGGTAAGACCGCCCGCAAACAGGGAAATCATAATGCCGTAGCCGAAGATGGTTTTAAGCACGGCAGAAAGCTTTTTACAGAACTCTTTCATATCACTACCTCCTTATACTCCGAAAACAGGGAGCCAGCCCATAAGGACAGCAACCTGAAGAATAAACTGTGCCGCTACCCAGAACATATTATTCTTAAAGGTTTTACTGAAATCTGACCGTGCAATGGTCATACCGGCATACATACCGAGACCGAGGGGCGGTGTGATACCGCACATAACACCGCAGATACAGGGAAGCATAGCAGCGGCAAGAAGCGGATTTACGCCTACATTAGCCAGAAGCGTGATGAATACGGGTCCGAAGATAACTACCTGGGATGAGCCGGGAACTACCATACCCATTACGCAGGTGATGGCACAGATGGCGAGAACCATACCGAACTTGCTGAAGCTCCACGAAGCCATTACCTCACCGAGAGCATTGGCTACACCGAGATCGTCAAACAGCGCACCGATCATATAGCCGAATACGCATACACCGATAGCGGGAGAAATGGTCTTTACGCCTGCTGAAAACATCTTTGCGATTTTAGCAGGGGTAACCATAGACTTATCCTCGGCGATAAAGCAGGCATAAATGGACGAGATGCCTCCGACGAAGAGAAGAACAGATTTCGAAAGATACTTCGCACCGTCTGCGCCGAGACGCTCTACGAAGAAATTATCGGCAAAGGCTGCATCCAGAACGAAGGGCAGGAGAATGATTACAGGCAGGAACATAGCCTTCCAGCCTATCTTCAGAGTTTCCCTGATGCCGGGAAGGTCCTCCTTGCTCATTTTTTCCACCTTGTAGTACTTACAGAAGCCCCATACCATTATAAGACGCTGTGCGATGAACCAGGCGGCTATACCCCAGAGAACGATCCAGAACTTACCCTGTGAAACCTCCTCGATGCCGTTTGCGGCAGCATAGGCGGTAAAGGCAGCCATAGCGGCTACGATATTCGATGAGGGAGGGATCATATTACCCATATAGCTCGCATTGGATTCGATGTTCGCGGCAAGCTCTGCAGGGAAGCCCGTTCTTTTCATAGCGGGAATGGTAAGAGAGCCTGTAGCCATAACATTACCCGGGCCGGAGCCTGATAAGGCACCCATAAACGCGCTGGCGACGACGGCTGTGTAGCCTGCACCACCTCTGATACGGCCGATAAGAGAAAGGATAACAGCGATACAGCTGTCCACGATTTTGGTTTTGGTCAGAATAATCGACATAGCGACGAATGCGACCATCGAGTACAGAAGCGAGGTAGACAAGCCCTCATTAATGTAGTCAAGAACATTACTCCAGGTTCCCGTGACAGCCACCAGAATAACAAAGGCCAGAAAGACTGCCTCGTAAACAGGACGCTTAAAGGCCAGGAACCATATGCAGATAACTGCCAGCATAATGCCCAAATAAAGCAAAGATTCCACAATAAAAACTCCTTTTCCGATAAATTTTCCGTTATAAATTCTATCACTTGTAAGTTATAGAACTCATTACCAACGAGTTATATTATATATAAAAATCCGATAATGTCAATAGAAAAAAACAAAAATTTATTATTTTTAATCAGCTTCGACAGTTTGCGGTTGATTTTTTTCTGCTGAAGTGCTATTCTAATATAAGTAAATGATTATAATATATATAACAATTATAATATAGGCGGTGAACACTATGAACTCACGACAGCTTCAGTATGCAGTCCTTCTCTCGGAAACAGGTAATTTCTCCCATGTAGCCGAAAAGCTGAACATCACACAGCCTGCCTTAAGCAAGCAGATTCTCTCACTGGAAAAGGAGCTGGGCATTCAGCTTTTCGACCGTAACCGTAATCCCGTCACTCTGACGGCGGCAGGAGAGCATTTCATCCGGGAGGCCAAAGAGCTTCTTTATAAGGAGGCACAGCTTTCCCGCTCCATGGAGCAGTTCAGAACAGGCGACAAAGGACAGCTGGTTATCGGTATCACACCCTTCAGAAGTGCTTATCTGATTCCCGGGACCGTAAAAAAGGTAAGAGAGAAATTTCCCGGTGTACAGATAAGATTAGCCGAGGAGGGCAGTGAAATTCTGCGAAAGGATGCGGCAGAGGGCAAATTTGACTTCGCTGTCATAAATATGCCGGTGGACGAGAGTGCTCTGGATGTAACCCTCATCGAGCCGGACAGTCTTGCTCTGGTAATACCCGAAGACTTTTCCCGTGATTTTTCAGAAGCAAAGGAAGCGGACTTCTCTTTATGCGGTGACATCCCCTTCGTGGTTCTGGGTGCAAACCAGGAGATGAGACAGCTTTTCGAGAAGCTCTGTGCCCATTCGGGAGTAAGGCCGCAGATAGCCGCCGAGGTGGTAAACCTCACCAGCGCCTGGGAAATGGCCTGCGCCGGAGTAGGTGCCACCCTCCTCCCGCTCCAGTTCGTAAACGATAAAAAGAACGGGCAGGTAACCGTGGCAAGACTGAAAAACAGCTTTTACCTTCGTCAGCCGGCCATAGTAGTAAAAAAGGGACAGTATCTTTCCCCTTACGCACGCTATGCCATAAAGCTGCTGACAAACAAAGATTAATAATAGTTGCTTGCCGCTATTGCTTTTTAACGCTTTTTTATGTATAATTAAAGAATACAGTCTAACTTATTTAAAATAGGTTAATAATTTAACAAAAAAGGAGTTGCTCACTTATGGACCCTATCAAGGTTGACTTCACAGGAGGCAAGGGTGAAAGCAAGGGCAGCGGTAAGGCCGCCTATCTTGTACCCCGAAAATCCGGCTTAAAGCTGATAATAAGCATCATCGGCACCGTCATCGGCGCCGTAATCGCATACTATTTTATGCTTCCGCCCATGAACTTCAAAAGCACCGATACCTATATGTATTTCGGTGTGGTTGCCGCCATCTTCGTGGCTCTGCTTAACATTACCTCGGGCGCTATGATGAAGCCCGAATATACGGAATATGTTAAGAAAAAATCCATCATTCCCGGTATCTTCATCGGCATACTCGTGGTCATCGTAGCCATCGGTATGGCTGTTTCCTCTGTATTTTTCAGAGCCAAAACCTACAGCAAAATTATCGATGTAAACGAAAATACAAACTTCGCCGAGGAAATTCAGGAGGCAGATTTCTCCTCCGTTCCCGTTCTGGACACGGCTGCCGCAAGCGTTCTGGCTAACAGAACTCTCGGTGACCTTTCCAAAATCGACAAGGTTTCACAGTTCGAAATCGCTACAAGCTTTACACAGATCAACTATAAAAACTCTCCCGTTAAGGTAACCACTCTTTCCTACGGTGATGTTTTCAAATGGCTGAAGAATACCAAGGAGGGTCTTCCCGGCTATGTTATCGTAAATATGGTTACCCAGAAAAGCGAGCTCGTTCTCCTGCCCGAGGGTCAGTACATCAGATATGCCACCACCGAGCATTTCTCTAAATATCTTATGAGACATGTCCGCTTCGCTTATCCCACCTACATTTTCGACACACCCCGTTTCGAAATCGACGAAAAGGGTGACCCCTACTGGCTCTGCCCCGTCCTCGACAAAACTATCGGCCTGTTCGGCGGTACGGATGTAAAGGGCGTCGTTATCGTTAATGCCATTACCGGCGAAATGACCGAATACACCGTGGAGCAGGTGAAAAACAGCAAAGAGCTTCAGTGGATTGACGGCATTTACTCTGACAGCATTCTTATCGAGCAGTTCAATTACTACGGCAAATATCAGAAGGGCTTCATAAACTCCGTTCTCGGACAGGACGGCGTAAGAGTGGCTACCGAGGGCTCGAACTATCTTGCCCAGAACGATGACGTTTATATGTACACGGGTGTTACCTCTGCAGGTCACGACCAAGCCATCATCGGCTTCGTGCTCGTTAATATGAGAACGAAGGATGCTTCCTTCTACGAGGTTTCGGGCGCCAAGGAATACTCTGCTATGTCCTCCGCACAGGGTGATGTTCAGGACTATTCCTATAACGCTACCTTCCCCATTCTTCTCAACATCAGCGGTCAGCCCACCTACTTTATGTCTCTTAAAGATGCCGACAGCCTCGTCAAGCGCTTTGCAATGGTTAATGTGCAGAACTATCAGGTAGCTGTCACCGGTGTTACCATCGCTGAATGTATGGAAGAATATGTGGACAAATTAGAGCATAACAATATTAAAATCGATGTAGACATTGATGACATCATCGATGCCACCGACATCGAAAATCAACAGGGTGATGCTACTGTTCCCGGCAAGGAAATCCTCGTTAAAGGCGAAATCACCGACATCAGAACAGCAGTTATGAACGGTGAAAGCGTGTACTTCATCGAGCTCGACGAAGGCGGCTACTACTTTACTGTAAAAGCCTCCGACGAGCCTTCTGTAGTAATTATGAATAAGGGTCAGAGTGTAAAAATCACCTACTCTGCCTCCGAGGACGACAAAGAGCCCGCAAATGGCGAAATTATCGCCGCCACGGAAATCAAATAATAAAAACCGGCTGCTGCACTGCGGCAGTCGGTTTTCTCTCTCGAGGAGATGGTCAAATGAAATTATCACTGATAGTTCCCTGCTTCAATGAAGAAGGCAATGTGGAAAGGTTTTTCGACCTAGTGAACGAAAAGTTCGAAAATGAGGTGGAGGATTATGAGTTTGTCTTCATAAACGACGGAAGCAAGGACAGCACAGGAGAACGGCTCAAAAGCCTTTATCTGAATAAAAACACGAAAAATAACATACAGGTCCTTTCCTTCAGCCGGAACTTCGGTAAGGAGGCGGCGATTTATGCGGGCCTTTCCAAAGCCAGGGGAGACCTTATCTGTCTTATCGATGCCGACCTGCAGCAGAGACCCGAGGTGGTTCTCGAAATGCTCTCCGTTATCAGAGGCGACGAAGAAATCGACTGCGTCACCGCCTACCAGGAGGAAAGAAAAGAGGGCAAGGCTGTCTCTCTGCTGAAGTCCCTCTTTTATAAAGGTATAAATAAAATATCCGATGTAGAGTTTGTAAACGGTGCTTCGGATTTCCGTCTGTTCAGAAGAAATGTGGCTGAAGCCATACTGCAGATGACGGAATACCACCGCTTTTCGAAGGGTATGTTCAGCTTCGTAGGCTTCAATACCGTATATATTCCCTACACCGTAGCCGAAAGAGAAAGCGGCGAAAGCAAATGGAGTATGAAAAAGCTCATCAGATACGCCTTTGAGGGTATCTTCGCCTTTTCCTCGGCTCCGCTCAAGCTCTCCGTTTATACGGGAATCATCTTTATCCTTTCGGCACTCGTCACCTTTATCCTGTCATTTTTCGCCTCTGCCTGGCTTATTATCTCCGCTGTATTTCTTACGAGCGGTGCTATTCTTCTGAATTTAGGAATTATCGGTCAGTACCTGTCAAAAATGTATGTACAGGGAAAGAACAGACCTGTATACATTTTAAAGGAACATTTGGATTATGAAGAAGCTGACTGAACTTATCATCAGATATAAAGAGCTTATACTTTATGTGTTTTTCGGTGTGCTGAACACCGCGGTTAACTTTACTGCCTTTTGGCTGTGGGGTAAAATTTTAGGTGAAGAGCTTTATTATATAAGCAACGCTCTCGCCTGGCTGGCATCGGTAATTTTCGCTTATCTCACAAATAAGCTTTTCGTTTTCGAATCGAAAAGCTTTTCACCGAAAACTCTGCTCAAGGAGATTCCTCTCTTTTTCGGAGCCAGAGTTTTCAGCTTCTGCGTCGAGGAGGGCGGACTGATTTTTCTCGTAGACGGCCTTCACTTCGGAGATTTTTCCCTTACGGCTTTCGGCTTCGAAATCAGCGGTCAGCTCATCGCTAAAATAAGCATTTCGGTAATCGTGGTCATTATCAATTATGTAGTAAGCAAATTCGCCATCTTTAAGAAAAAGGCGTAAGGCATTTCCTGATAAAACAGGGGCTTCTGCAAGCATCAGACTTGCGGAAACCCCTGTGTTTTTATTTATACTTTCTGCACTTTTACAGCGTCTTTATTTTACGGCCCTTATCGCTCTGAACACCTGCTCGGCCGTGTCCGCCAGATTACCGTAGGCTCTGTCTCTGTCCATAGCCTCCTCGAGAGTGGTAACACCGCGCACTATGGGAAAGAAGGCATCTATCCCCTTTTCGTTACAGTAAACGGCATCCTTTGTCACGGCACCCGAAAAAGCCAGAACGGGCTTGCCGTGCTTTTTCGCCTTTTCCGCCACACCGCCGGGAGTCTTTCCCATAACGGTCTGACTGTCGATTCTGCCCTCACCGGTAATGACGATGTCGGCGGCTTTTATTTTTTCACCGAGGTTTATTTCCTCTGAAATCAGCTCGATTCCGCTTAAAAGTCTACCGTCGAGGTAGGATCTGAAGGCAAAGCCGAGACCGCCTGCCGCACCCGTTCCCGGAAAACCCTTATCTGAAAGAGGACGGAATTTTTCCGTCTTTTCCGCGAAGCGGTAAAGATAAGCGTCCATTTCCTTCACCGTATCTTCTGTCGCGCCCTTCTGCGGTCCGAACACGGCACTGCACCCTGTCTCTCCGCACAGCGGATTAGTAACATCGCAGGCTATTCTGAACTCACAGCCGTAAAGCTCCTGCGGCACCCTCTCTGCGCTTATGCTGTCAAGATATGAAAGGCCCCGTGCACCGAAGGGAATGTCCCTGCCGTGCTTATCGAGAAGAGAGAAGCCCAAAGCCTGCAGCATACCCGCGCCGCCGTCATTGGTAGCGCTTCCTCCGATTCCTACCACAAATCTCCTGCAGCCTCTGCCGACTGCATCGAGTATCATTTCTCCCACACCGTAGGTAGTAGTAAGCAAGGGATTCAGCTCTTCCTTTTTCAGAAGAGTAATACCCGCCGCCGCTGACATTTCCATCAGCGCAGTACCTTCAGCAGTGATGCCGTACTCGCATTTTATTTTTCTGCCGAGGGGGTCAGAGACCTCTGCCGTGACCGTTTTACCGTCAAGCGCCGACATAAGGGCCTCTACGGTGCCCTCGCCGCCGTCAGCTACGATGAGAACCTCACACTCCGCATCAGGATACACTCTTTTTATTCCCTCTGCCGCCGCCATACCCGCCTCACGGGAGGTAAGACTGCCCTTAAAGGAGTCTATAGCTATTAAAACCTTCATATTATCACCCGAAGAAAATTGTAGCACAGATTTCCTTTTACGGCAAGAGCTACACCGAAAAACACCGGAAGTGCATCAGTTCTCACCCGTATCCGTTTCTTCGGAGATACTATATGAAAGCGTGGTATACTCTCTGCTCTCTTTTTCCGGGTCGCCGCCGTAAAGATAAAGCGCATATACCCTTCTTATTTCTGCAGGATAGGTTTCCATAATCTGTCCGTCATAAACGATGCGAACCTTCATCCCCTTTTTATAATCCGCTGTTTTCCCCACTAATTCCGTTTCACCCAAAGAAACGAGGATTTTATCGGCGGATTTTCTTTCGTTGCTGCCCTCGAGAGGCTCCACGAGAATCGACTTTCCGTCCTTATATACATCGAGTATTTCCGCATCGAAGGTGTACTCATCGGCAGGCGAAGCCTGATTTCCGATGTAGTTTATGTCAGCGTAAAGATAAATCGCCGAGGCGCCGTTTATTACGGCATTCTTGCCCGTTTCGATTTCACCGTCATAGTAAATCCGGATATAAAGGCCCTCATAAAGGTCGGGAAGATAAGCTTCGTCGAGATTATCAAAAGACACCTCTATTATTTCGGAAATTTTTCTTTCCCTCGTGCCGTCGAAGGGTCTGACTCTTACACAGCCATCCTTCTTTTCTGTAACCTCTGCATCGAAATAAGCTCTGTATGCCGGTGAATTGAACGAAGAAAGAATATTACCCGTAAGTGCATCTACCTCGATTTTTTCCGTTATTTCCTTCGTCTCGTAATTTTCCTTCGTGTAAATTATGAGATTCTGTCCCTGCGCGTAGGAGGTGCGGTAAACATATCTGACGCCGTTCTCTATTCTTTCGAACCAGCCTATCTTGCCCGTGTTATAGTTCACCTTAAGCTCGTTAAGCTTATTCGAAACCTCCACGGAAACGCCCAGATCAGTCAGAAGCACGGCATTTATGTCCGAATAATCTCCGATGGGAGCCTCTCTTCCGATGGAAGCAAGATAAGCCTCGGCATAGGCCTGCTTCTGCGCTTCGAGCTGTTCCAGGTCCTTATCTGTAGGATCGGTGACCCTATGCTCGTATATTTTCGGGAACATACGCCTTACGGATTTTATATGATTAGTTCCGTCCTCGGCATATTCCGCATCGAGGAAGATATACTGATCGTCCTTTTTTTCGAATCTCATCACAGCAGGAACACTGTGACCGCTCTGCTCGATAAACCATCCGTCCTCGAAGCCGTAAACGGAATACTGCTCGAGCATATAGACGGTGACGATGCCGTCCTTTTCCTCTGTGCCTAAAATCAGATGACCCTCTGCGGGACATTCACCGAAGGCCTTGTATGCCGCGTTCTGCTCTAAAACAGCCTTTGATACAGCCTTATCTATGGTATCGGCTTCCGTGTTCTCCGTCCCGCGAAGCTCATAGCCTGCCCAGCCGCTGCTTAATGCTATGCAGTCCACAAACTCCAGAGTGAAGCTTCTGCCTCCCGTTTCATCGGCTTTATCCTGTCCGATAACCCTTACGGTAAAGGACACGGCTTCGCCCTTTTTAAGTGCCTTGACAGTAATTTCGTAGCTTTCGTCGGTGAGGTACGTGTCGAAATCCGGGTGCCATCTTACCAGCTTTTCACCGTCAGTCTCTCCGTAGTATCTGTTTTCTATTTCGGCCGTTCCCTTTGTACATTCTGCCGATACGAGCTTATATTCAGTCGGCAAATAAAAATTAATACAGCTGTAAGCCGTATGGCTTAACATCGGATTACAGTACCATTCGTTATTTTCCCCGGAGGGTACGGGTTTAGAAAGAATGTATTCGTAGCCGTTACCCCATCCGCCGATAACCGTGTCCTCGGCAGAAATAAGATAATAGGTGGAAAGGCCGTCATTCTGACCTACCTTTTCGATATTAACGGTAAAGGATATTTCCTCACCGTACATTGTCCCTCTGAAGCTGACAGAAGCCTCACTGCCTACTCCGTCTTCGGTTATTTCGGGAGTCCACATATATCCGTCACCGTGCTCCTCGGAGGTATAGTCAGAAATTCTGCCGCCCTTCGCCGCAGGCTTTTCGGTTAGCTTCATCAGCTCGTCAGCGTAAAAAACTATGAAGCCGTGGCCGTATGCACTGCTTGCCAGATTACATTCCCAGATATTACCCTGCTTTAAGTATTTTTCCTCATCGAAAAAAGTTTTGACCTTTTCCGCATCCACGGCATAAAGTGAGCTTTCCACGGATGAACCCGTGCTACGCATAAAAGCCTTCGAAAAGCCGTCACAGAAAATCAATTCTACGCTTTCTTTGTCGCCTTCCGCCTTAATTCTGCCGTTTTGGCCGAGTCCCTCCGATGTCATATCGGGCAGTCTTTCCAGAGAAAGGGAGGAAAGGAGGTTCAGCACAGTGCTTCTGCCGTTTCCCGGAGTGGCTCTGAAGTAGGACTTCTCGCCCTTATATACGGTAAAGCTCTCGGTATATTCTATCACCTCGTCAAAGCGGAACATTTCCTCGCCCTCGTCGGTCTGAATGAGATAGTTCTTTTCCGAAAGGGTGCCCTCCCTCGTTTCGGGACTCGTGGCAAAGCACACAGCCAGAATTATACCCGTAACAGCCGCGGCGATAATAAGCCACAGAGCGGGCTTTCTGTAATTCAGCACTGCCTTTATTCTTTTCTTGACTCCCGTTTCACCGAAGGCTACGGGACAGGCAGTAATCATTCTTTTCGGGACAGAGCAGTTGATAAGAGCCATTGAGTATGGCTTTTTGATGTCCGCGCCCATTTCCTTTATAACCCGTTCGTCACAGGCGAGCTCAATATCTCTGCAAAGAAGGATATATGAAAGCCATATTACGGGATTGAACCAGTAGACCGTGAGAATGAAAAAGCCCAGAGGCTTCCACAGATGGTCTTTTCTTTTCAGATGCGCCTCTTCGTGAGCAAGAACAAACTCCGTGTCTTCCTCGCCCATAAAGGAGGGAAGATAAATTTTCGGGCGGATAATTCCGAAAATAAAGGGAGTTTCTATCCTGTCACAGAGAAAAATGTTATCCCGCAGCTTAACGCTTTGTCGTACCTTAAAGAAAATAATCAGACAGCTCAAAAGAGCATATATGAGCATCGCTCCCACACCGTACAGCCACAGCAAATCTGCCAGTGCCGCAGTAAAGCCGATGTCGGGATTTACGGAAACAGAGGAATCCACCAATCCCGAATAAATGGGATTTTCTATTATCTCCACGGTGACTCTTTCCGTGCCCTTGGTCGGGTCGATGGTCAGCAGCTCCGAAGGAATAGGCTCCGCAGTAGGCACCAGGCTCAGGCGACTTTCGATGGGTACGGGGCAGATGAGTCTCACGGCAACCACTGCCCATAAGGCTACTATGAGCCAGCGGGGTGCCTTTCTGAAAACGAGGCGGAAAAGCAGCACCGCACCCACCAACCAGCAGGCACTTATGCTCGTATTTATAAGGTTTATGATAAACTCATTATCGAAGAAATGCCCGATAAAAAAATCAACTGTACCCATAATCACTCCTCCTCATAATTTTCTACCATCCGTTTAAGCTCCTGTACTTCCTTTGCCGTCAGCTTTTTTCTCGAGGTAAAGGCGGCAAGAAAAGCAGGAAGGGAGCCTCCGAAGGTTTCATCGACAAATTTTTCGCTTTGCACGGAATAAAACTCCTCTTTAGAAATAAGAGAGGAAACCGTGCCCTTTTCGTTTCGGAAGATACCCTTTCCGCACAGTCTTTTCAGCACGGTGTAGGTGGTGGACTTTTTCCAGTTAAGTGCTTCTTCGCTTCTTCTGACAAGCTCTGCCGAGGAAAGAGGCTCATTTTCCCAGATAATGTCCGCGAAACGTGACTCCACGGCGCCCAGCTGATAATCGTTCATATTCATTCTCCTTTCGGTTTACATATTGTAGACTACGGCTTTAGTTTACACATTGTAGACCGATTTGTCAATACTTTTTTCCGCATCTTAATAAAATCGAAAGAAATTAATATTTTTTAATAAAATCCGTTGACAAGCACTCACCCGTATAGTATAATTCTCTCTGCAATCCCGATAAGTGGTGGAGTCTGTCATAGAATGTAATAGCATTCTATTTATAAGGATTGCGGCTTCGTGCCTTTTTCACCAAGGGGCAAATGTGAGAAAATGCGAAGCTTTATGAAATCCACTGCAATGCAGGCGGGTTTTATTTTTTTGTACAGACACGCCCGAAAATAATCTTAAGGAGTTGTCAAAATGAGTCCTATTACCATTACTGCTCTGATTATCTTCGCCGTGACATACATTCTTATGCTGGCTTTTCAGAAAATCAGACCATACGTTACCGTCGGCTCTGCACTCGTGTTTGTGGCCCTCGGCATCATCGCTTCGGTGAACCCCTCTCTTTTCGGAGAAGGCTTTTTCGCCCTTTCCTCGGGATCCTATAATTATTCTTTAGGCTCCGCTCTTTCGGAAATCGACTGGAATGTTATTATGATGATAGCAGGTACTATGGGTACCGTGTACCTTTTCATCGAATCCAAAATGCCCCAGCTTATGTCCGATATACTCATTTCAAAAATGCCCAATATGAAATGGGTGGTCGTGGCCCTCTCTCTTTTCGCGGGAATCGTATCCGCCTTCGTGGATAATGTGGCTACAGTTCTTATGATTGCCCCCGTAGCTTTAGCCTTCTGCAAAAAGATCAACACCTCACCCGTCCCCGCCATCATCTGCATCGCCGTTTCCTCTAATCTTCAGGGTGCGGCTACCCTCGTAGGCGACACGACCTCCATCCTTTTGGCGAAGGCGGCTAACCTCGATTTCTCCGACTTCTTCGTTCACGACGGCCATGTCGGTATGTTCTGGGTAGTTCAGGCCGGCGCCATCGTCAGCGCATTAATCATCGTCTTTATGTTCCGCAAGGATAAAGAAAAAATCTCCTTTGAGGGCAGAACGGTAGTCGAGGATAAGTTTCCTACATATCTGCTCGCCGGTACCGTCCTTTCTCTTATTGCCGTTTCCTTCATTCCCTATAAGGACGCCGCGGCTCCCGGTCAGTTTTATAAACCCGACATCACAAACGGTATTCTCTGTATCGCTTTCTTCCTCGTAGGTGTCATCCGTGAGCTTTTCATAAAGAAAAACAAAGAAATCGTCAAAAACGCCTTTAAGGAAATCGACTACTATACCATCGTCCTTCTCACCGGCCTTTTCGTAGTAATCGGCGGCATAAAAAACGCAGGCGTTATCGATGTTATCGGTTCAGCCATCGCCTCTCTCGGCTCGGGCTCGACCTTTATGGTTTACACCATCATCGTGTGGATGAGCGTTATCCTCTCCGCCTTTATCGATAACATTCCTTACACGGCCACTATGCTTTCGATAGTTCCCGTTATCGCAGGCGACCTCGGCATCGAGCCTACTCTCCTTTACTACGGTCTTCTCTGCGGTGCTACTCTCGGCGGGAACCTTACTCCCATCGGTGCCAGTGCAAACATCGCAGGTATCGGTATTCTCCGTAAGGAGGGTCACGAGGTAAAAGCCACCACCTTTATGAGGTTCGGTGTACCCTTCACTCTTGCCGCAGTCATCACAGGCTATCTTCTCCTGTGGCTCATCTGGAAATAGTTTTACTTTACAAAATCGGATAAAAACCGTTACACGGCCGAAAGACTGTATAACGGTTTTTTCGTTTCTATTGACATCTATTTGCCGAATTGTTAAAATAAAAGCATCATTTGCTTCAAAGGAGAAAATTATGAGCAAGCTTATTTCTGAAGTCAAAGGCTTCATAAAGCAGATACCCGCCCACTGGAGCACTCCTCCCGAAGGTAAGCATATTTCCTACAGGGAATTTTGTGCCTATTCCTTCGGCGGTATCGGTGTAAACACCATTAACTCCATTTTCGGCTATGTAGGCCTTACGGCGAGCTGTCTTCTGGTAGGCTCTGCCTACGGAATCGACCCTGTTCACCTGGCCTGGATGTCCACACTCGTTACTGTCATAAACCTGGCGAAGACACCCTTTGTCAGTATGCTTATCGACAATACGAACACAAGGTACGGCAAGTTCCGACCCTATCTTATTCTCACGGGTGTTCCGGCCGCTGTGCTCATCTGCCTGATGGCGTATATTCCCACCTCCCTGAACTACACCCTGAAATGTGTACTGCTGTGCACTGTTTACACCTTCGCTATGATCTTTCAGTCCATCTACGCTCTGGCCTTTACCTCATTGGCGCAGGTGCTGACACCCGACAGCGACGAAAGAACAAGCCTCCTTTCCGTAAGCCAGTTTGTTTATTCCCTCGGACCCTCCGTCGTAAACATCATCCTTCCCGTTCTGGCAGGTCTTTTCGCGGGCGGTATGAAGGGCTTTACCGCCTACAGAGTGCTTTTTCCGATTTTCTCTGTTATCGGTATCGCCTTAAGCGTGTGGACCTTTAAGGGAACAAAAGAAAAAATCGTCGTTTCGAAGGACTATGTGGCCAAGGTAAAATTCAGCGAGGGAATAAGATCCCTTTACGGCAACAAATACTTCTGGCTTTATTATCTTTATAACATCCTCGGCTCAATGAAATACGCCATCGGCTCTATTCTCGTGTGGTACTGCTCCTATGTTATCGAAAGCGATGCCGTTCTCGGCATTATGAATGCGGTAATCGGCACAGCCTCCGTTCCCGGTATGCTGCTGGCTCCCGTTCTGGCTAAAAAATTAGGCAAAAGAAACTGTCTCATTCTTTTCAATGTAGTAAGAGCCGCCTTCTCCGTGCTTATGCTCTTTACCTCGTCGAGTCCCGTGCTTTTCCTCGGCTCTCTTTATCTCGCCACTCTCGCCATCGGAGGTGACGGTGTCATCTGTGCCTCGGTCACAGCGGACATTTTCGATTATCAGCAGTGGAAAACAGGTCAGAGACTCGAGGGCTTCATCACCCAGTTCGGCGGTATGATGGTTTCGGGCGCAGGTCTCGTAACAGGCCTCATTCTCCCCTATTTCTACCGCTTCTACGGACTGCATAACGATTATGATGTACTCTTTGACGAGGCAGTAAGAACACCCATTTTTAATGTAATGATTATCACCACCGTCATATCCTGTCTTTTAGCCATAGTCCCCGTTCTTTTTTATAACCTTAACGGCAAAGCTCTCGAGAGAATCGCCGCAGACCTTGAGGCAAGAAAAGAAATGAGCGACGCCGAAAAGGCAGAATAAGCTCTTAACCGTTATATCGCTTATCAATGCTGATATAACGGTTTTTTACTGTTCTTCCCTAAACCACTTGATTATTTTTTCAGCAAGAGTTATACTTAAATGAATGCATCCGAAAGGGGAGATGATGAAATGAAATTTATAAAAAAGTATTTTAAACGCTATTTTGTCGATGCTATGAGCTATATGGCCCTGGGCCTTTTTTCGTCTCTTATCGTAGGGCTTATCATCAGTCAGATAGCGAAAATCCCGCATCTGGAAATTCTGGCGACCTTTTCCGAGGTCCTCTCCGCCTCCTCTCCCGTGGTCGGCGGTGCTATCGGTGCGGCCATCGCCTACGGTCTGAAAAGCAAGCCTCTGGTAATCTTCTCCTGTATCGCGGTCGGTGCCTTCGGCTATACTCTGGGCGGCCCCGTAGGAGCTTATGTTTCTGCTCTCGTCGCCAACGAAATCGCTTCTCTCGTAGCGGGTAAAACCAAAATAGACATCGTTATCACCCCCATCGTAACCATCGTTACCGGCGGCTTTGTCAGCACCTTTATCGGCCCTTATCTTTCCGAATTTATGACCGGACTGGGTGATCTGATAAACAGCGCCACACAGCTTCATCCCTTCCCTATGGGTATAAGCGTGTCCGTGCTTGTCGGTCTTGCCCTGACGGCGCCCATCTCCTCGGCGGCACTGTGCATTATGCTCGGCATCGAGGGCATCGCGGCCGGAGCAGCTGCAGTCGGCTGTGCAACACAGATGGTAGGCTTCGCCGTAACCTCCTTCAGAGCTAACGGAGTAGGCGGTCTTATCTCACAGGGTCTCGGCACGAGTATGCTCCAGTTCGGTAACATTATGCGCCATCCCCAGATTCTTTTAGCACCCACTCTGGCAGGTGCTGTTCTGGGTCCCGTTTCCACCTGTCTTTTACAGATGACGAATACCCCCTCCGGTGCCGGTATGGGAACGAGCGGTCTCGTGGGACAGTTCGGTGCTCTTTCGGCTATGGGAAGCTCCGTCGAAACCATAATCACCGTAGCGATTATGCATTTCATCGCTCCTGCCGTCCTGTCGCTGATTTTCCATCTGATTTTCAAAAAGCTCGGCATAGTAAAGGACGAATATCTTTCACTGAAAAAACCCGAATAAAGTGACGGCAGTCACCCGAAGAAAGGACTACTTATGAACGTTTACGATTTTGACGATACTATATATAAAGGAGACTCCTCTCTACATTTCTTTCTCTTTTACCTCAAAAAAGAGCCCTCTCTGGTAAAATATCTCCCCTTTGTGCTGAAAACCCTTTACGATTACCATAAGGAAAAAATCCGCTTTAATGACATCATCGACTCCTTCGGCCACGTTTTCGAGGACTATTTCACCACCCACGATGTAAATTTCGATGAGATAGTAAAGGAATTCTGGGACAAGCACGAGCATCGGGTAAAGCCCTTCTATAAAGAAATACAGAAGGAGGATGACCTGGTTATCACGGCCTGTCCGAACTTTATGGCACAGGAAATCTGCCGCAGACTCGGCATAAAGCACTGTCTCGGCACAGAGTTCGACATCGAAACAGGAAAATTCATCCGCGGCTGCTTCCGCGAAAAAAAGATAGAGTTTTTCCGTGAGGCCTTTCCCGACGGAGTTATCGACGATTTTTACACGGACTCAATGAACGATAAATTCCTTTTCCCCTATGCCAAAAGAGTTTTCTTCGTCAAGGGCGAAAAAATCACCAGGATTAAATAAAGATGGAAAGAATAGATAAAATAATTTCTTCCCAGGGTAAATACTCCCGCTCCGAGGTAAAAAAGCTGATAAAGGCCGGTCTTGTCACCCTTAACGGCGAAATGGTAAAAGCTGCCGACCAAAAGGCAGATACCGAAAGAGATACCATAACCGCTGACGGAGAAATCATCTCCTACAAAAAGCACATTTATATTATGCTTAACAAGCCGCAGGGTGTGGTTTCCGCCACCGATGACCCCGTTCATAAAACGGTTATCGACCTCGTCCCGCCCTCTCTTTTCAGACAGGGTCTTTTCCCTGCCGGCAGACTCGACGGAGATACCACCGGCTTCGTGCTTATCACTGATGACGGAGACTTCGCTCACCGCATACTTTCTCCGAAAAACCACATAATGAAAACCTACCACGCCACTCTTGCCCATACGCTGACCCGTGAGGACATAAAAAGCTTTACCGAGGGAATACAGCTCCGTGACGGCACCTTATGCCTCGAGGCACAGGTAAAAATGCTCACGGATACTCCGCCCGTGGCCGAGGTTAAAATCCACGAGGGTAAATACCATCAGGTGAAAAGAATGTTCGCCGCTCTGGGTAATAAGGTCATCGCTCTGAAAAGAGTGAAAATGGGCGGTCTCGACCTGGACGAAGGTCTGCGGGAGGGTGAATGCAGAGAGCTGACGGCACAGGAGCTCGAAGCGATAGAAAACGATTAAGGTGAATTTAAGCTTTCTTTACTACAATTCATTTAAAATAATTCAAAGAGGTATACTATGCTAAATAAAATCAGACAGTTTATGTACGGACGCTACGGCGGAAACGATGCACTGAATGTGTTTCTCATCATCCTCGGTGCCGTCGTCACACTCATCCTTTCCCTGTTTTTTTACAGAACTCCCTTCACCCGCCTCATCGGTCTCATTCCCTACGGCATCGCCGTTTTCAGAGCACTATCGAAAAATTATGAGGCAAGAATAAAGGAAAATGCGAAATTTCTCGAGGTGTCTGCGCCCTGGAGAGCCTTTACCACTAAAAAAATCAATCAGTTCAGAGACAAGGAGCACCGCTATTATGCCTGTCCTCAATGTCACCGCACCTTAAGAGTGCCGAAGGGCAAAGGCAAAATTAAAATAAGCTGTCCCCACTGCGGTAAGGAGTTCACGAAAAAAACATAAGCTTTTCCCCATACAAAAAATCAAACCATTGTATCAGCCTTTGCTTTTACAATGGTTTTTTTGCAGTCCTTCAAGCCTGCACCCTTGTGATTTCTTTAGTCAAATTAACCAAAGACGGCAAGTATATTTTGTTCTACCTTTTCTTTCCGTTTCTCTTGCAAAATCTGTCATATTTTGTTAAAATACTTATGTTGATTTGTTATGTAAGGAGAGAGCAAGGAAATGAAGCTTCTCGAAGAAAGAATTGCAAAGGACGGAAAGGTTTTTCCGGGTAATATTCTCAAGGTTGACTCTTTCCTCAACCATCAGATTGATGTGTCTCTTCTGTGCGAGATGGGAAAAGAAATCAAACGCTTATACGCTGACTGCGAAATAAACAAGGTTCTCACCATAGAAGCCTCGGGCATCGGTGTGGCCTGTATTATTGCGCAGTTTTTTGATTGTCCCGTGCTTTTCGCTAAAAAGACAAAGACCAAAAACATAGCAAATGCCGTCTATAAAACACAGGTGGAATCCTTCACCCACGGCACCACCTACGATGTCATCGTTTCAAAGGATTTCCTTTCCCCCGACGATAAGGTGCTCATCGTGGATGATTTCCTGGCCGAGGGTAACGCCCTCATCGGTCTCATCGACCTGTGCAGACAGGCCGGTGCAGAGGTTACGGGCTGTGCCATCGCCGTGGAAAAGGGCTTCCAGAAGGGCGGCAGACGAATCCGTGATATGGGAATCAGAGTGGAATCTCTCGCCATCGTGGACTCTATGAGCGATGACTCTCTCACTTTCCGCAGTCAGGATTAATCAGGACTTTACCGAGGTGTCGGTAAAAATAAAAAATTTCCCAAAGGGAGGACAAAAGTTATGAAAAAATTACTCGCAGTTCTTCTTGCAGCTCTTATGCTCTTTGCTCTCGCAGCTTGCGGCGGCAACGGCGGTAACGGCGAAGAAGACAAAACAACAGGTATGAGTGAATCCCCCATCGCTGAAGTTAAAATCGAGGCTGACTACGAGGTTCCCGCAGACTTCAAAATCGGTTTCATCTGTCTCCACGATGAAAACTCAACCTACGACCTCAACTTCCTCAACGCTGTAGACAGAATCCAGGAAGCTCTCGGTCTCACAGACGAGCAGGTTATCGTTAAGGTTAACATTCCCGAAGGTAACGAATGCTATGTAGCAGCTAAAGACCTCGTAGGCGAAGGCTGTAAGATCGTTTTCGCTAACTCCTTCGGTCATGAAGACTTTATGATTCAGGCTGCAAAGGAATTCCCCGAGGTTCAGTTCTGCCACGCTACAGGTACAAAGGCTCACACAGAGGGTCTTGACAACTACCACAATGCTTTCGCATCCATTTACCAGGGCCGTTACCTTGCAGGTGTTGCCGCAGGTCTCAAGCTCAACGAAATGATCGAAGCCGGTAAATTCACCGCAGAAGAAGCAAAGATCGGTTATGTAGGTGCTTTCACCTATGCTGAAGTTATCTCCGGCTACACCTCCTTCTATCTCGGCGCAAAGAGCGTATGCCCCACAGTTACTATGGATGTTCAGTTCACAGGCTCGTGGTATGACGCTACAGAAGAAAAGAACGCCGCCGAGGCTCTCATCGCCAAGGACTGCAAGCTTATCAGCCAGCACGCTGACTCAATGGGTGCTCCCGGTGCTTGCGAATATGCAGGTATTCCCAATGTTTCCTACAACGGTTCAACCTACGAATCCTGCCCCGAAACCTTCATCGTTTCCTCAGCTATCAACTGGACTCCCTACTACAACTACATCATCGGTCAGGTTGTAAAGGGCGAGGCTATCGCAGCTGACTGGTGCGGCGGTATCGCAGAGGGCTCCGTAGTTCTCACCGGTATCAACCAGGATGTAGCTGCTGAAGGCACCTTCGAAAAGCTCCAGGCTCTCGTAGAAGAAATCAAGGCAGGCAAGCTCAACGTATTCGATGCTTCCACCTTCACAGTAGGCGGCGAGGCTCTCGACACCTATACAGCTGATGTTGACACCGATGCTGCTTACACACCTGACACAGAAGCTATCGCTGACGGCTACTTCCACGAATCAGAATCCCGTTCAGCTCCCTACTTCGACCTCAGAATTGACGGCATCAACCTTCTCAACGAGAAGTTCTGATTTAACCCTTTAATAATTAGCGGGGCACTAAACTGTCCCGCTAACTGTTCTTTTTAAGTGATGAAAAGACAGCCCGGAAAAGGCTGTGTTTTGATAACTTAAGCCTTATTATTAAATACTTAAAGGAGGAATGAGGTTTGGATAAATCACCCGCCATAGAGCTAAAAAACATCTGTAAATCCTTCGCCGGCAAGATTGCCAACAACAATGTCAATCTTACGGTAAACCGAGGTGAAATTCTTTCTGTTCTCGGTGAAAACGGAAGCGGTAAAACCACTCTGATGAATATGATAGCCGGTATCTATTTCCCCGATGAGGGTCAGATTTTCATCGACGGCAAAGAGGTAATCATCCGCTCACCGAAGGATGCCTTCAAATATAAAATCGGTATGATTCATCAGCACTTCAAGCTCGTCGATGTTTTCACCGCCACGGAGAATATCATCCTCGGTCTCGACGAAAAGGGTGCCTTCAACATCAAAGAGGCAGTAAAAAAGGTAAAGGAAATCAGCGACAAATACGGCTTCGAAATCGACCCGATGAAAAAAATCCACGAAATGTCCGTTTCGGAAAAGCAAACCGTAGAAATCATAAAGGTCCTTTACAGAGGTGCAGACATTCTCATCCTCGACGAGCCCACCGCCGTTCTTACTCCCCAGGAAACCCAGAAGCTTTTCGCTGTTCTGCGCAGAATGAGAGAGCACGGCAAATCCATTATCATCATCACCCATAAGCTTCACGAGGTGCTTTCCCTCTCTGACAAGGTAGCCGTTCTCCGTAAGGGCGAATATGTGGGAACTGTGGAAACAGCCTGCACCGACGAGGCAGAGCTTACGGAAATGATGGTAGGTAAAAAAATTAGTCTCAATATCGACCGCAGTGAGCCGAAGAACTGTACGGAAAGATTAACGGTCAGAGACCTTAACTGTGTCGACCGTGAGGGCGTGAAGGTGCTTAACGGCATTTCCTTCACCGCATATTCGGGAGAAATCCTCGGTATCGCAGGCATCGCAGGCTCCGGTCAGCGTGAGCTTCTGGAGGCTATCGCAGGTCTGCAGAAGGTAAACGAGGGCGAAATCCTCTACAATAATCCGAAAACAGGCACGCAGGATAACCTGCGCGACAAAACTCCCATGCAGATAAGAGACCTCGGTGTCCGTCTTTCCTTCGTTCCGGAGGACAGGCTCGGTATGGGTCTGGTGGGCAATATGGACATCATCGACAATATGATGCTCCGCTCCTACCGTAAGGGCAAATCCGTATTCCTCGAAAGAAAGGCTCCGAAGGATCTTGCCGAAAAGATAATAAAAGACCTCGAGGTCGTAACCCCCGATGCCCGTACCCCCGTCAGAAGGCTCTCCGGCGGTAACATTCAGAAAATTCTCGTCGGCAGAGAAATCGCCGCTTCACCTACGGTGCTTATGGCGGCATATCCCGTAAGAGGTCTCGACATCGGCGCATCCTATACTATATATAATCTTCTCAATAAGCAGAAGGAAAAGGGTGTGGCAGTTATCTTCGTCGGAGAAGACCTCGATGTGCTCATCGAGCTGTGCGACAGAATCCTCGTTATCGGCTCGGGCAGCATCACAGGTGTCGTAGACGCAAGAACAACCACAAAGGAAGAAATAGGTCTTCTTATGACCAAGACAAAAAACTCGCAGGGAGGTGGAAGCAATGAATAAGATGAACATTCATATCGTCAAACGCGATACGGTAGTATGGTACAAAAGCGTTCTCGTCCGTGCCGCCGCCATCATCGCATCTCTTCTCGTTTCCGCCGTGGTAATTACTCTGCTGACAGGTAAAAACCCCATCCAGGTTTACTCCTCGATGATTTCGGGTGCCTTCGGCTCATCTCTCCGTCTGTGGTCTCTTTTACAGAATGTGGCAGTGCTTCTGTGTATCGCACTGGCTCTGACTCCCGCCTTTAAAATGAAGTTCTGGAACTGCGGCGGTGAGGGACAGGTCCTCGTGGGCGGTCTTGCCACAGTTTCGGTTATGATGTTTTTAGGAGACAGCCTCCCATATCCGGTGCTTCTC
This sequence comes from Acutalibacteraceae bacterium, assembly GCA_045588555.1. Lineage (GTDB taxonomy): Bacteria > Bacillota > Clostridia > Oscillospirales > Acutalibacteraceae > UBA6857. The sequence continues at coordinate 51,812 of JAZNEL010000041.1, read as the reverse complement.
CTCGTTATGATCGCCGCCTCTGTTTCGGCAGGCATCATCTGGGCGGTTATTCCCGCTGTGTTTAAGGCGAAATGGAACACAAATGAAACTCTTTTCACTCTTATGATGAACTATGTGGCCATTCAGCTCGTCGCATTCTTCCTCAAATATTTCGTAAAAAGCGGCTCCGGTATACTCACTCCCATGCCCGAGCACGGCTTACCGGTGCTCTTTAACCAGCCCTATCTGCTTAACATAATCACGGTAGCCGTTCTTACCGTCCTCGTTTACATCTATCTGAAAAAGACCAAGCACGGCTACGAAATCTCCGTCGTGGGCGAAAGCGAAAATACCGCAAGATATATCGGCATCAATGTGCCCAAGGTTATCATCAGAACCCTCGTGGTTTCAGGTGCTCTCTGCGGTATCGCGGGACTCATCCTCGTAGGCGGCACAAACCATACCATAAGCACCACCACCGCAGGCGGCAGAGGCTTCACGGCCATTATGGTTTCCTGGCTCGCCAAATTCAATCCCGTCTATATGGTAATGACCTCCTTCCTCATCGTCTTTCTCGAAAAGGGTGCAGGACAGGTTTCCACCGACTTCCGTCTTCCCGTGGCCATTTCCGACATCGTTACGGGTATCATCCTTTTCTTCATCATCGGATGTGAATTTTTCCTCCAGTACAAAATCCTCGTTTCAAAGGGCAGAAAGGAGAATGACTGATGTTAGCGTTTTTAGTAAGTTCTATCAGACTCGGTATGACCTTCCTTTTCGGCTCCACAGGCGAAACGATTACCGAAAAGTCGGGACACCTTAATCTCGGTATCCCGGGTGTTATGTGTGTAGGTGCTTCCTGCGGATGCTTCGCAGAGTATCTTTACCTTTCAGCCGCAAAGGCCAATGCAAATTATTTTCTGGCTGTTTTCATTCCTATTTTGGCCACTCTCCTCGGCGGCGCGGTTATGGGACTGCTTTTCAGCTTCCTCACCGTTACTCTCCGTGCTAATCAGAATGTTACGGGTCTCGCCCTCACCACCTTCGGCGTAGGCGTTTCCGATTATATGATAGCAGAGACCGGCTCCATTTACAGCAAGGGAAGCCGTTACTTCACCACCTCCCTCCCCTTCGCGGACGGTCTGGGCGCAGTGGGCGAAATCTTTTTCTCTCACGGCATACTGATTTATCTCGCTATAATCATCGCGCTCGTTTCCGCATATGTTCTTAATAAGACGAGAATCGGACTCAACCTCCGTGCCGTAGGCGAAAATCCCGCCACAGCCGACGCGGCAGGCATCAATGTTTCCCGCTACCGCTATGCTTCCACCTGTATCGGCTGTGCCATCGCAGGCCTCGGCGGACTTTCCTTCATTATGGACTACCTAAACGGTAACTGGGAATACTGCATCGACGCCATCGGCTGGCTCACTATCGCTCTGGTTATCTTCACCGTCTGGAAGCCCCACTTCGCCATCTTCGGCTCCATAATCTTCGGTGCTCTTTACATCGCCAGCAGCTACATCACGGGCGTAAGCTTCGCAAGCAAGGAAATTTTCAAAATGCTTCCTTATATTGTTACTATCATCGTGCTTATTTTCACCAGCATCCGTGACCGCAAGGAAAATCAGCCTCCCCAGGCACTCGGTCTTCCCTACTTCAGAGAGGAAAGATAATTTCTCTTTGTGCAAATTAGATATAAAACCTTCATTTTTTTCAGTAAAAAAGACAAAAGCAGACATTTGTTGAAATCTTTAAATTAAAAAGGTGAAAAAAGACTTGACTTTTTTACAAAAATAATGTAATTTTATAGAGTAAATGACTACGTGTTGATTTGACCAAGACGAGCCATTATTACTTAAAAAGCGTGTAAACGCAAATTTTTGAAAGGGGTTTAATAACCATGAAAAAAGAAATTAAGGTTGTTGCTATCGTTCTCGTAGCCCTTATCGTTTTCTTAGCAGGCTTCGGACTTGGCGCAACAAAAGGCATCAACATCAACATCGGCTCTGAAAGCGGCATCAATGTTAATGTTAACGGCGGCTCCGCAGGTGCAGCACAGGTAGTTGCTCCCGCTACTACACAGACTCCCGCCACACAGGCACCCACAGCTGCTCCCACAGAAGCGCCTACACAGGCTCCTTCTAACGACACACCCGCAACTGATGCTCCTGCAACAGATGCACCCGCAACAGATGCACCCTCATCATCAGCTGTTCCCTCCTCAAAGGAAGAAATCGCAGCAGCTTACAACAAGGCTCTCAATGCTTACAGAGCATATCAGGGCAAAGTAACAACAAAGAAGACCGAAACCATCAACATCGGTGTTACAGACCTTCCCGCAGCTGCAGCAGCAGTTGTTAACAAGGTTGTTGAAGGCTTCACAGGTACAACCACAAACGAATGGACATTCGAAAACGGCGTAGACGTTGCTGAACCCAGCAGAAAGCTCGAAGAAAAGATCATCCCCTGGGGCAGAGATGCAAACGTTCAGGCTGCAGGTCTTGCTTCCGCTACTGCAACAGCTAACGCTGACGGCGGTTACACAATGACAATGGTATTCGTTGCTGAAGACTCAATCTTCGACGGCACAACAAACACCTCTGAGCCCACATACCACATGGGTGCAATGGATCCCCTTAACCTCGGTTCTCTTGATCTTGGTCCTGTCACCATTTCTAAGGCTGAGCTCCACTATCCCGGTGCTACTCTTACCGCAACAGTTGACGGTCAGGGCAGACTTGTAAGACTTGAAAACAAGCTTCCTCTTGAAGGCTTCGGCACAGGTAAGGCTGTTATCTCTCTTACAATCAATATGGAAGGTTCAATGGATTCACTCTACGAAATGGCCTACGCATAATTAAAACCTTATAAAAACGGGGCTGTCAACAGACAGTCCTTTTTTTAACGGTAAAGAAAGGAAGAATATTATGAAGAAAGCAGGCATAGCCCTGGCACTCGGTGCGGCCGCAGGTGCAGGTATTTATGCGTTTCACGAGGGCATTTTCCACGCACTGATAGAGCGCGAGCTTACCATTCCCCCCGCTATTAAAAAAATAATAACCAGTGACGACGGAAGCAGCGAGGATGAAAAGAAAAGAGTAGAAGAAGAAAACCTCCGCTGGCTCGAAAGCTACGGCTACGAAACCTATTCGATGATAAACGACCGCGGACAGAAGCTTTGCGGCTATCTGATGAAGCCCGAAAAGGAAAGCAAGGTTTATGTTTTCGGCTCTCACGGCTACCGAAGCGACGGCAAGGGTGAGTGGTGTCATTACGCGAAGCATTGGGTGGAAGAGCTCGGCTTTAATATGTTTTTTGTGGATCATCAGGCAGCCGGCGACAGCGAAGGCCGCTACATCGGCTTTTCCTCCTACGAATCAAAGGACGCTCTCAAATGGCTCGGCTTTATGGTAAAGGAGTTCGGCAGTGACATTCAGATTATCCTTCACGGAATCTCTATGGGTAGTGCCACGGTTATGCTGATGACAGGAAGCGGTCAGCTCCCCGAAAATGTAAAATTCACCGTAGCCGACTGCGGCTTTACCAGTGCCTATGACGAGTTCGCCTGTAAGCTCGATTCTCTGCATCTGCCCGAGGCTTCTCTGGCCTTCGTAAATGCCATTAACCGTAAAAAAGCAGGCTATGATCTGAAAAAGGACACTAACGCTCTCGAAGCAGTCAAAAAAGCGAAAATACCGATGCTCTTCGTCCACGGAGGCAAGGATGACTTCGTGCCCACATATATGGTTTATCAGCTTTACGAGGCCTGCTCCTCGGAGTGTAAGGAGCTTCTGATCGTGCCCGAGGCTGACCACGCCCGCAGCTACTATTTCGGCAAAAAGGAATATGATGAAAAAACAGATGAGTTTATAGAAAAATTCATCCGATAATTTTACATAAAAGGACAGTCATACTGTGATTCGGTACAGCGTGACTGTCCTTTTATCTTGTGTTTTTCTTCTTAAATCCATTGACTGGAAAAACCATAAATGTTATACTGTAATATATATGAGAATTTTGGGTACGGGGTGAAAAAATGAAGCAGGATAACAGCAGAAAAATTTCCGAAATTAACCTTTTCGGCACTCACGATTCTCTTACTGCCTTCGTCGATATGGAAAAGGTCTGCCGATGTCAGAGTCTCACTCTCCGCGAGCAGCTTTCCCTCGGTGTAAGACTCATCGATGTGCGCCTTAACCGAAAAAAAGACGGCTTTTATCTCGTCCACTCCCTGGCTGACTGCTATGAGGATAAGGATAAAAAATTTCCCTTGTCCTTTTCCGCAGTGCTTAAGGATTGCCTTGACTTTTTAGAGGAAAATCCCAAAGAATTTATCGTTATGAGCGTAAAACAAGACAGGGGTCTGCAGAACCATTTCTTTTTCCCCGCATTCTACGAAAAATACATAAAGGGTCACGAGGAAAAATGGTATCTCGGCTCGGAAATCCCCTGTGCAGAGGACTGCAGAGGCAGGATAGTCCTGATGAGACGCTGTAAGGTTTTTCCGTCCTACAGAAAGGAAAACGCCTGCGGACTCGACTTTTCCCATTGGAGAGATCAGGGCAAAAAATGGTCTGAAAAAATCTATTCCGTAAGACTTAATAAAACGCAAAAGGCCACCGTCCAGGATCGCTATGCACTCGCCCCCGAAAGAAAATGGCATAAATGCGAAAAGCCCTTTCTTGACCGCTGTAAATGCGACGGGGATAACATTTGTGTCCATTTCATAAGCACGGCCTACAGATATAAAAACGAAAGCCTTGTCAGAACGGCGGATGAAATGAACGCCTTTTTCAAAGAATATGAGCTCGGAGAGGGCAAGGGCTGGTTTCTGTTCGATTTCCCCGATAAGGAAATAGCTGATAAGTTTAAAGGAGAATGACTATGGCGAAGAAGGATAAAAGATTTATAGTCACCGAAAAGGAAGGCAGTGAGCTCACTACCCTTTTTCAGGTAATAGTAGATAAAAATACAGGCGTAAACTATCTTATGACGAAATCAGGCTACGGAGCAGGTCTTACTCCCCTTCTGGGCAGAGACGGTAAGCCCGTGATCACATCCGTGAATGATTTCAATGAATAAAGGACAGGAGAAATAATATGAAATTAGCAGTTTTAGGCGGCGGCGGTGTCCGCTCACCCTTTTTAGCCAAATCCATCGCTCTCGGTGCCGAGGCTACAGGCATCACCGAGGTAGTATTTATGGACATAGATGAGGAAAAGCTTTTCACCTACGGTGTTATAGCGAAAAAGATTTCCTCTCTTTTGACTCCGGACCTTGCCTTCTCTCTGACTCTCGATGCTGACGAAGCACTTAAGGATGCGGATTTCATCATCACCACCATCCGTGCAGAGGGTGACGAGGGCAGAGTTTTCGACGAAAGAACAGCCCTTAATCTCGGTGTTCTCGGCCAGGAAACCACCGGTGCAGGAGGCTTCGCTATGGCTCTGCGCTCCATACATACTCTCATCGAATACTGCGAAAAAATTAAAAGGCTTTCGAAAAAGGATGCTCCCGTGTTTAACTTCACTAACCCGAGCGGCCTCGTCACACAGGCTCTGCGCACTATGGGCTACAGTAATGTTTACGGTGTCTGCGATGCTCCGAGCGGCTTTCTCCGACAGCTTAAGAATATGACAGGCAGAGAAAAACTCACCTGTGAATGCTTCGGTCTTAACCATCTTTCCTGGTTCTGTGACTTTAAGGACGCAGACGAGGACTGCACCGACGAGGTATTGAACCATCCCCGACTTTATGAGGATACGGAAATGGTACACTTCGACAAAGCTCTCGTGTCCCTTTCGGACAGCTATCTTCCCAATGAATACCTTTATTTCTACCATTACCGTGACAGGGCTGTTTCTTCCGTGCTTTCCGGTGCCAAAACCAGAGGAGAAACCATCCTCGAAATAAACAATATGATGATGGAGGAAATGCGCACCATCGATGTGGAGAATGACTTCGAAAAAGCCTTCCACTGCTTTATGAAGCACTACGCTATGCGTGAGGACAGCTATTTTTCCATCGAAACAGGTCACACACGAAAGGAAAAATTCCCCGTACCCACAGTAGAGGAATATCTTGCCCAGCCCGAAAAGGGAGGCTACGCCGCAGTAGCTCTCGAGTTCATCAGAGCCGTTAACACGGGAACGCCCGTTCAGATGGTGCTTTCTGTACCAAATGAGGGAGCACTGGATTTCCTCGCCGACGAAGATGTGTGCGAGCTTACCTGCACGGTAGACAAAAACGGCGTTCATCCCCATAAAATCGAAAATGTTCCGTCCATGCAGAAAAATCTCATCCGCGCAGTAAAGGATTACGAAAACCTCACTGTAGAGGCTATTATGAAAAAGGACAGACAAAAGGCTGTAAAGGCACTCACCGTTCATCCCCTCGTCTGCTCTTACCCCATAGCAGAAAAATTAGTGGATGCTTACACGGAAAAATACGGAAGGTACATAGGCAAATGGCATGGCTGAAATAATTTTAAAGCAGACTCAGGCGGTTCTCCGCCCCGAGGACAGTAAAAGTAATCTTTATTTTCCCTTCACCGTTCCCGAAGGAACAAAGAAGCTCCTCATCACCTATTCTTATTCACCGAAGCTTTTAGAGGATAAGGAAAAAAGCTATGCGCTGGTCAGAGAAAACATTCTCCGTGATGCTCCCGAGGACACAGACAGATACACTGATTACGATGAGTTTCTGCCGCTTAAAAATCTCGTTACCCTTTCTCTCGATTCGCCCACAGCCTTCAGAGGCGCGGCTCACCGACACGACGAAAGGCAGCACCACGAAATCGGACGGGATTTCGCTTCTCCCGGCTTTCTTAAGGGAAGCATAAATGCAGGTCAGTGGAGGCTTTCTCTTAACATACACGCTGTGGTTACAGAGGTGTGCACCTGTAAAATCAAAATCGAGGGGGAGACGGAAGAATGAAAAAATGGTATCCCTGTGAGCTTCACTGCCACACCCTTCACTCCGACGGAGGCTTTACCGTAAAGGAGCTTTCGGACACCGCGAAGGCAAGACACCTCTCGGGCATCTGCCTTACGGATCACAATACCGTATCGGGCTGGGACGAGGCGGATTTATATGCCGACCTACCGGTGCTTAAGGGAACAGAATACACCACCTATCACGGACACATCCTCTCTCTTAACGCAGGGAAGATGATCGACTGCTTCAATATAACCGATATTGACAGGGAATTAAAAACAATCCGTGACAGCGGCGGTCTCGTAGGTATGGCGCATCCCTATCAGCTCGGCACACCCATCTGTACGGGCGGACGCTGGGATTATGATGTAAAGGATTTTTCCCTCATCAATTATATGGAAATATGGTCCGAGGGAGAAATGCTTATGACCCCCGCCAATCACAGAGCCAGAAAATGGTGGCTCTCTCTTTTGGATAAAGGCTATCGGATAACGCCCACCTTCGGAAGAGACTGGCACAGAGCTGCCGGAAACAAATTGACCGGTGCCTGCACCCTTCTGCGTATCGACGGAGAAATCACTCCCGAGGGTATTAAATCCGCCATAAAAAAGGGCCGCACACAGCTTTCTCTCGGCATCGCGCTTAATGTCAGTGCTGACGGTAAAGAGGTCGGAGACACGGTTCCCTGCGGAAAAACCGACTTCAAAGTAAGCCTTGACTGCTCGAGAGCGAAGCTTTTCGAAAGCGAATATACCCTCTGCGCTGAAAAAATCAAGGTAATAACCAACGGAGATATAACCGTTTATGAGGGTAAGGCAGAAAACAGCCTTATCACCCTCGACACGAAAGAAAACAGCTATTATGTATTTGAGCTGTGGGGAAAGGTTGACGGAGAGGACGGACACCTCATCTCCCTGTCGGCACCAATATATACATAATATATTATAAGGAGAAAATATTATGGAAAAAACAAAAGAAAAACGCTATGTCGGCGTCAAGGAAACAGCGATTTACGGCATAGCAAACGGCGGTCAATGCATCGGCTATAATATGATGACGGCACAGAGAGCCTTCTTCCTCGTCAGCGTTTTCGGTGTTCCCGAGGTAGTAGTTTCTACTATGCTGGCCGTTATGGCCTTCTGGGACGCCTTTAACGACCCTCTTATGGGTGTAATCGTGGATAAGACCAGATCCCGCTACGGCAAGCTCAGACCCTATCTTATTTTCGTACCTGTTTTTCTGGGCATAACCACAGTTCTGTTTTTCGGCGGTCCCATCTTCCTGACAGACTCCGCCTCAAAGCCTATGAGAATAGTTTATATGTGCGTAACCTATTTCATCTGGGAATTCTTTTACACCATCGGTGACATTCCCTTCTGGGGTCTTTCCTCCGCCATCTCTCCGAGTCCTCTCGACCGCTCGAGAGTCATCAAATCCGCCCGTCTTATTTCGGGTATCATCGGAGGTATTCCCGGAATCATAATCACCGTTTGCATCGACCTTTCCAGAAACGGCACCATCCCTCTTTCTCTTTCCCAGGTATTCTTTGTGCTCAGTATTATCGCGGGCACCTTCGGTATGTATCTTTTCTCACTCGCAGGCACGAAAACAAAGGAAAGAGTCGTTTATGTCAATGAGGAGCCAAAGCTCAGCGAATGCTTCGCCTTCCTTTTCAAAAACAAGCCTCTCGTTCTGATTATGGCCTCAAATCTCATATCTGTCCTGGGCGGTATCGGCGGCACCTTCAGCGTTTATTATTACTATAATGCTCTCGGTGTAAACAGCCTTTCTCTTTTAGCCGGTATCCCCGGCACTCTTGTCGGCTGGGCGACCTATCCGCTTATGGCCATACTGGAAAAGCGCTGGACCTCGAGACAGATAGTAGTCAGAGTAGCTCTTATCAATGCAGGTGTAACCGCGCTCGTGTTCCTGCTGGGAAGCAGATATTACACAAATATGAGCGTTATCGTTCCTCTTCTTATGATTCAGGGTATGTCCGGTGCCTTCAACGGCTCAATCGGTGCAGTTATTCCCACTAAAATGATCAGTGAAACGGTAGATTATATGGAATACGAAACAGGTAAAAGAAACGAGGGTATGGCCTTCTCCGTGCTCACCTTTATGGGCAAGCTTACGGGAACCTTATCCACGGCTCTCGGCACCGCTCTTATTCCTCTGGTAGGTCTTGTGAGAGATGAAGCTACCCAGATGATGGTAGTTTCCGAAGCCTCACCGATAAACACTAAATTCTGGCTCTGGGCACTTATTACTATCATCCCCGCCGCTCTCGGTCTGTTATCACTCATTCCCTACAAGTTCTATGACCTGGAGGGCGAAAAGCTTAGAAACATCCAGACTGAGGTTCAGAAAAGAAGAGAAGAAGCTTCAGTTAAGCTCGTAAAGGAGGAAGTATAATGGATAAATGTCCCAAATGCGGAAAAAAGCTCAGCATATTTTATATCAAGCAAACCTGCAGTGAATGCGGCTGTGACATCCTTTACTATGATATGGACAAAAGACTCGAGGAGGATGCCGAAAAGGCCGAAAAGGAATTTGAGGCTCTCGAAAAATTCCTCAATAAGATAACTCCCTCCTTCATAAAGAAGAAAAAGGAAGAAAAGTGATGAAGATTACAGTCTTAAGTGATAACATCGCAAATAAGGAAGCCTCACTGAAGGGTGAATGGGGTCTTTCCTTTTATATCGAATACGGAGAAAGCAAATTCCTGCTTGACACGGGTGCTTCGGAGCTGTTTTCCGAAAACGCGGAAAAGCTCGGAATCGACCTTTCCGCCGTGGACATAGGAATACTCTCCCACAGTCACTACGACCATTCGGACGGTATGGAGAAGTTTTTCGCTCTTAATGCCACCGCACCCTTTTATATCAGCTCCGAATGTGAGGATAACTGCTACGGAAAAAGATTTATCTTTCACAAATATATCGGCATAAAAAAGAAGCTAACGGAAAAGTATGCAAGCAGAATTATACGGGTAAAGGGAAGTATGAAGCTCTGCGAGGGAGTACATCTGATATGCCATACAAGTGAAAATCTGCAGTTAATCGGTAAAAGAACGGGCCTTTATAAAAAGGTCAGGGGCAAGCTCGTCCCCGACGATTTCGACCATGAGCAAAGCCTGGTTTTCGAAACGGAAAAGGGTCTCGTGATTTTTAACAGCTGCAGCCATGCAGGGCCCGAAAACATTCTCCGCGAGATAAAATCAGCCTTCCCGCAAAAAAATGCTTACGCCTACTTCGGCGGTCTTCATCTCTACAAAAGCAGTGAGGCCGAAATCCGCCGTACGGCTGAAATACTGAAGGACAGCTCCCTGCAGCTTATAGTCACGGGCCACTGCACGGGAAACAAGCCTTATAAAATTCTGAAAGAGACTCTCGGTGACCGCCTCGGGCAGTTATCCGTGGGCAGGATGACAGAGATATGACAAAGGCAGAAATAAGGGAAAAGCTTTTTTCACTCCGTGACGAAAAATACGCGGACTTTACCGCGGGTCTGATTCCCACTCTGCCGAGAGAGAAATTCATCGGTGTGCGCACCCCCGCTCTCCGCACTCTGGCAAAAGAAATATACAAAAGCTCGGACTACAGAGAGTTTCTCTCCGACCTTCCTCATAAATACTACGAGGAAGATAATCTCCACGGCTTCATTATCTGTCAGATGAAGGACATCGACGAATGTGTTTCGGAGCTTCGCCGTTTTATTCCCTTTACGGATAACTGGGCTACTAATGACTGCGTCCGACCGCCAGTACTGAAAAAGCATCCCGAAAGAGCCTTTTCTCTTGCCGCGGAATACTTAAGGTCGGAAAACACCTACACCTTGAGATTCGGAATAGGGCTGCTCCTTTCCTGGTTTCTGGATGAAAATTTCGACAGGACACAGCTTGACCTTGTCGCTGAAATAAAAAGCGACGAGTACTATGTAAATATGATGATAGCCTGGTACTTCGCCACAGCCCTGGCTAAGCAGTACGAAAGCACTCTGCCCTTTCTCGAAAACCGCCGTCTTTCCCCCCGGATACATAACAAGACCATACAGAAGGCGCGGGAAAGCTACCGGGTAAGCGACGAAAGAAAGGCTTATCTTAACACTCTTAAAATCAAAAGCATATAAATGCTTTTAAATAATTCTTTGAAAAAAGAAGGAGGACAAATATGACACAGAAATTTTATGCCTTTTATAAGAAAATAATCGCCTTCGTTATGTCGGTGATTCTTTCTCTCGGCATCACCTGCGGCGGTGACAGTGAAAAGGACTTCGACCGCCCCGAAGCAAACAGCATTTCCGAATACAGCCTCGAATACAGCGATTATGCTTTATCCGTCGATGCCGGAAACGAGGTACACGACATCAGCGATATGCTTTTCGGTATCTTTTTCGAGGACATCAACTTCGCCGCTGACGGCGGTCTTTATGCCGAAAAAGTGGTGAACCGTTCCTTTGAGTACGGAGAATTAGCAGCTGACGATGAGCTTCACGGCTGGAGCGGTGTAGGAAACGCGGATTATTACATCGACACCGCAGACGCGCTTAATAAAAATAACACTCACTATGCAGTTATCGAAAATGACGGCACAGAGCTTTCCGGCATAGCCAATAAGGGCTTTCTCGAGGGTATGGCCATCGAAAAGGAAGCATATGACCTCTCACTTTATGCCAAGGGTAACGCAGACATCACCGTAAGACTCGTAGCAGACGGAAAAACCGCAGGCGAAGCAGTTATCGGCGGTATTACTGACGAATGGAAAAAATATGAAGTGTCCTTCGTTTCCTCACTTTCTGCTCACGAAAATGTATTTCTTCAGCTTCTTATCGGTGAAGGCAAAACAGCAGTGGATATGGTTTCTCTTTTCCCTGCCGAAACCTACAAGGGTCACGGTATGAGAAAGGATCTCGGCGAAAAGCTCGAAGACCTTAATCCCTCCTTTCTCCGTTTCCCCGGCGGATGCGTCATAGAGGGCTGGGATAAGGAGACGATGTACGACTGGAAGGCATCTCTCGGCGTCGATAAGGACACCGACCTTCCTCTCGAATTCGGTGGCAAATACGGCGATGTTGCCGCCCGCAGCTACGGGACAAATCTGTGGACAAACTTAAGCCTCACAGAGGATACTCTCCCCTGCTATATGAGCTACGGACTCGGCTTCTTCGAATATTTCCGGCTCGCCGAGGATCTCGGTGCCATCGGTGTTCCCGTTATCAACTGCGGCATTTACTGTCAGATGAGAGGTCAGGGTCCCGTGGAAATATACGAGGCAGACGGTAAAACCTATACCGCAGAGTTCGCACAGTATCTCGACGATATGCACGACCTTATCGAGTTCTGCCGCGGTGATGTAAGCTCCGATTGGGGCAAGGTAAGAGCCTCACTCGGTCACGAAGAGCCCTTTGAGCTCAAATATATCTGTGTGGGCAACGAGCAGGAGGGTCAGGTTTACTTTGACCGCTATGTAGCCTTCCTCGAGTACTTCAACGAAAAGAAGGCTGAAAACCCCGAGCTTTACGAGGGCATCGAGCTTATCTATTCCTCGGGCGCCGATGACGCTACAAGCGGTGCAAATTATCTCGCCTCCTATGAATTTGCAAAGGATTATGTAACCGAAAACGGAATAACGGATATTAATGATTTTGCGGCGGCTACAGACCATCACTACTATAACACCCCCGAGTGGTTCCTCGAAAATGCCGACCATTACAATGAAGAAAACTACTCCAGAGACATCGAGGGTATGACAGACACACACTACGGCGGTGCCATCAAGGTATTCATCGGCGAATATGCCGCTCAATCAAACCGTCTTGAGGCGGCGCTTGCAGAAGCGGCATATATGACAGGAATAGAAAGAAACGGTGACATCGTCGAAATGGCGGCTTATGCTCCCCTTTTCGGTAATCTTACCGCTACTCACTGGGCACCCGACCTTATCTGGTTCAATAATCACCTTTCCACCGGCTCCATCAACTACTATGTTCAGAAGCTTTTCGGAAACAATGTGGGCGACACTCTGCTTTCCTCCGAGCTTTCCGGTGCAGAAGCCGAAGCAGAAGCTCTTAAGGGCAAGGTTGGTCTCGGCACATGGTGGACAGCGGCAGAGTTTGACAATGTAAAGGTAACCGACAATAAGACAGGTCTTCCCCTCGCCACAGACTGCTTCACTCTTCCCACAAACTTCTGGTGGGATTGGCAGCAGATAACGGAGGGCGACTGGAAAATAAAGAACGGTAAGCTGACACAGACAAACACCTGGCACGCATATAACGAGCTCGGTGCTGCAGCCGTTTACGGTAAAGAGGACTGGTCAGACTACACCTTCACCTTCGAGGCTACGAAAACAGACGGCGGAGAGGGCTTCTACATTCCCTTCCTTATCGAGGACGAGCAGAATATGTTCTTCTGGAACATCGGCGGCTGGGGAAATACCAAATCCTCTCTCCAGAGAATGGAAAACGGCATCAAAACAGGTGAAATTTTCGAAACAACCACCGACTTCACCGTAGAAACAGGCAGAACCTACGAAATCAAAATCGTAGTAGACGGCATTAACATCAAGGGCTACATCAACGGTGAGCTTCAGTTCGATTATGATGCAGACAACGGCACGAAGGCCGACGCCTACCAGGTGGTTTCTCTCGATGAGGAAACGGGCGACATCATCATTAAGCTCGTTAATGTAACGGAAAAGAACAGAGTATTTGCTGTGGATATTTCAAATCTCGGAGAGGTCAAATCAGCAGCTACGGTAAATCAGGTGGCAGGAGACAGCCTCGACAACGATAACATCCTCGGTGCAGAGGAAGACTGTGTGATGGAAGAGTTCACCATAGACGGAATCAGTGAAAAATTCAACTACACCGCACCGATGTATTCCGTAACAGCTATCAGAATCCACAGATAACTCTCTTTAAAGCTTAAGGAACTGTAAAAAACTTTCGTTTTTTACAGTTCCTTTTTATATATTAACTAAAATATTCACACCGTAAAGCATAGCAAGATGTAACGGATAGAAAAGATAAAAGAAATACTTCATATTCCTTTTTCCGCCCTCACCGTTATAAAAGCACAGCAGCAGAGCGGGTATCATAGCGGCAAGGAAAAGAGCGCCGAAGCCGTAAAGCCTCTCTGCCACGAAGGCAAGACCCAGAGTAAAGGCAATAAGCTTTTTCCTTTTATCCTCAAACATTACTGCGAAAAGCGGAAGAATAATACCCTCTATGCCGTAGTCGAGACAGATGCTCTTCTTCGTTTCTGATGAAGCATATCCTAAAAGATAATCCAGAGCAAAAAAAGCGGCAACAGAAGCGATAAAGATAATCCTGTTTTTCAGGCTGTTATCCTTTTTCATCCGCAGAAAAGCACTGCACAGAGCCACAGAGCAGGAAAAGGTAAAGAGGATATTCAGATAAAGGCCGTTTCCGCTTCCGGTTATTATGCTTTCGGTGATGTAAACAACCTGGCATATCAGTGCAAGTATAAAAAGACGGAGAAAGTATTTCTTTCTGTCCCGTGTGTGAATACAGCCCTCACCGATAAAAAAGGCGAAAAGGGGCATAGCCACTCTGCCGATAATGCGGAGAAGCCGTACCTCGGGGAAAAACACATAGCCTATATGGTCAATCAGCATAGAAAGACAGGCTATCAGTTTAAGTTGATTTCTGTTCATTGGGTCTCCTTTTTTCGTTTGGTGAAATTACTATAACACAAAATTACCGCCCTGTAAAGCAAAACAAGCCCGCTTTTTAACGGACTTGTTCTGAATAAAAGCTTTTATTATCCGACTACTGCCACGGCCTCAACCTCTACGAGTCCGCCCTTGGGAAGTGTCTTTACGGCTACACAGCTTCTCGCGGGAGCATTCTTGATATACTTGGAGTATACTGCATTAAATGCTGCAAAATCAGCCATATCGGCGAGAAAACAGGTAGTCTTTACGATGTTATCGTAGGAGGTGCCTTCCTCGGCGAGGATAGCACCGAGATTCTGAAGTGCCTGTTCAGCCTGTTCGGTAATGTCCTTACCCGTGATTTCTCCGTTTGCGGGATCCATTCCGAGCTGACCCGATGTGTAAAGCATATTGCCGCAGAGAATAGCCTGTGAATAAGGGCCGATTGCGGCGGGTGCCTTGTCTGTAGAAATTTTCTTAATCATAATAATATCTCCTTTTCAGTGTTATCTTAAATTCTTTATAAACTGCTCTGCTACTCTCGGTGAACGGCTTCCCTTGGCCAGTGCGAAGGCCTCCGCCTTTATGTCCAGCTCCTTTTCGTCCGTTTTTATACCCTTTCTCTGTGCCAGAGCGTGAACGATGTCAAGATAAAGGATTTTATTCGGCTTCTGGAAATAAACCGTGAGTCCGAAGCGATCCGAAAGGGAAAGAAGCTCCTGGACCGTGTCGTTCCGGTGAATGTCGTCTCCGCCTCTTTCGGAAAAGCTTTCCTTAACGATATGTCTGCGGTTACTCGTAGCATAAATGAGAGCATTTTTAGCCTTAGCCGATGCAGAGCCCTCTAATGCCGCCTTAAGCATAGAGAAGCAGTCATCGTTTTTATTAAAGGAAAGGTCATCGATGAAGATTATGAATTTCAGAGGATTGTCAGCTATTTTACCCATTATGCGGGAAAGAGAGAAAAGCTGATCCTTTCTGATTTCGATAAGCCTCAAACCATAAGAAAAATAGTGATTTACGAGAGCCTTTACCGTAGAGGATTTTCCCGTACCCGCGTCTCCGCACAGGAGAACATTTACGGCATCTCTGCCCTCTAAAAGAGCTACTGTGTTTTCCTCGACGGTTTCTCTTTCCTTTTCGTAGCCTACGAAGGAGTCCAGAGAAATCTCATCGGCCGAATCCACGGGAATGATTTCTCCGTTTTCCACCTTAAACATCGCCCTCGAAGCGAAGATACCGTAGCCGAGCTTATCCACTCTTTCCGCTCTGTCCTTATAAAGAGAATGAAAATCTGTCCTGTCGTTTTCGAACAGAGGGATGTAGCCCTCATAGCCCTTCTCCCCGAAAAGTTCCTCGGGAGAAAGCTCACTCAAAGCGGTGAAAAGCGCAAGCTCCTCCTCGAGATTTTTTTCTACGGAAGTGGGAACAGGCCTTTTCTTTGCCTTTGAAACGATGTAGATATTCTCATCCTCACACACAGCCTTTTTCAGAAATTCCGAAAAGGAGTTTCCGTAGGGTGCGAGAGAATAGACAAATTCACCGTAAAGCTTCAGTCTCGTTCTCAAATCGCCCTCGCAGGAAAGCAGCGCCAGAAGGGCTGACATTTCCTTTGTGTCGAGTATGCCTCTGAAAAGAGAAAGAGATGAAAGACTTAAAGAAAGAGAGTTTAACTTCGTGTTCATTTTAATCCTTCTTTTAAAATTCGTTGATAATTGCGCCCTTGTCGGCAGATTTAGCCATTTTAGCGTAGCGGCGGAGATAACCCTTAATGTCAGTTTTTTCCTTGATTACGGTGGTTTCCTTTCGCCTTTCGATTTCCTCGTCGGAAACAAGAAGCTCGATTCTGTATTCGGGAATATTAATGGAGATAATGTCTCCGTCCTGAACATACGCTATCAGACCGCCTCTTACTGCCTCGGGTGAAACGTGACCGATGGATGCACCGCGGGTAGCGCCCGAGAATCTGCCGTCGGTGATGAGTGCTACCTCCTTGTCCAGGCCCATACCTGCGATGGCAGAGGTGGGAGAAAGCATCTCTCTCATACCGGGACCGCCTGCGGGGCCCTCGTAGCGGATAACTACCACATCACCGCTGACGATTTTACCTGCGTAAATAGCGGCTATACATTCCTCTTCGCTGTCGAACACCTTGGCAGGGCCCTGATGCACGAGCATTTCGGGAGCCACGGCACTTCTTTTTACCACGCATCCGTCAGGAGCAAGATTACCGCGAAGCACTGCTATACCGCCTGTTTTGGAGAAGGCTGTTTCTGCTGTACGGACTACCTCCTCGTTTCTGTTAACCACACCCTCGAGGTTTTCTTTGAGGGTTTTACCCGTACAGGTCATAACGGATGTATCGATAAGACCGAGCTTTTCCAGCTCCTTAAGCACTGCATAAACACCGCCCGCCGCATTGAGGTCCTCCATATAGGTGTGACCCGCAGGAGCGAGATGGCATAGATTGGGTGTCTTTTCGCTTATCTCGTTAGCCATATCGAGATTAAATTCTATGCCCAGCTCATTGGCTATGGCGGGAAGATGAAGCATACTGTTCGTACTGCATCCGATGGCCATATCGGCGATAAGAGCATTTCTGACAGCGGCAGGAGTCATAATGTCGCGGGGCTTTATGTCCCTTTTTACCAGCTCCATAATCTGCATACCCGCGTGCTTTGCGAGCTCTGTTCTCCGGGAGTAAACAGCGGGAACGGTGCCGTTTCCCTGAAGCCCCATACCGAGCACCTCTGTAAGGCAGTTCATCGAGTTTGCCGTGTACATACCCGAGCAAGAGCCACAGGTAGGACAGGTGTTTTCCTCCCATTCGGTGAGCTCCTTTTCGTCTATTTTGCCTGCAGTATAAGCACCTACAGCCTCAAACATACTTGAAAGGCTTGTCTTGTTTCCGTGCATTCTGCCTGCAAGCATAGGACCGCCGGAAACGAAAATAGTGGGAATGTTAAGTCGGGCGGCAGCCATAAGAAGTCCGGGAACATTTTTATCGCAGTTCGGTATCATAACCAGACCGTCAAAGCCGTGAGCGAGTACCATAGCTTCGGTGGAGTCGGCGATAAGGTCACGGGTAACGAGAGAGTATTTCATACCCTTGTGACCCATAGCGATGCCGTCACACACGGTGATGGCGGGAAAAACTATGGGAGTACCGCCTGCCATAGCCACGCCGAGCTTTACAGCCTGTGCGATTTTATCCAGATGAATGTGACCGGGTACGATTTCATTAAAGGAAGAAACGATACCGATGAGAGG
The DNA here is from genome assembly GCA_045588555.1 of Acutalibacteraceae bacterium. Classification (GTDB taxonomy): domain Bacteria; phylum Bacillota; class Clostridia; order Oscillospirales; family Acutalibacteraceae; genus UBA6857. The sequence continues at coordinate 33,945 of JAZNEL010000041.1, read as the reverse complement.
TCTGTCCATCTCCTCCTTAGTCATACCCAATGCGTGATAAAGAGATCTGTGGGGGGCATTCTGGAAGCCGTCTACGATTGTATCTTTAATCATAATAACAGTCCTTTCCGAAAAAGGGCTCTGCACCCGTGCATAGCCCTTTTGGTTAATGATATTATAAAGGATGGTTTTATCTGCCGTACGGTTTACCTCGGAGCGAAAGGCATACACATTCCGAGAGAGAAAGGCCGTACCGTGCAGTGAAAGCTGTCCTTAGTTATTGATAAGCTTATCTTCGTCACTCCAGGAGTAAAGCTTACGGATTTCCTTGCCTACTACCTCGGAGGGATGCTCTGCAGCTATTTTTCTCATAGCACCGAAGTGTACCTGTGAGCCTGCATCGGACATATCGAGAAGGAAGTCCTTTGCGAAGGTGCCGTCCTGAATGTCGGAAAGAACCTTTTTCATAGCCTTTTTGGTTTCCTCTGTTATGATTTTGGGTCCTGTAATGTAGTCACCGTATTCGGCAGTATTTGAGATGGAATATCTCATACCCTCGAAGCCGCTCTGATAAATAAGGTCTACGATGAGCTTCATTTCGTGGATACACTCGAAGTAAGCGTTTCTTTCGTCATAGCCTGCCTCTACGAGAGTTTCGAAGCCTGCCTGCATAAGTGCGCAGACACCGCCGCAAAGAACAGCCTGCTCACCGAAAAGGTCAGTTTCAGTCTCTGTTCTGAAGGTGGTTTCGAGAACACCGGCTCTGGCGCCGCCGATACCGAGAGCGTAAGCGAGTGCGATTTCGAGAGCGTCACCTGTAGCATCCTGCTCTACAGCTACGAGACAGGGAACACCCTTGCCTGCCTGATATTCGCTTCTTACGGTGTGACCGGGGCCTTTGGGAGCGATCATAACTACGTTTACATCCTTCGGAGGCTTGATGCAGCCGAAATGAATGTTAAAGCCGTGTGCGAAAGCGAGAGTTTTACCCTCGGTAAGATGAGGTTCAATGCTTTCCTTGTAAAGCTTTGCCTGCTTCTCGTCATTAATTAGAATCATAATCATATCTGCGTTCTTTGCAGCCTCTGCAGAGGTCATAACCTTAAGGCCCTGCTTTTCAGCCTTTGCCCAGCTCTTACTGCCCTCGTAAAGACCTACGATTACATCTACACCGCTTTCTTTAAGGTTAAGAGCGTGTGCATGACCCTGTGAGCCGTAGCCGATAATGGCGACGGTTTTACCGTTCAGCTTTGCCAGGTTGCAGTCCTGCTGATAATAAATATTCTGCATAATAAATACTCCTTTGTTTTTCTTATGAATTTATTTGAATTAAATTTATTCCACTGTGAGAAGGGTGCCCTTGCCTCTTTCGATGGCAACGATACCCGTACGGCACATCTCGAGAATGCCCATAGGCTTCATCAGCTCAATGAACGAGTCGATTTTTACCGGCTCTCCCGTAATCTCCACGCTCATAACATCCGCCGCATAGTCGATGATTTTTCCGCGGTAAACCTCTGCCGCCGCCATAATTTCAGGTCTTATTTCAGGTGAATTTCTTACCTTGATTAAAAGCAGCTCACGGCTTATGGTTTTTCCTGACTCGAGCACCTGCACCTTTTTGACATTAAAAAGCTTACGCAGCTGACTTACAAACTGGTCGCGGGTATTTTCGTCACCCGTTATGGTTATGGTGATTCGTGAATAATTACTGTCCTCGATTTCACCGACGGTCAGAGCGTCGATATTAAAGCCGCGACGGGTAAACATCGAGGAAACTCGGGTAAGAACACCGGGCTTATTTTCTACCAGAGCAGCTATAACATACTTATTCATTATTTACCCTCCAGACTGACGATAATGTCATCTATCGAACCTCCGGGAGGAAGCATCGGAAGAACAAATTCGTCCATATTGATTTTCGTGTCGATAACCGTAACTCCGCCTCTTTCCATCGCCTCGGCGAAGTGAAGCTCAAAATCCTCCGCAGTTTCTGCTTTTCTGCCCTCTGCACCGAAGGCTTCGGCAAGCTTTACGAAGTCGGTCTTTCTGCCCAGAACAGTCTCGGAATATCTTTTTCCGTAAAAGAGGGTTTGCCACTGACGGACCATACCGAGCACACCGTTATTAAGAAGAACCACTACCACGGGAAGGTCATAGGTGACCGCTGTGGCGAGCTCGTTAAGATTCATACCGAAGGAGCCGTCACCCGTAACGAGCACGGTGGCCTCTCCTTTAGCCACGGCCGCACCGATGGCGGCACCCAGGCCGTAGCCCATAGTTCCCAGACCGCCGCTGGAAACGAAGGTACGGTTGCTTTCGAAGTCGGCATACTGTGCCGTCCACATCTGATGCTGTCCTACATCCGTAGCGATTACCGTGGTTTTCTTTTTATGCTTATTTATGGCGTCAAAAATCATTTTCGGAGTAAGAGGTGCTACAGATGCCTTCTCTGTATTCTCGTCGTTGATTTTTTCCTGTCTTTTAAGCTCGTTAATTTTTTCTCTCCATAAGGGAAGATTTTTCTTTTCGCAAAGTGCGGTGATTCTCTTAAGACTGTCCTTTATATCACCGTGAACGCCGAGAACTGCGGGAACATTCTTATTGATTTCCGATCTGTCAGCCTCGATATGAATAATTTTCGCGTTCTTTGCAAATTTCTGCGTGTTACCTGTGGCTCTGTCGCTGAAGCGGACACCGATGCCTATAATCAGATCGGCCTCCTTCTGACCCATCGATGAGGCATAATGGCCGTGCATACCCTGCATACCTAAAAATCTTTCGTGAGAGGAGGGGATCAGAGACAGTCCCATAAAGGTCGAGCCGATGTAGCCGTCTGTTTTTTCAGCGAAGGATAAAATCTCCTCGCCCATATTCTGCCCCATAGCTCCGCCGCCGATGTAAATATAGGGTCTTTCACTTTCGGCGATAAGCTCTGCGGCCTGCTCTATGTATTTATCCTTTGCCTTTTTATTCTCAAAGGGAACGACAACATCTTCCCTTTCATATTCGGCTGAAGCTAACTGAATGTCCTTCGGAATATCCACTAAAACAGGGCCGGGTCTTCCCGACTTTGCGATCTTAAAGGCCTCACGGATAATGTCCGCGAGCTCGTTTACATCGCTTACGAAATAGTTATGCTTGGTTATGGGAAGGGTTACACCCGTGATGTCAATTTCCTGAAAGCTGTCTCTGCCGATGAGGGAGCTGGGCACATTACCCGTGATGGCTACCATAGGCACCGAGTCAAGCATAGCCGTAGCGATACCCGTAACCAGATTTGTAGCACCCGGACCCGAGGTAGCGATAACCACGCCCACCTTACCGGTAGCACGGGAATAGCCGTCAGCCGCGTGTGCCGCGCCCTGCTCATGAGCGGTGAGAATGTGATTAATCCTGTCTCCTGCCTGATAAAGAGCGTCATATATGTTCAAAACCTGACCGCCCGGATAACCGAAAACATCGGTTACACCTTGCTCTATGAGGGTTTCTATTACGATTTGTGAGCCTGTCAGTTTCATTTTATAAACTCCTGCATTTTCAATAAATAATTAATGATTATTATATCACAGAAAAAAGACCCTTGTCAATAAAATTAAGCTCTTATGTCATCTTTTCCTGCTTTACCTTATGGTCGATGATGTGTCTCGAGGCAAGCTCTCTGTGCACATCCTCCACGGTAATTCCCATTTCGTTCATCAGCACCATCACATGGTAGGCAAGATCTGCGATTTCGTAAACCGTTTCAGCCTTATCGTCTGCCTTGGCGGCGATGATAACCTCGGTGCACTCCTCACCGACCTTTTTCAGAATCTTATCTATGCCCTTCTGAAAAAGATAGGTCGTGTAGGAGCCCTCGGGAAGCAGCTCCTTTCTGCCCTTAAGCAGCTCATAAAGTCCCTGCAAAGAAAACTCCTGAAGCTCCTCGCTTCGGTAAACCTCGTTCGTGAAGCAGGAGTCCGTGCCCTTATGGCAGGCGGGGCCGTCCTTTTCCACTACTACTGTCAGTGCATCGTAATCACAGTCTGCAGTAATTGACACGATGTGCTGATAATTCCCGCTGGTCTCGCCCTTAAGCCAGAGCTCCTGGCGCGAACGCGAGTAAAAGCAGGTGAGTCCCTTTTCGAGTGAAATTCCGAGACTCTCCCTGTTCATATAAGCTACGGTAAGAACCTTTTTGGTGATGCTGTCCACCACCACAGCGGGAATGAGTCCCTTTTCGTCAAATTTAAGTCTGTTTATATCAAAGTCAATCATAAATTACCTCACATTAATTCCGTTTTCTTTCATCAGCTTTTTCAGATCGGGTATGAGCACCTCGGAGAAATGGAAGATAGATGCGGCCAGACCTGCATCCATATCGGGAATTTCCTTAAAAAGAGTAACGAAATCCTCTGCCGAGCCCGCACCGCCCGAAGCGATTACGGGAACCTTTACGGCACCTCTGACAGCCTTCAGCATTTCTATGTCAAAGCCTTTTTTAACACCGTCGGTGTCGATGGAATTGACTACCACCTCACCTGCACCCATTTCCACGCATTTTTTTATCCATCCGATAGCCTCTATGCCCGTGTCCTCTCTGCCGCCCTTGGCGAAGATACGGAACTCTCCGTCCACTCTTTTTATGTCGGCGGAAAGAACCACGCACTGATTACCGTAAAGTCTCGCCGCCTGTGAAATAAGGTCGGGGTTTTTAATGGCACCCGAGTTCACGCTTACCTTATCCGCACCGCATTTGAGCACGCGGTCAAAATCCTCTACGGTATTTATTCCTCCGCCCACTGTGAGCGGAATAAAAATCTGTGAGGCCACCTCCTTGAGAATATCCGTGAAAAGCTGTCTGCCCTCATAGGAGGCGGTAATGTCGTAAAAAACGAGCTCGTCGGCACCGCATTCACTGTAGTACCTCGCTAATTCCACCGGCGAGGAAACATCATTCAGATTTTTAAAATTAGTACCCTTTACCACTCTGCCGTTTTTAACATCGAGGCAAGGTATTATCCTTTTGGTTATCATTTCGCCACCTCGATTGCTTTCTCCAGATCGACTGCGCCTATGTAGTAAGCCTTGCCCAGAATAGCTCCGTAAAGGTTCATCTCGCGCAGAGCCTCGATGTCCTCGAGAGAAGAAACACCGCCCGAGGCTACTATGTCCATACTGTACTTCTCTGAAAGCTCCTTGTAAAGAGCACGGTTTGTGCCCTCCATAGCGCCGTCCTTTGAAATATCGGTGCAGATAACGGTTTTCACTCCGATGGAGGAAAGATAAGAGAAAAACTCGTCAGCCGTCTTCTGCGATTTCTCCGTCCAGCCCTTAATGGCTACATATCCGTCCTTAAGGTCCACACCTACAGCGACAGAGCTTTTGTATTTGGCTGTAACTCTTTCCAGAAACTCGCTGTCTGTCACCGCGGCCGTGCCTAAAATCACTCTCGTCACACCTAAATCCAGGTATTTTTTTATCGTTTCCTCGTCTCTTATACCGCCTCCGATTTCTATATCGAGAGAGGTATAGTCGGCGATTTTTCTTACGATGTCAATATTTGGTGTAGTGCCGTTTTTAGCACCCTCGAGGTCTACGAGATGAACGAAGGTTGCGCCCTTTTTTTCGAAATCTCTCGCTATTTCGAGAGGATTGTTACTGTAAACGGTCATCTGTTCATAATCGCCCTTATAAAGTCTTACGGCTTTTTTATCATAAAGGTCTATAGCGGGTAAAATCAGCATTTCTTAACCTCCCAGTTCGCAGAATCCTTTAAGTATGTTAAGCCCCACCTGTCCGCTTTTTTCGGGGTGGAACTGACAGCCGTAAATGTTATCCTTACCTACGGCGGCGGTGAAGACCGTTCCGTATTCGCACCCGGCTATGGTCTCGTCGGTAACTGCGGCGAAATAGGAGTGTACGAAGTAAACGTGATCACCGTTCTTTATGTATCTGAATATGGGTAAATCCTCTTTAAGCTCTAAAGCATTCCAGCCGATGTGGGGGATTTTCAGAGAAGGGTCTATCCTTCCCTCAAAGGGTATAATGTCGCCCTTGATAAGACCGAGTCCTTCGTGACAGCCGTATTCGAAGCTTCTTTCGAAAAGCATCTGCATACCCAGACATATACCCATAACGGGCTTACCCTTCGCGGCTTCCTCCTTAAGCACACGGTCAAGACCTGTGCTTTTAAGCTTTTTCACCGCATCCTCGAAGGCACCTACACCCGGAAGAATGATTTTTTCGGCTTTTCTTATTTCGTCGGCATCATCGGTAACCTTAACCTCCTGCCCGATGGCACAGAAGGAGGATTTCAGCGAAAAAAGGTTTCCCACACCGTAATCTATTATCGCTATCATTAAAGCACACCCTTCGTGGAAGGAATTTTATCCTTATTTTTCTCGTCGATTTTAACTGCCTGCTTCATTGTACGGGCGAAGGCCTTGAAGGCACCCTCGATGATGTGATGCGAGTTTTCACCGTCGAGCTTTTTGATGTGAAGGGTTATATCCGCATTTCTGACGAAGGCGAGGAAAAACTCCTTCACCAGCTCTGTATCAAAGTCGCCCACCTTTTCCGTAGGTATGTCGAGAGAATAGGAAAGGTGACCTCTGCCGGAAATGTCGGCAGCTACGAGGATAAGGCTTTCATCCATAGGCAAAATCATACTTCCGTAGCGTGTGATTCCCTTCATATCTCCGAGCGCCTCCTTGAAGGCCTTTCCCAAAACAATACCGATGTCCTCGGCCGTGTGATGGTAATCCACATAAGTGTCACCGCTGCAGTCGATTTCGAGTCCGAAGTCGCCGTGTCTGGCGAAAAGTGTCAGCATATGGTCCAAAAAGCCGCAGCCTGTCTTTATTTTGCTTTCTCCGTCTGAATCAAGACAGAGTGAAAGCTTTATTTTGGTTTCAGCAGTTTCTCTGTTCAAGGTAGCCTGTCTCATTTTTATTCTCCTTTAAGTATTTCCGTAACACATCCGATGAATTTCTCCATCTGCTCTCTCGAGCCGATAGTCACGCGATTATAGTCCTTTATTCTTTCCTTTGTGAAATGGCGGACGAGAACCCCCCTGTCCTTCAGAGCGGAATAGAGCTCTGCTCCGCCGATTTTTTCACTTTTTACGAAAATGAAGTTAGCCTTCGAGTCCAGCACCGTAAAGCCGAGCTTTTCGAGCTCCCTCTGTGTATACTCTCTGTTTTCTATTATCCTTTTACAGTTCTTCACATAATAATCGTTTTCCTCTACGGCGTACTCCCCTGCCTTCTGTGTGAGGCGGTTAACATTGTAGGGATTGGTAGAGTACTTAATAAGCTCCAGATCCTCGATAAGGGCCTTGTTACCGATGGCAAAGCCGAGTCTTGCCCCCGCTAATGAGTGGGATTTAGAGAAGGTCTTGCATACGAGAACATTATCATATTTTTTCGTAAGGGGCAAAGCGCTTTCTCCGCCGAAATCCACATAGGCCTCATCGATAAGCACCACTCTGTCGGGATTTGATGCCACTATTTTTTCTATGTCGCTCATTTCCATTGTTAAGCCTGTGGGAGCGTTAGGGTTAGCTATGACGGCAAATTCTTTTTTACCGATATAATCCCGTGCATCGACGGTGAAGTCCTCCTTAAGAGGATACTGTGTATATTTAACTCCGTGAAGGTCACAGAAAACCGTGTAAAAGCCGTAGGTTATGTCAGGGAAAATCGCTCCCCTTTCACCCCAGACCAAAAAGGCAAAATTAAGTATATCATCCGAGCCGTTAGAGAGGAAAACATTTTCTTCTCCTACACCGTAAAGACCGGCCAGAGCCTTTTTAAGAGCCTTACACTCGGGATCGCAGTAAAGGCAAAGCTTTTCCTTTTCCTCTCTGTCAAGTCCCTCGATTACCTTCGGCGAAGGCGGAAATGGCGACTCATTCGTATTAAGCTTAATGTATTTTTTGTCCTGCGGCTGCTCTCCGGGCACATATCTTTCCAGAGAGGAAAGCCTTTCAAATAAAAATCTGCTCATTTATCCTCTTCCAATCTTATAACTGCACTTTTTGCATGGGCTGTAAGACCCTCCTTCTCCGCGAAGTAGCCCACATCCTCTGCCACGGCAAAGAGAGCCTCCTTCGTGTAGTAGGTGAACTGTGATTTTTTCACGAAATCATCTACGGAAAGCGGACTGGAAAATCTCGCCGTACCGCCTGTAGGCAGGGTGTGATTAGGTCCTGCATAATAGTCTCCGAGAGCCTCGGGGCAGTATCTGCCCATAAAAATACTTCCCGCATTTTTAATGCTGTCCAAAAGCTCAAAGGGATTATCCACACAAAGCTCCAGATGCTCGGGAGCGAGCTCGTTGGCGATGTCGATTCCCTGTGCAAGTGTTTCAGCCACGATGATTTTTCCGTTATTGTCGACGGAGGCACGGGCGATTTCCGCTCTTTCGAGCATCGGAATCTGCTTTTCCAGCTCGGCACTTACCTTTTTGGCCAGCTCCGCCGACTCCGTAACGAGAACAGCACTGGCATTTTTATCGTGCTCCGCCTGCGAAAGAAGGTCTGCAGCCACATAAGCAGGATTACTTTTGCCGTCAGCGAGAACGAGAATTTCGCTCGGTCCGGCTATCATATCTATGGAAACGAGACCGTAAACCTGTTTTTTTGCTTCGGCTACGAAGGCATTACCGGGACCTACGATTTTATCCACCTTCGGAATGCTTTCCGTGCCGTAGGCGAGAGCAGCGATAGCCTGTGCACCGCCCACCTTAAAGATGCGGTCGACTCCTGCTATGGAGGCGGCGGCAAGGATAACGGGATTGATTTTTCCCTCGCTGTTAGGAGGAGTTACGATGCACATTTCCTTTACGCCTGCGATTTTAGCGGGAATGGAGTCCATAAGCACAGTAGAGGGATAGGCGGCCGTACCGCCGGGCACATAAAGGCCAGCTCTTTCCACGGGGGTGATTTTCTGTCCCGTTACTATACCCTTATCCTCGCTGATAATAAAGGAGTTTCTTACCTGTCTGCTGTGGAATTTTCTTATGTTTGAGGCGGCCGTTTCGAGAATCCTCAAAAATTCGGGCTCTACCGATGTCACAGCCTCATCTATTTCTTCTTTGGTAACCTCGAGAGAGTCGAGCCTTGCTTTGTCGAATTTGGCCGTATATTCTAAAACAGCCTTATCGCCGTTCACTTTTACATTTTCTATTATAGCTGAAACAATGTCGGAAACATCGGGTGTTTCAGCCATACGGGAAAAGATTTCATCCCTGCTTATGTTTTTATATTCCAGTATCTTAATCATCTGAATCCCTCACAATTTCCGCAAGAGAAGCACGGATGCTTTCGATTTCCTCCTGCTTGAATTTGTATGATGCTTTGTTTGAAATAAGTCTTGCGCTGATGGGAACGATAGTCTCAAAGGGGGCAAGATTATTTTCGTAAAGAGTTTTACCTGTTTCCACGATGTCCACAATAACATCGGAAAGGCCTAAAATCGGAGCGATTTCTATGGAGCCGTTAAGGTGGATAATGTCGATGTCTCTGCATTTCTCACCGTAGTATTTGCGGGCAATATTCGAAAATTTGGTAGCTACCTTAAGGGTCTGCTCCGTATCGTCGCGGAAATCCCTTTTCGCCGCTACAGCCATAACACATTTACCCATATTAAGGTCCAGAAGCTCGTAAACATCGGGCTCGTATTCTAAAAGAATATCCTTTCCCGCCACTCCGATGTCAGCGGCGCCTCTTTCCACATAAATAGCCACATCAGAGGGCTTTACCCAGAAATAGCGGACGCCCTTTTCCTCGTTTTCGAAAATCAGCTTTCTGCCCTTTTCCTTTATGGCGGGACATTCATAGCCCGACTGCTCAAACATAGCGTAAACCTTTTCGCCGAGTCTGCCTTTGGGAAGAGCCACATTAATCATTTTCTTCACCCTCCCCGATTTTTACTAATCTTTTATATCTTACGGTATCAGAAACGCTCTTAAGAGCTATTACTCTTTCTCCCTTTGCGGAAAGGTCGCTTACCGCTCTGATCACATTTTCGGGAGAAGCATCCTCACCGACGAGAACCACCGTATCGTAGTCGTATTCCTTTTCTTCCTTTCCGAAGCGCTCGAGCATATCCAGGTAAACCGCGAAGCCGACCGCACCGGAGCTTTTACCCATCTTTTTCATCAGACCGTCGTACTGACCGCCCGAAAGAATACCCGAGGGAATACCCTCTACATAGCCCTTGAAAATAATACCGCTGTAGTAGCTGATGTCACTTACGATGGAAAAGTCGATATTGATTTTATCCTTCATTCCGAGAGCGCAGAGACAGCCGTAAATTTTCTCGAGCTCACCGAGGTTCTTTTTAACCTCTTCATTGTCGCAGTAGGGCTCTGCGGCTGTTTTCACCTCGGTAATATCTCTGCAGGAGGTCATAAGCACTGCGGAAAGTGCCTCCGTCTTTTCACCGAAGCCCTTTATTCCGTCATAATTTTTTTCATTGATGAGAGAAATTACCTTGCTTTTCTCCTCTTTAGTAAGACCGAGACAGTTTAAAAGTGCAGTCAGAAGCCCCGCATGAGAAAGGTCGAGAATGTAATTCCCGCTTATACTCTGCAGGCTCATAAGAGAAAGATAGATAACCTCGCATATATCAGCAAGACTTATATCACCGATACACTCGAGACCTGTCTGTGCGATTTCTCTGAAGGAACGAGAGTCCTTTGAAATACGGTAAACATGCTCATCATAATAAAGCTTCTGCACGAAGCCCTTCATATCCTTCGTATTCTTTATAATGGAAAGAGTTACGTCGGGCTTAAGAGCCAGAAGCTTACCGTTAGTGTCCGTAAAGGTGATTACACCGTCAGAGATGAGGAAGTCCTTATTTCTTACATAAAGGTCGTATTCCTCGAATTTATTCATTTTATATCTGCCGTAACCGAAACGGCTGTAAAGTGAGCGAAGATTAAAGGAAACCTTTTCCTCGCTTTTAAGAATCGAGCTGTTAATCATTATTCACCCTCATTTAATCTGTCTATTACCATTTTATATCCGCCTGCGCCGTAGTTTATGCATTTACCCACACGGCTGATGGTCGCCGTGGATGCGCCCGTTATCCTGTTTACCTCCTGGTAGCTTTTTCCTTTAGCCAGATTTTCGGCCACCTCGAGTCTCTGTGCGAAGGTTTCGAGCTCCTGAATGGTACATATATCCTCAAAGAAAAGAGCACATTCTCCGCTGTTTTTCAGGGTAAGCACCGCATTATAAAGCTTTTCTACAGCCTCTGTATTTCTCTTATACATAATGTTTTCCACCTCTTCGTTTTAGCGTGTTAGCATTTTACCACAATGAAGCGATAAAGTCAAGGTAAAAACGCTTCTTTTTTAAAATAAAAATTAAAAACACCCGGGGAGAAACCGAGTGCTTTTAAAAGGAGAAAATATGAAGAAAACATTATAGTGGAGTAAGCATATCACGTCGGAACTTTCGTCCCTTTCTTTGTACCTGTCTCTCAAGTACGTGCATATAATACACCATAAAAAATAAAAAATCAATAGTTTTTTGCGAAAAAAATCCGTTTCTACTCTTTGGTTAAAATGTCAAAACTCAACGAAATATTTTTGTATATTTTGACGAAGAAAAACCTTTTCTTATTAATTGCACCTGTATATTGACATAAAGCGGTTAAATTTGTTATAATGTCATTTATATTGACACCGCCAAGCGCGGTCACAGACGAAAGGGTGGTTTTATGCCTCACTGTATTCCCGAAAATTATGTTTCTCATCTGAATCTGCGGGAAACCGAAATCGCAATCAAAAAGGTAAAGGACTTCTTTGAAAGGGACCTTGCCATCGAATTAAATCTTACCCGTGTTTCCGCACCTCTTTTCGTAGATGCGGACAGCGGTATGAACGATAATCTTAACGGCACGGAAAGACCCGTAAGCTTCGATGTTTTCAGCGGTAAGAATTTCGAAATCGTTCACTCACTGGCTAAATGGATGCGCTTCGCACTTAAAATGTACGGCTTCGGAAAGGGCGAGGGTCTTTACACCGATATGAACGCCATCCGCCGTGACGAGGATACGGATAACATCCACTCCATTTTCGTGGACCAGTGGGACTGGGAAAAGATTATCTCCAAAGAAGAGAGAACCCTCGAAACACTGAAAAAGACCGTAAAGCTTATTTATGCGGCTCTCCGCCACACAGAGTATTACATAACGAAGGAATATAACTTCATCGGTAATCTTCTCCCCGAAAGGATTACCTTCATCACCTCGGGTGAGCTGGAGGAAAAATATCCCGAGCTTTCCCGTAAGGAAAGAGAATACGCCATAGCCAAAGAGCACGGTGCAGTTTTCATCATCGGTATCGGTGATAAGCTCCGCGACGGAAAGCCTCACGACGGCAGAGCCCCCGACTATGACGACTGGACCCTGAACGGTGACATCATCGTTTACTATCCGCTCCTCGACATCGCCCTCGAGCTTTCCTCTATGGGCATCCGTGTGGACGAGGACGCTCTTAACCGTCAGCTTAAGGAAAGCGACTGCGAGGACAGAAAGTCTCTCCCCTTCCATAAGGCTCTTTTAAACGGAGAGCTTCCCTACACCATCGGCGGAGGTATCGGTCAGTCGAGAATGTGCCTGTTCTTCCTTCGCAAGGCTCACATCGGCGAGGTGCAGTCCTCCTATTGGGACGAGGAAACCGTGAAATACTGCAGAGAGCACGGTGCAGAGCTTCTTTAATAAAAAATACAAGGTGACACTTTCAAAAAGAAGTGCCACCTTTTTTCATTTCATTTATTTATATAAGTCTAAAATTTCTTTTTCTGCTTCGGGTGAGCCGTCGATAAGCTTACCCTCTCTGTTCCAGGTCAGTCTGCCGTATTTCGCATGCTCGATGGTAAATGTGTTTTCATTCCACGACCAACCGCAACTGTCCGTATCACCGAATTCATCATTATTGCTGTTTTCATAAAGGTCATAAGCGTAAACATAGGCGGGTACTTCATCGTCGCCATTCGCCTGCTTCGTCCATACGGTCTGTCCGGCAAAAACGAGCTCGTCAGTATCCTTTTCAGCACCGAGAAGCAGAGTATTTACCATCCGGCTATCTTTTTCTTTATGCAGTACCGTACCCTTAAGAACGGCTTCGCAGACCTTTTTTCCGTCCTCCGCCTTACGCTCCACTGAAATCCTTTGGGAGGTCTCACTGCTGTAATTCACATAAAATCTTTCTTCACCGTCTGCATCATTATATCTGTAAACGCTTTTTACCTGTGCATCCTTTATCTCTACGACATTCACTTCCGTCAGAAAATGGTACACTCCCGATAAAAGCGCACAGGAAAGCACACAAGCGAAAACCGTTATGATAATCTGTTTAAGTCTTTTTTTCTTTATCATCAGTGTGAAGGCATCACCGGTGGATTTTTCTGTTTTTCCGACAAGAGAGGCAGAAATGCTTTCATATTCCTTTTTGCATAGCTCACACTCTTTGAGATGCTCCTCCACGGCCTCAGCCGTAATCACATTTACCACTCCGTCGTGGTAAAGAGGCAGTAAATCCTCTACCACGGCACAGTCTAATCTGTTTACCTCTTTATTCATAATATCCGTCCTTTCTCATTTTTTCTGTTATTGTCTTTTTTGCGCGGTGATAGGTAACTCTTGCCCAGGAGTCGGTTTTAGAAAAAAGCTGTGCTATTTCCGAAAAGGAAAGTTCGCCGAAAACACGCAGTGAAAACACTTCCTTATAAGGCTCCTCCAGCTGATGAACCAGTCGGTGTATGTACATAGCCGTGTCCTTTTCCGACACCGCCTCCTCGAGCGACATTTTGCTTTCGTCGAATATATCCCCGCTGAAATCGGAAGGTCCCTCGCGGCTCTGACTTTTAACCGTATTCAGCCATATTCTTTTGGCTATGGCGCACAGCCAGGTGTAAAGACTGCTGTCGCCCGCGAAGCTGTCCGCGCCCTTCATCGCCTTCAGAAAGGTCTCCTGCGTTATGTCCTTCGCCGCTGTATCGTCACGGCAAAGACAAAGCACATAGCGGTAAACGGCCTCGTACTCCGCCGACAGAACTCTGTCGGTAAATATGCCGCCCTTTTTCTTTTCCATCCCGTCACCTGCCTTTTACGAAATAAGCTATAACTTTTCTTTCGTCATAGATTAGACAATCATAAAAGAAAAATGTTACAAAAAAAAAACGAAAAATTTTTAAGGAGCTGAAAAATGCTTTTTAATGTTTTAAAGGACTTCTACGGATTTTCAAATCCATAGAAGTCCTTTTTTGGTTTATGCGGTCTGTGCTTGACCCTCTGACGGATTATTTGATGTAATTACCGATTAACTCCGTAAGAAGTGTGATAAGACGGGTGAGAAGTCGGATTAAATCCTGAATGAGAGTGGTCTCATTCTTTTCCCCGGGAGCAGTAAGAGGCTCTAATTTATCACCGTCTGTGGGACTTTTCTGCATAAACTGCGGATACTTTTCAGTGGAATTTACATCGATGTTATCATAGACTATAACATCCAGCATTTCCCAGTACTCTGCGGGCTTTTCCTCGTGCTTGAGATCCTTTATAATCCAGGTGTTAAAGGGAAGAAGACAGGTAGATGCATCCACACAGCCGTCAGCGGAAAGCATATTATATTCGGGATAAAGCTTCTGCTTATAGCCCTCGGGCAGGGTTTCACCGCGCATACAGCAGGTAGCACCGTAGGTGGCATCCTCCAAATCAACCAGGCTGTCGCTGATAACATTACCCGAATTACTGAAGGGCATGGCAGGATAGCCGTATTTGGCGATAATGTTTACATGAACTCCCGCCTCCTGTGCCGAAAGAAGAATTTCGGGAGCGGCTACCATAACCTCCTCGTGGTAGTAGGTGATTTTTTCGATAAGCTTCGCATGACTGTGGTCGGGTGAAGCATAATCCTCACCGTAAACTCTTTCGAGAGCAGCACAGAAATATTCATCCTGTACGAAGGTCCACATAGAGGGGAAGGTGCCGAAAATGTCGTGAACGATGGCGTTTACCGCCTTAAGAAGGGCTACCTGTGCCACAGGCTCCAGGAAATATTCGAGAATTTTTTCGAGAGCACCTGTTTTATTGAGAATGGAAAGGATGAGGTCCACATCCTCGTTTCCTAACATATATTCCACGAAATCAGTAAGCACATCCGGGTCGAAATTAAAGGTACCGCTGAAAACCTCACCGACGAAATCCACGCCGGGGAGCGAGGGAACACAGAGAAGAACGGAGTCCGTATTATCCCATTCGCTCTCATATTCGTGCAAATATGCGGCAATAATCGATGTGCCGTAGCTTGAGCCGATAAGCTCGTAGCGGTCGGAGCCCGAATGCTCCTTCACCCAGCCTACATATTCATAAAGCTGATGTGCCAAATCTACAGGGTCGAGACGGCTGTCGTAATTAAAGACATACTTACCGTCGCCCTCATAATCGAGAGGACAGGGATCTATGGTTACATCGAACTTATTGCTTATGCCGTCTGTGTCCAGAGCAGCCTTGCCCATAGTGTCCCACATCCAGGAATAAATGCAGTTATAAAGAATGTCGGGCTCATTTTTAGCTATAGCCTCCTCGGCATATTTGCCGAAATTTCCGAGATTTTCCACCATAGCCTCTCCGTTAATGGGATAAAAAAGAGAGGTTTTATTCGGGTCTCCCACCTCATAAACGGCTCTCGAGCCGATACCGCTGACATAAATCTGAGGCAGATGTCCGTCACCCTCTGCGGCAAAGGCAGCTCCCGCACAGGAGAAAAGCATCGTAACAGCCAGAATGACACATAAAATCTTTTTCATTGTTTTTTACCTCCGTAAATTACTGTATTGTAAATATAACATAAAACTTTCATAATTTCAACAGTATATTAACATAAATAAATCAAGTATGCTGACAGGAATAAAGGATGATAAATTGTATTAAATTTTGTAAATAATTTCCCTTTCGGTTGACAAGAGGGAGATAAAGTTGTATCATATATAATGTATAATAATGGAGTATTCTAACTTATTTATATAAATGAAAAAATGACAGGAGTGAACTAAATGAAAAAAATAACAGCTATTTTTCTTACAGTTCTGATGATTATAATAGCCGCTCTGCCTATAAGCGCATCTGCGGTCGTCGTTTCCTTGGAGAACGGACTTTCCATTAACCCCGGTAACACCAGAAATCCGAATCCCGTATACAACTTCGCCTGGCTTGACCAGCTTTTCGTAAGAACGGATGCTATGGAGCTCGCTCCTACAGCACTTACGCCTACTCCTGCAGATAACCCCTACAGCCACACCTACGATGAATTTATCGCAGAATGTGACCGTTACATAGAGCTCTGCGCTGTAGACGAAAACACCGTAGACGATGCTTACTCCGTTCTCGTCGAGGCTGTTTACTACACAGTAGTAGCGGCAGGTATGACTGATAATTTCGATGCGATGTGCACCGTGCTTACGAGAAACGGCATCGAGCTTCCCGAGGATCCCACTTCAGAGGATAAGATGAAAATTGCCGTCGTTTTTGCCGCTACGGAATATAATGCGATCTATGCCGTTTACGGAAAGGAAACAGAGCTTCCCGCCGGAATCACTCTTGACGCTGCTCTCGCCATTATCCTCGGTGCTCTCACCGGTGTGGAGGTTCCCTCCGGTGTCGACTCCGTCACAGGTCTCGGTGTGCAGGCAGTAAAGCAGTATCTCGACGATTACGACTACATTCCCCTTTCAGATAACCCTTCGACCGAGGAGCTTTTCTATTTCCTTAAGGTAGCGGTTATCTCCGAAAACGGCGACAGTATACCTCTCACCAAATACAGCAAGGTTACAGATGATGACAAGGAATATGTAGATTATAAATATTATGCCTCTGTCCTTTCCTCTGCCTACGATGTTCCCATCGACCACGAGGCTCTTTACTATGCCTTCGAAAGTGAAAGTGAAATCGCCGTTCACCGTCTCGTTCTCGAAAGTATGCTGAACGAAAAGGGTGTCTCCTACAAGGAAACAGCCTCTGTAGAAAAGCTTTTCAACCTTGCCTGTAAAAACGGCTACTTCGCTCTCGAGCAGGAGTTTTTCAGCGACATTCTGACCTACAGACTCGAGGTAAAGCCCTCCTGTGAAAAGATATGGTTTACTCCCATAACCATCGGAGACCAGCTTAACGGCGGTAATAAAGATGCCTTAACCGTCTATGTTCAGGGCGTATCCGTCACTCCCGGCTCCACTACAGCCGCGGCTCTGGATACTTCGAAAAACGAAGAAGTGCTTTTCCTCGAGGTTGATTACGACGACGGCGGCAGAAAGAACACAGCTCTTTACGAAATCACCGTAGTTAAAAATCCTGCTCTCGAAACCGAGCAGCCCGGCGACATTTTAGGCCAGGTGCAGGGTGCAGTCAATAATCTCATTCCCTCTGATAATGAAAAGGCTTCAGAAATCGTAGAAAGCGTCTTTAACGGTATCAGCGACGGTGCCACACAGACCGATGTTCAGGGCTATATTCAGGACATTCTCTCTACCTACGGAGAAGAGCTTTCCCCCGAGGCAAACACAGCCTCCACTTCAGATTTTTATAACGCTGATTATTTGGGCGAGCTTTTAGAGGGAGTTTATGAAACCGATGCAAACGGTAACATCGTAACCACGAAAACCTACACCGTTACTGAAGAAGCAGAGGAGGACGAAAACGAGGGCTTCCTTCAGCAGGTAACACAGACCGTAGCAGAAAATCCCGAAATAATAGCCGCTCCTACCAGCCTCATAGCTTTAGGCGGTCTTATCGGATTTATGATGAATAAAAAGCATAAGGACAGCTTAAGACTCGAAGACGAAAGCGACGAAGAATCCGAAGCCGAGTAATATTTAAGCTCACACTTAACACATAACAGATATGCTTCCAAATTACCGAAGCATATCTGTTTTCTTTTTCAGAAAGCAAACCTTTTAGGGTGCGGGGCCAAGCCCCCGCCCACGATCACCCGCGGCGCTCTGCGAGCGTCGCGGGTCCCTGTATACAGGGGCTTGGCCCCCTGTCGGACGTTCCCCTTTTTCACCGAAAAAACAGCCGCCTCCCGTAAATGCCGATGAGTGGCAAGGAAGCAGCTGTAAATTTTATAAGTTTTTTATCAGTCAAATCTGATTACTCTGATAACATTCTCGCCCTGTGAAATCTTTTCCACGATTTCATCGTTGAGATGTGAAAGAGTATCCACCAGAGTACAGGCATAATCGCCCTTCGAGCGGTTAACCATATGCTCTATATTGATTCCCTGGTCGGAAATACGGCCGGTAATAGCTGTAAGAATATTGGGAAGATTTCTGTGAAGCACGAGAAGTCTGCCGCCCTCACTTCTGGCCATTTCCACATCAGGATAGTTCACACTGTTTTTAATGTTACCGTTAAGCAGGAAGTCCTCTATCTGATGAGCGGCCATAACAGCACAGTTATCCTCTGATTCAGCAGTGGAAGCACCGAGGTGAGGAGTAGTAATGATACCGGGAACATTTATGGTTTCCTCTGTGGGGAAATCGGTAACATAACAGCTTACCTTGCCGCTTTCGATAGCCTCCTTGATATCTGCATTGTTAACAAGATCTGCTCTCGAAAGATTAATAATCTTTACGCCGTCCTTCATTTTAGCGATGGACTCTTTATTGATCATTCCTCTGGTTTTTTCGTTTGAGGGGATATGAAGAGTAATGTAGTCCGAATTAGCATAAATCTCATCGTAGCTCGAAGCCTTATTAACGGAGCGGGAAAGATGCCATGCTGCTTCGACGGTAAGGAAATTATCACAGCCTAAAACCTTCATACCGAGGCTTTTCGCCGCATTAGCCACGAGACCGCCTATTGCACCGAGACCGATAACACCGAGGGTTTTACCTGCGATTTCGTTACCTGCAAAGGCACTTTTGCCCTTTTCGACCTGCTTTGCCACATTCTCTGTAAGTCCGTTAGCCCAGGAAATACCGTCAACTATCTTTCTTGAAGCCAGAAGAAGAGATGCGATGGTAAGCTCCTTAACACCGTTTGCATTTGCACCGGGAGTATTGAAAACGATGATTCCCTGCTCTGCGCATTTGTCGAGAGGGATATTATTTACACCTGCACCGCAGCGGACGATAGCCTTAAGGTTATTTCCGAACTCCACATCGTGGAGAGACGCGGAGCGCACCATAATGCCGTCGGGATTTTCGATGCTGTCACTGATTTCGAAAAGCTCTTTATTGAGCTCATCGAGGCCTACGGCAGCGATTTTATTCATAGTTTTAATGGTTTTCATAACTTAACACACCTCTTATGCCTTGGGATTTTCAGCGGCGAATTTTTTCATAAATGCTACGAGAGCCTCTACGCCCTCATAAGGCATAGCATTATAAATGGAAGCTCTCATACCGCCGACACTTCTGTGACCCTTGAGATTCTTAAGACCTGCCTTGTCAGCCTCGGAAGCGAACTTTTTATCGAGGTCAGCATCACCCGTAACGAAGGTAACATTCATCATTGAACGGCTTTCCTTCTCTGTGGGAGCGATGTAGTATTCCTGTGAGTCAAGATAATCATAAAGAAGTGCAGCCTTCTTTTCGTTGAGCTTTTTCATTTCAGCCAGACCGCCGATTGACTTGATCCACTCATAAACGAGCTTTGCCATATAAATGCAGTAGCAGGGAGGAGTGTTATACATTGAGTCATTGTCGGCCATAAGCTTATAATCGAGCATAGCGGGAGTTTCGGGTCTCGCATTACCGATAAGGTCCTCACGGACGATAACGATGGTAAGACCTGCGGGAGCCATATTCTTCTGTGCACCTGCGTAAATCATACCGAACTTGCTTACATCTACGGGCTCGGAAATGATGCAGGAGGACATATCTGCTACGAGAGGAATGTCGCCTGTATCGGGAATGTAGCTGTACTTTGTACCGTAGATGGTATTGTTAAAGCAGATATGCACATAATCGGCATCTGCACGGAAGGATTCCTTTGTTGTTTCGGGAATACGGGAGAAATTATCCTCCTTTGAGGATGCGGCGGCGACTACATCACCGTATTTCAGCGCTTCCTTGTATGCCTTGGTGGAGAACTGACCGGAAAGGATATAGTCAGCCTTTTTATTCTTATTCATAAGGTTAAGGGGGACAGCGGCGAACTGCGTGGAAGCACCGCCCTGTAAAAAGAGCACCTTATAATTGTCGGGGATTTCCATAATTTCACGGAGAAGTGCCTCTGCATCCTTGATAATCTTATCATAAACAGGACTGCGGTGGCTCATTTCCATTACGGACATACCCGAATCCTCGTAGCAGAGCATTTCAGAAGCCGCCTTTTCCAGTACGGAAACAGGAAGCATTGAAGGACCTGCTGAAAAATTGAATACACGATTCATAAAAAAACACCTCTTATAATAATTCCATATATCCATTATATTTATGAATATTAAAACTAATTATATAACTTTACTGCGCTAAAGTCAAGAGAATGTTGCATAAAAAATTTGTCGTGTTTTTTGTATAATTTGTATTAACGCGGTAAAGCAGTAAAACAAAAGGCTCCCCGTGAAAACGGAGAGCCCGCTTTAAGCTTGATTTTATGCCTTTTTCTTACCGAGAACGATGTTTGTGATAACACCGAGAATAAGAGCACAGGCAATGGATGTAACGGTAATATTTCCGAAGGAAAGAGTGAGACCTCCGATACCTGCGATAAGAATAACCGAAACGGTGAAAAGATTTCTGTTATCCTCGAGATCTACATTCTTAATCATCTTAAGACCCGAAACAGCGATAAATCCGTAAAGAGCCATACATACACCGCCCATTACGCAGGAGGGAATGGAGTCAACGAAAGCGACGAAGGGCTCGAGGAAGGAAATGAGAATGGCGCCGACAGCGGCGGTGATAATGGTGTAAACGGAAGCGTTACCCGTAATAGCCACACAGGCTACGGACTCGCCGTAGGTAGTGTTCGGACAGCCGCCGAAGAATGCACCTACCATAGAGCCCACACCGTCACCGAGAAGAGTTCTGTGGAGACCGGGCTCCTTAAGAAGATCCTTTTCGATGATGGAGGAGATGTTCTTATGGTCAGCGATGTGCTCTGCGAAAACTACGAAGGCTACGGGCAGATACGCGGCAGCCAAGGTACCGATGTAAGCACCGTCGATTTCCTTTATACCCTTTATGGCGGTAAGGAAGGTGAACTCGGGAAGAGTGAAAAGGCTGATGCCGGAGAATACGCTGAAGTCAATGAGCTTGATAGCATCGTTGTTTGTCTTGATACCGATTACCGTTAAGACAGCGGCTACGGCATAACCGGAAAGAATACCGATGATGAAGGGAATAAGCTTTATTGATTTTTTACCGTAGGTGGAGCAGACCATAGTTACGAAAAGAGTAACCAGACCGCAGAAAACAGCCACGAGAGGATTAGCGGAGGAGGCGGAGCCTACCACATCCACTATCTGTCCGTCGACGATGGACTGGGTAACCGTTTCGACCATATATTTACCTGTCTGCAGGTCACCCACAGCATTACCGGCCAGAGAAAGACCGATGATAGCAACCGTGGGACCGATTACCTGCTTGGGCATAAGCTTATCTATCCAGTCTACACCTACGAGCTTTACGATAAGTGCAAGAGCCACATAAACGAGACCTGCGAAAGCCGCACCGATGATAATACCGGCATAGCCTGCCTGTGCGGAAACGGCGCCTGCGAAGGCGGCAGCCATAGAGCCGAGGAAGGCAAAGGATGAACCGAGAAATACGGGAGAGGACGCTTTAGTGAAAAGAACATAAACCAGAGTACCCACACCTGCGCCGAAAAGAGCCGCGGCAGGCTGCATACCGTTACCGATAATAATGGGCACCACGAGGGTCGCCGCCATAATAGCCAGAAGCTGCTGAACAGCATAAACTATCAGGTTCGGAAATTTAGGCTTGTCTTTGATGTCATAATAAAGTTTCATATTTTTTCCTCCTATTTTTATTACATTTATAGTATCATTTTGTCGAATTTTTGTAAATGGTAAAGGTGCATAAATCGGCGGTAAAAAAACTTACCCTTTGACCAAAAATTCAGTCAAAGGGTTTTAGTCAGTCTATATACAGATCTCTGATGCCGTCCAGGGCTCTGATGGCCGAAACGGTCATATTCAGTCCTTCCTCGTCCTTCGGGAAGATAACTGCCTTCATAACGATGGAGTCGCTTTTTCTTTTAGTGGAAACGCTGTCGGCATAAAGAACCTCGAGAGTGTGGAGAGAGCCTCCGTAGCGTTTGATGATTTCGCCGATGTCCGAAGCCTGCCTTGACAGGTTTTCCGCCTCGATGTAAAGATTCTTTGAGGGATTGCCCTTTGCGATGAATCTTTTCAGAGTGTTAAGCGTAGCATAAATGAAAATAGTGGTAATAAACGCACCGAGATAATAGCCCGCACCCACGGCAAGACCTATACAGGACACTGCCCACAGAGAGGCCGCAGTAGTAAGTCCCTTTACACTGAAGCCCTCACGGAGAATGGTTCCCGCACCGAGGAAGCCGATGCCGCTGATTACCTGCGCGCCCAGTCTCGTCGGGTCAAAATTCGCCAAACCCTCATATTCATTAAAAACGAAGGAAGATGTCATCATAACCAAAGTCGAACCTACGGCAACCAGAATATGAGTACGGAAGCCTGCAGGACGGTGAGAATGCTCTCTTTCGAATCCGATAAGGCCGCTGAAAAACACGGCAAGCACCATTTTTATAACTGCATCTACAGCATAATGCACACCTTCCGCAGCATAAAGCTCCGTAAAAAATTCTGCTATCTTATCCACGCGCATCACCTTCTTTTAAGTATCATCCTAAAAAGATATTATACCACCTTATGCACAAAAAAGCAAACATTTTTTAGAATAAATTAGCCTTGATTATCTGACCGTTTTTATGTATAATAATATAGATTAGAAAATTTCCTTAAAGAAAGGATGAGTAATATGGCAGTAAATAAAGTTAAGCTTAACATCGGCGGCACAGAATATTCTATTTTAGCTGAAGATGATGTGAAGTATGTGCAGGAGCTGGGTAAGGAGCTTGACCTTGCCTTTACTAAAATAATGAAGGCTAATATGAGTCTCTCCACCACACAGGCGGCTGTTCTTCTGGCGCTCGATTA
This sequence comes from Acutalibacteraceae bacterium, assembly GCA_045588555.1. Taxonomy (GTDB): domain Bacteria; phylum Bacillota; class Clostridia; order Oscillospirales; family Acutalibacteraceae; genus UBA6857. The sequence continues at coordinate 10,809 of JAZNEL010000041.1, read as the reverse complement.
TGCTGACGAATGTAAAAAGGCCGTAGCGACTGCCGACAGACTCCGCGAGCAGATAAAGGATTATCTTGACGACGCATCCGATGCTAAAAGTAAGGCCGACTGGGCAAGACACGAAGCAGAAGCTCTCAAAAAGGAAGCAGAGAAGCTTCGCCTGGAAAACGGCAGACTTAAATCCGAGCTCAAGGCTGTGTTAGACTCTGCCGGTAAATAACCGATGAAAAAGCCTGAAATACTCGCTCCCGTCGGCTCTCCCGAATGTCTTTATGCCGCTGTGCGCACAGGCGCCGATGCGGTTTATATGGGCTGTAAAAGCTTTAATGCCAGAATCAGAGCCGATAATTTTTCAGATGAAGAAATCCGTGATGCCGTATCTTACTGTCACAGCCGCGGCGTCAGGGTACATATCACTATGAACACCCTCATTTCCGACGAGGAAATTCCCGAGGCCCTCGAGACGGTAAAGCGTATCTGCGAATGGGGTGCCGATGCTGTCATCGTACAGGATTTAGGTCTCGCCTCGCTTATGGGCAGAGTCGCCCCCACACTCGAAAGGCACGCCTCCACACAGATGTCCGTACAGACCACGGAGGGTGTAAAGCTGCTTAAGGGAATGGGCTTCTCCCGCGCCGTGCTTCCCCGCGAGCTCACGAAGGAGGAAATCCGAAAAATAAAAGACAGCACCGACATCGAAATCGAAATCTTCGTTCACGGTGCTCTGTGTATGTCCGTTTCGGGTCAGTGCTATATGAGCAGTATGTTCGGCGGAAGAAGCGGTAACCGAGGCCTTTGCGCCCAGCCCTGCCGACTCCCCTTCTGTGCCGAAAACGGAACAGGTAACGATTTGAGTCTTAAGGATTTATCCCTCATCGAAAAAGCAGATGAGCTGACAGAAGCAGGGATAGACTCTCTTAAAATCGAAGGAAGAATGAAGCGTCCCGAATATGTGGCGGCGGCAGTAACAGCCATCAGAAGCACCCTCGACGGTAAAGCAGACGAGGAAATTCTGTCAAACCTTCGTGCGGTTTTCTCACGCTCGGGCTTTACCGACGGATATTTCGCAGACAAAAGAGGCCGTGAGATGTTCGGCATCAGACAGAAAGAGGATGTGACCTCCGCTACCGTCCGGGTGCTGAAAAGCCTTTCGAAGCTTTACGAAAAAGAAAGAGGCAGCATCCCCGTCAGCTTTTTCCTTACGGTTATCGAGGGAGAAAACATCTCCCTTTCAGCCTCGGCAATGGGAAAAACCGTTTTCGTCGAGGAGGACTGTGTTCCCGAAAAGGCACTTAACAAGCCGCTCACAAAGGAAGGCCTTACGGAAAGAATTTCCAAATGCGGCGGCACACAGTTTTATGCCGAAAAAACAGAAATCGACCTTGACGAGGGTCTTATCGTCCCCGCAAGCGTCATAAACAATCTGCGCAGAAGAGCACTTTCGGAGCTCGAAAAAGCCGTTTTATCTGTAAAGTCGAACACCTTTACAGATACAGATATAAGAATCACTCCCTACAAGGCCGGGCACCCGCTTAAGTTTAACCTGCGAATAGCGCGTGCAAGTCAGCTTCCCGAGAACCTCGACAATGTGGAAAACTTATATATTCCGCTGAATTTTGAGGAAAACTTCGTGGAAAACGTAAAAAAACTCCCCGTAAATGTGGGAATTGAGGTGCCCAGAGGCATTTTCGGTAATGAACTGCTTGTGGAAAAGTATCTCGAAAGAGCTAAAAGCTTCGGCATAAGCATAGCCTACTGCTCCACTTTAGACGGTCTCGCACTGGCTGAAAAGCACGGCTTTACCCTTCACACCGGCTTTTCGGTGAATGTTTTCAACAGCCTTTCCGTGGAATTTCTGGAGTCTTTAGGTGTAAAGGAAATCACCTTGTCACCCGAGCTAACATTAAAAAGACTTTCTAAAATAGGCGGCACAGTAAAAAGAGGAATAATCGGCTACGGCAGACTTCCTCTTATGCTCACGAGAAACTGCCCCGTGAAAAACGGAACCGACTGCAGTGAATGTAAAAGCAATAAATTTCTCACAGACAGAAAGAATATGAAATTCCCCGTGGTCTGTCATTTCGGTGCGAGTGAGGTTTTAAACTCACAGCCCCTGTGGCTCGGTGACAGACTCGACGAAATTGAAAATCTTGATTTCATAACCTTCTATTTCACTAAAGAAAAAAAGGAAGTCTGTGAGGCCGTGCTCGATGCCTACCGTAAGGGTAAGGCTGTCAGAGGCGAATATACCCGCGGACTTTACTACCGCGGACTGGAAGGATAAAATGAAGAATAACAGAAAAGAGGATTTTTATTATGCCTAAAAGAACCGACTACTTATCCTGGGATGAATACTTTATGGGAATAGCTATGCTTTCCTCCTACAGAAGCAAGGATCCCAACACACAGGTAGGCGCCTGTATCGTAAACGACAAAAACCGAATTATGTCCGTCGGCTATAACGGCTTCCCCAGCGGCTGCAGTGACGACTGCTTCCCCTGGGAGAGAACGGGAGATGCTTACGACACCAAATACCCCTATGTGTGCCACGCAGAGCTGAATGCCATCCTTAACTGCCGCGGAATCAATTTGGAGGGCTGTCGCATTTATGTCGCGCTTTTCCCCTGTAACGAGTGTGCCAAGGCTATCATTCAGAGCGGCATCAAGGAGGTAGTTTACCTTTCCGACAAATATGCAGAAACGATGTCAACCCGTGCCTCAAAGAGAATGTTCGAGGCGGCGGGAGTCAAGCTTTCAAAGCTGACCCCCACTAAAGAAAACATCGTCATCGACTTCGATGAAAACAAGGTATAAGGCAAAGAAACGTCCGAAAAAGTAAATGTTTATTATTTGCGACGCCGTATTATTACATATAACAAATAAAACAGATGTGTTTAAAAGTCAGTAGTAACTTACGAAAACACATCTGTTTTTTGCTTTGCTTTTCAGTCTGCGCTTAATGCGACGGGCCTTTTTATTCATCCTGTGAAGGATAATCATTTTCGGGAACAGTAAAATCCGTCTGCAGCGGAGCAGAACAGGACTGGCCAAAGTCTTCACCCTGTTCGGATGTGTTCAGGTCAGCAGGCACACTATCTGTACTGCCGTGACAATAAAACTCGGGTTCCTTCTTCGTATAAGGGTCCGATGTACCGTATTTCGCCATTTTAAGATCCGTGTAGAACACCGCTGTGGCAATATTCATATACGGTGCTACCCAAATCATAAGAATACCTAATGTCAGCACAGACAGCAATCCCCAGCCGATAAAGCTAAACTCTAATTTGAAAAACTCCCATCTGTGTCCTTCCATAAGGCTTTTCGACTCTGCCATAGCCTCTTTTGAGGACATTTCCGGATTTTCCGCGAGAATGAAAAAGACCATATGGTAGGACAGACTTTTCACTATTCCCGGGACTATCAGAAGAATCGTCCACAGAAAAACCACAACCGCCTGATGCAAATATAGAACCGTCGCATTGACGAAATTTTTAAAGCCGTCAAAGATATTTCCGAGCTCTATGTCCTGGCCTTTAATAAAGGCGAGAGCCATCAGGCTGAAGGAAAGAGAGAAAGCACCTGTAATCAGAAATGTTGCGATGGTGCCAAGAAGCATAGAAGCCGCCACAGAAATAAGTGCAACCAGGATTGCTCCGATGCCGTAGATTGTCCAGCGATCTGCCATCAGCTCTCTGGCCACTGAACGATAATAAGCTGAATTTTTCATATTTTCATCTCCTTGATTTTGTATTTCTTGTTTAATTAAATACTACACTGTACCTTAAACTTTATCAATTAGCAAAACACACAAAAATCAGAGTTTATTTGTATATCCCGCAAAAAAGGACACGGAAAGCTCCGTGCCCTTATGCAGATATTAATCAGACATTGAAAAGGAAGTGAACGATGTCGCCGTCCTTCATAACATATTCTTTGCCCTCACTCTTTACCAGACCCTTTTCTTTAGCGGCGGCGAGAGAGCCGAGCTCCATCAGAGTATCGAAGGAAACTACCTCGGCACGAATAAAGCCACGCTCAAAGTCCGAGTGAATCTTGCCTGCAGCCTGCGGTGCCTTGGTACCCTTTTTAATGGTCCAGGCTCTTACCTCGGGCTGACCTGCGGTAAGATAGGAAATAAGACCTAAAAGATTATAGCTTCTCTGAATGAGAAGGTCGAGTCCGCTCGACTCAACACCGAGGTCCGTAAGGAACATTTCCTTATCCTCCTTTGAAAGAGAGGAAATTTCAGCCTCGAGACCTGCACAGATGGGAAGCACCTCACTGCCCTCTGCCTTGGCGACCTCACAGACAGCCTTGTAGTTTTCATTGGTATCGATGCCCGAAACGAAATCTGCCTCACTCATATTACAGGCATAAATAACGGGCTTGGAGGTAAGAAGAGCGGCATTGTCCAGAATAGCCTTTTCCTCGTCGGAGCACTCCACGCTTCTGGCAGGCTGTTCGTTTTCAAGAGCCTCTTTCACTCTTTTGAGAAAATCCAGCTCTGAAGCAAGACTCTTATCGCCCTTCATCGCCTTTGATACACGGTCAATTCGTCTGTCTATCATCTCAAGGTCGGAAAGAATAAGCTCCAGATTAATGGTTTCCATATCTCTTTTGGCATCGATAGAGCCGTCTACATGGATAATGTCATCATCCTCGAAGCAACGGACTACATGAATAACAGCATCCACCTCACGGATATGAGAAAGGAACTTATTACCGAGACCCTCGCCCTTCGAGGCTCCTCTTACGAGACCTGCTATATCCACAAATTCGATGGTAGCGGGGGTGAACTTAACGGGATTATACATTTCCTTTAATTTGTCGAGTCTGTAGTCGGGGACGGCAACGACACCCACATTGGGCTCGATGGTACAGAAAGCATAGTTAGCGCTCTGTGCACCTGCATTTGTAATTGCGTTAAAAAGCGTACTTTTGCCTACATTGGGAAGGCCTACTATACCTAATTTCATATTTAACCTCTTTATTTCAGTTGTCTGACTTTACGGACGGATAAATTCCGTCTCTGAATAATATGTGTGCATTAATTAAGCGGAGCATCAGCTCTCTGCTTAATAAGCCTTTATCGGGCTGCTTATTCAGCGGTAGCAGAAACGAGTGCCTGCTCTATATCGGCGATGATGTCCTCTGCATCCTCGATACCTACCGAAAGACGGATAAGGTCACTTCTTACGCCTGCCTCCTCGAGCTGTTTATCGGTAAGCTGACGGTGAGTAGTGGAAGCAGGATGAAGAACACAGGTCTTACTGTCTGCCACATGAGTAACGATGGAAGCCAGACGGAGAGAATCCATAAATTTAGTAGCTGCTTCTCTGCCGCCCTTTACACCGAAGGAGATAACACCGCAGGTGCCGTCGGGCATATACTTTTTAGCCAAAGCATACTGGGGATCACTCTCGAGTCCGGGATAGGATACCCAGGAAACGAGGTCGCTCTTTTCGAGGTATTTTGCTACCTTGAGAGCGTTTTCACAGTGTCTTTCCATTCTTAAGGCCAGAGTTTCGAGACCGAGACCTAAAAGGAAGGCATTCTGCGGTCCGGGGATAGAGCCCAGGTCGCGCATAAGCTGAACGACACACTTGGTGATGTAAGCGCCCTTACCGAAGCGCTCGGTGTAGGTAACGCCGTGATAAGAGGCGTCGGGAGTGGTAAGACCGGGATATTTGTCACTGCTCGTCCAGTCGAAATTACCGCTGTCCACGATTACACCGCCCACCTGTGTGGCGTGACCGTCCATATATTTGGTGGTGGAATGGGTTATAATATCTACTCCGTATCTGAAGGCCTGACATTTGATGGGTGTGGGGAAGGTGTTATCCACGATAAGGGGCACACCGTGAGCGTGAGCAGCCTTGGCGAATTTTTCTATGTCGAGTACCTGGAGAGAGGGATTAGAAAGGGTTTCACCGAAAACAGCCTTTGTGTTTTCCTTAAAGGCGGCATTGAGCTCCTCCTCCGTGCAGTCGGGTGTTACGAAGGTAAACTCTATGCCGAGCTTTCTCATTGTAACATTGAAAAGGTTAAAGGTACCGCCGTAAATGGCTGTGGATGCTACCACATGGTCACCTGCCGAACAGATATTGAAAATAGCGAAGAAGTTCGCAGCCTGACCCGAGGATGTAAGCACAGCGGCTACACCGCCCTCAAGGTCAGCGATTCTGGCGGCTACGGCATCATTGGTCGGATTCTGCAGACGGGTGTAGAAATAACCGCTCGCCTCCAGGTCGAAAAGCTTGCCCATTTCTACGCTGGAATCATATTTATAGGTAGTGCTCTGACAGATAGGAATCTGTCTGGGCTCACCGTTTTTAGGTGTATATCCCGAATGGATACATTTGGTGGCAATTTTATAATCACTCACGGTAATCATCCTCTTTTCATTATATAAATTCAGTGTGTTTCACTGTTTGATACTATATTATATTACATCGGAGAGTTTAAGTCAAGATTAAGAAAAGGAAAACTCCGACCGAAGCCGGAGTTTGTAACTGATTTATGCCTTATTAATAAACCTTACCGCTTGAGAAAAGATTTGTGATAATACCTGCGATAAAATCGAAAATACAGGCGAGCTTATCACCGATTTCCAGAGAAGCAAACTGATAAAGGACAGCCTCTGTTGTAGCCGTAACATTGTAGTAGCCCTCATACTTCAGCGATCCGCCGCCTACAGTTATGTAATAATAGCCCTCATCTGACAAGCCGAGCCCCTTCAGATTAAGATGAACCACACCATCCTTGAGGTAAGCATCGCCGGAGCCTACTGTTCCGACTTCTTTACGGTTTAAAACATCGAGAATATTTTCTTCCTTTTCTGCTGAATAGTACACTGTGAATACTGCATCAGCGGCTAATTCCGTATACTCCGCCGCTACAGGGATTTCCGCACTTGAAACCGTAGCAAGACCTCTGAATTTAGGCACACCTGCGCCAAGCTCATCGGGCAAATGAATTTCGAGAGCTGAAGCACTCACACAAAGGCATCCGAAAAGCATCATCACTGCCAGCAATACTGATAAAAGTTTTTTTGTTTTCATTTTTCTTACCTCTTTTCTGTTTTTTGCACAAATGTAAACATTGTTAACAATCTTTTAACACCTGTGATGCCAACATTATACAAATTAATTCCCACAAAATCAATAGGTTTAGTGGGAATTAATCATTTTTAATTTTTACGCATAACCGTTGTAATAAATTTTTCCGCCCTCGGCGCCGCCCTTTCTTGCCTGTAAAAGTTCTGATACAGTAACGAGCTGATACCCCTCGGAAATAAGCCACGGTATGATGATTTCCGATGCATCCGCCGTGGAGCCGTAAAGGTCGTGCATAAGTATTATGGAGCCGTCACGAACATTTTGCTTTATGTTTGAGACCACCTTTGAGCTCGAGCGACTCTGCCAGTCCAGAGTATCCACGGACCAGTGAATAAAGGGTCGGTCGAGAAGCTTCGCAGCCTTACCCACAGAGCCTCCGGGAGCACGGCAAAGCGAGGGTGTCTGACCTGAATATTTTTCGATAAGCTTATCTGTCTTTTCTATCTCCTCACGGACTGTTTTATCGGAGCTTACGCTCAATGTCACATGAGAGAAGGAGTGATTTCCGATTTCACAGCCCAGCTCCGCCTGTCTTTCAAGGCAATCCGGATACTCCGTTATTCTCGAGCCAACGACAAAGAAGGTCGCTCTTGCTCCGTGCTTTTCGAGAGTGTCCAGTATTCTGTGGGTGTTTACCGGGTGAGGTCCGTCATCATAGGTCAGAGCCACCATAGGCTTCGTCGGGTCCGTGTCCCTGTTTGACACCACGGAAGAAAAGGCGCTTTTGTCCGATTTCATTACCGCTCTTACCTTATAGGACAGAAAATCCTTCGTGCTTTTTATTTTATCGGTATAGGAAGTCTTCTTCGTTTCTTTCAGCTTTTTCCATTTTCCGTCGTTAGTTTTTTTGTAAACCTCGTACTTTACCGCGCCCGATTTTTTGTTCCATTTCAGCTTTATCTTTTTTCCGTCCTTTTTCAGCGAGAACTTTTCGGGAGCCTTTATGCACAGTCCGTTAAGACTTTTACCCTCGTAAAGACTTACACTGTCGCCCGACACAGCCTTGACGAAATAAGAATATCTTTCTCCGTCTCTTGCCGTTTTATCCTCGTAGGAAAGCTCTGCGGCAGAGAGCTTTTTAAGCTTTTTCCATTTGCCCGACTCTCCGGCTTTTCTGTAAACAAGGTAACTTTCCGCCTCGGAATTTTTCTTCCATTTGAGAACAAGTCCTTCCGTGCTCTTTTTAAGGGAGACGAGCTTCGGTGCGTTAAGAATACCTGCTTTTACCTTTGCCCCCGCGCTGACAGTCTTTCCCTTGACCGCTTTAACCGTATATGTGTATGCTACTCCCTTGACCGCCGTAGTATCTCTGAAGGAGCTTTTCTCCGTACGGCCGAGCTTTTTCGCCTTTCCGCCGTCCTTTTTGCGGTAAATATTATATGCCTGTGCGCCCTCCGTGCTATTCCATCGGACGGTCACTCCCCCGTCACTTACCGCAGACTTTTTCATCGTCGGCGGAGCAAGATATGTCTTCGTCTCGCGGTCACTTTTGACGCTTTTGTTTTCCTTAAGCTTAACGCAATATGTATAGGACTGTCCGCTTTTTACATTTTTGTCCGTGTATTTTTTACCCTTTATCTGTCCGATTACGGTGAATTTACCCTTGCCCGACCGTTTATAAACACAGTAGGTTTTCTTTTTACTTCCGTTCCATTCGAGAGAAATTCCCTGTTCCTTATTCTCGAGCTTAAGCTCTAATTTCCCCTGTGCCGAGGACATTCCCGAAAGCATAACGGCACCGACCGAAACGAGCATAAACACTGTCAGAAGCTTTACAAATCCTTTCATTTTCATTACCTGCCTTTCCTCCCTTTAATTATAATAGGTATCTCTTTCACCTGTCAACAAAATACGACAAAATAAACAGGATTTTTACCTCTTGATATTTCTTCGGTATAGTGGTAAAATAAAAAAAGTAAAGTCTCTCAATAACAAAATGTAAGGAGAAGATTAAAATGAGTAAAAACGCAACTCTCGTAATTATGGCGGCAGGTATGGGCAGCCGCTTCGGCGGACTCAAGCAGATCGAGCCTGTGGGCCCCTGCGGAGAAATTATTCTTGACTACTCCGTTTACGATGCTGTCCGTGCCGGATTTGATAAGGTAGTCTTTTTAATAAAAAAGGAAATCGAAGAGGATTTCCGTAAAATCACCGATGGCCGCTACGACGAAAAAATAAAGGTAGCCTATGCTTTTCAGGAGCTTTCCGCTCTTCCCGAAGGCTTCACCGTTCCCGAAGGCAGAACCAAGCCCTGGGGCACAGCTCACGCCATCTACTCCTGTAAGGAGGTTATCGACGGACCCTTCGCAGTTATAAATGCCGACGACTATTACGGAGTAGAGACCTTTAAGGTAATTTATGACGAGCTTACTAAGGAAAAGGAAGACACCGGGGTTTACGACTTCTCGATGGTAGGCTTCAGAATCGAAAACACTCTCACCGAAAACGGCCATGTGGCACGCGGTGTATGTAAAATCGAAAACGGCTATATGACAAACATCGTGGAAAGAACGAAAATTATGCGCCGTGACGGCAAGATAATGTTCACCGAGGATGAACAAAGCTGGGAAGAAATTCCTGCGGGCACACCCGTTTCTATGAATCTTTGGGGCTTCACTCCCGAAATCATTACGGAAATCGAAAACCGCTTCGCCGATTTTCTTAAAAAGAATGCCGACAATCCGCTCAAGTGTGAGTTTTACATTCCCTATGTAGTTGACGACCTCGTAAAAGAAGGCAAGGCAAAAGTAACGGCTCTCACCACACCCGAGAAATGGTACGGTGTGACCTATAAGGAGGATAAGGCGTCAGTTACAGCTGCTCTCAAGAAAAAGGCCGATCAAGGCATTTATCCCACCCCGCTGTGGAAATAATTTTAATAATCAAAGCCGCTCCGTACATTCATCGAATGAACAGAGCGGTTTTCTGATTTTCACAGTAAAACATTCGGTATCAGAATATCAATATCGTCAGAGTTCAGGCTTTCATCGGTTATGTATTCGAGACCTACAGAGCCGTACATTAACGGAACGATTCCGAATTTATCAGCAAGCAATTTTGCATTTTCAAAAAACATAGTTTTTTTCACAACAACACCTCACCGTAAGCTTCTAGTCTATAACCGATCAAAACACGAAGCTATGATTTACTCAACACAGCACAAAAACCCTTCGCCCGTTTTAGTCTGCAAAAAAGTGCATATTTCACAACGATTATGAATCCTTGCATTAAAACGAGTATTCAAACAAAGCCCCTATACATACAAAGCTTATGGCTAAAAAAGCTATATGTAATGAACACAAAACATATTTCCTTTTTCCTGTTGCTTCGTTTTTCAGTAAAAGCAGAAATGCCAAAACAGGACTCGACTCTAGCGCGACCTGCGCGCTTCGGTCATTCGCGGCTCTGAAGCTCCACCGGAGCTTCATTCACTACCGCTCCTACCTACCTGTGACACCCACGACTTGCGGTTACTTTTTCTGCCACGGCTAGCAAGTTTTAGCAAACGTCGCCCCCAAGAGCTCAATAACATCAAGAGATTGTCGGTCAAAAACATTGCCGCGCTATTTCGCTTGGAGCGCTCATATCGCTCCTTGTTTTTTCCTGTTCAGAGGCTCCCTTCATCTGCCACCGGCAGCGGGAGCCTCTGAACCAGTTAACAGCCGTACGACTGTTAGTATACACAGTGTCAGAGATTGGA
>JAZNEL010000040.1:0-52790 GCA_045588555.1 Acutalibacteraceae bacterium | reverse complement strand
AGTTATAAAAATAGATTCGCTTTCCGACAGGCAGCGGATCGGAGAGGGAACGAGCACCCCAAAATGGGCTGTGGCGTATAAATTCCCACCCGAGGAAAAGGAGACAATTCTTGAGGATATAACGATCGCGGTCGGACGTACGGGAGTGCTTACTCCAAATGCAGTTCTTACCCCCGTAAGGCTTGCGGGAACAACGGTGAGCAGAGCGACTCTGCATAATCTTGATTTTATAAGACAGAGAGATATAATGCTTGGTGACGTCGTAGTCGTCCGTAAGGCGGGCGATATTATCCCCGAGGTGCTTTCCGTGGTAAGTCACGGTGAAAACGCTGTCCCCTACCGTATTCCCGATGTTTGCCCCTCCTGTGGCGGCAAGGTAACGAGAGAGGAGGGCGAGGCGGCTCTGCGCTGCTGTAACCCCGACTGTCCTAATCAGCTTTTGCGAAATCTTATCCACTTCTGCTCGAGGGATGCTATGGATATAGAGGGTCTTGGCACTGCCGTGCTCGAAGCTCTCGTAAAGGAGGGCCTCATTAAAACCGCCGCTGACATTTACACTCTCTGTAAGGATGACATAGCGAAAATAGAGCGCATGGGTGAAAAGAGTGCGCAGAATCTCATCGATGCGGCTGAAAAGTCAAAGGGCAACGACCTTTCAAAGCTCATTTACGCTCTCGGCATAAGACACATCGGTCAGAAGGCAGGTAAGCTGCTGGCAGACCGCTTCGTCACAATGGATAATCTCATATCGGCCTCCACGGAGGAAATCGCCTCCATCGAGGGCTTCGGTCAGATTATGGCGGAAAGCGTTACTGACTTCTTCTCACATCAGGAAAGCCGTGACCTTATCGGAAGGCTGAAGGAGCTCGGTGTGAACATGGAAAGTCAGAAGGAAATCGTGGATATGCGCTTCGAGGGTAAGACCTTCGTGCTGACTGGTACCCTCTCTCTTTACACACGGAGCGAGGCCACGAAAATCATCGAAAGCTTCGGCGGCAAGGCCTCCTCCTCCGTTTCGAAAAAGACCTCCTATGTTTTAGCCGGTGAGGATGCAGGCAGTAAGCTTAAAAAGGCTAACGACCTGGGTGTAACGGTTATCAGCGAGGAGCAGTTCAGAGAAATGATAGAGTAAAAAACAGATTAAAAATTTAAAACCATTGTAAGAGCTGATGCTTTCAGCCTTTACAATGGTTTTTTTCATACTGATTTGATTATTTTACAGTTGTGCTTTCTTAAGCCTCGGGGAAATTATACCAGTATTCCCTTTTCTTTCTGGTTACTGCCTTCTTTACGATGAAAAACAGTGCTGTGGCACCTACGGCCGCAAAGCCGAGATAAATGTGGGTATTATCGGTGCCGTGAATTTTAATTTCGTTCCAGAGCGAAGAAAACATATCGAGAGTTTCCTGGGGAAGATTACGGAAATATTCCACATCGGGCATATTTTCCTCCGAGGGATAAAGATACTCGTTATTTTTCATCTCTGCATAATCGGGATGCTCCATAACGCCCGTGTTAGGTGTGGCATAGCCGATGTAAAGAGCATTATTCACTCCGATTTCAGGGTCAAGAAGAAAATTAATGTACATCATAGCGCCTTCGTAATTCTGGGCACATTTAGGGATGCAGACCGCATCGACGAAGATGTTCACGCCCTCCTTCGGATAAACGAAGTCCAGATCCGGGTTAACATCCTTCATACACACGAAGTCGCCTACATAATAGGGAACGAGTGCGGCTTCACCGCTTTCCATCTTGTTATAAATCTCGTCCATAACATAGCCCTGTAGGAGAGGCTTTTGGTCGATGAGCATCTGTGCTACATCGGAAAGCTCCTTTTCGTCGGTGGAATTAAGGGAGTAGCCGAGTATTTTCTGCGGAATGGCAAAGGCATCACGCGGATTATCTATCATAAGGATTTTACCCGCATATCTTTCATCCCAGAGCGCCGTCCAGCTGTCGGGCTTTTCCTCGACCAGCTTCGTGTTATAGATAAGGCCGACCATACCCACATTATAGGGAACGGAATAGGCATTATCGGGGTCGTAGTACATATTTTTATATTCTTCCGAAACATAATGATAATTAGGAAGCTTATCCGTATCGATTTCGAGAAGCATATCCTCGGCTATCATTCGCTGAATCATATAATCCGAGGGAATGACGATGTCGTAGCTTGCGCCGCCGTTTTTGATTTTCGGGTACATATCCTCGTTGCTTTCATAGGTTACATAGTTAACCTTGATACCCGTAAGCTTCTCAAATTCGGCATTAACATCAAGCATACCGTTTTCGTAGCTGTCGGAAATGTATTCGCCCCAGTTAAAAACATTAATGGCGGTACCCTCGAGCCCCTTATACCATTCTTCCTTTTCGTACGCGGAGGCACCGAAAACGGACATCACGAGAAAGCATCCCAGAGCAAGAGAAAGAAGTAAAAGCTTTTTCATCTTTTTACCCCCTTGTCGAGCTTATTGCGCATCTTTTTCTCTCCGCGCACCTGCGAAACATTGAGCAGAATGAGCAGGAAAAGTATCGCCACGAAGATAAGTGTGGAAAGAGCGTACATATCGGGTGTTACTCTCTTTTTCGTCATCGAGAAAATACGGATGGGCAGAGTCTCGAAGGACGGTCCCTGCGTAAAGTAGGAAATAACGAAGTCGTCAAGAGACAGAGTAAAGGACATCATCAGTCCCGAAAAAATTCCCGTGGAAATGGAGGGAAGAATTACCTTAAAGAAAGCCTGCAGAGGTGTACAGCCCAAATCCATCGCAGCCTCGGGAAGGAAGCGGTCGAGCTGACGGAGCTTCGGCAGCACGGAAAGGATAACATAAGGCAGGTTAAAGGTAATGTGAGCTATAAGCATCGTACCGAAGCCGAGAGCATCAGTGACACCGACCAGATTAGCGCAGATGATGAAAAGAAGCATCATCGAAATACCCGTGACGATTTCAGGATTCATCATCGGGATATTGGTTACGCCCATGGTAGCCTTTTTTATGTGCTTATTTTTAAAGGCATTGATGCCCACAGCCGCCGCAGTACCCATCACCGTGGCAAAAAGTGAGGAGCTGACAGCTAAAATCAGAGTGTTTCTCAAGGCGGTGATGGTAGCCTGGTCATAAAGAAGGGACTTATACCAGCGAAGAGAGAAGCCGGTGATAACGCTCGTGCTTGCAGAGTCATTGAAGGAAAAGAAGATCATTACAACGATGGGAGCATAGAGAAGTATCATTATAAAGGCCACATAAAGCTTCGAGAGAGGTGACATTTTCATTCTCATATAAGCACACCTCCGTCGTCGTCTTCACCGGTGAAGCGGTTCATAACCATCATACAGATGATGATAAGCACCATAAGCACCAGAGAAAGTGAAGCACCTAAATTATAGTTGTTTGCACTTTTAAACTGCATCTCGATGACATCGCCGATGAGAGAGAAGGTGTTTCCGCCGAGCTTTTTTGAAATGTAGAAGGTGGAAACAGAGGGCACGAATACCATCGTAAAGCCCGAGGCGATACCCGGGAGGCTCAAGGGAAGAATGATGTTTTTAAAAACAGTGAGCTTATTCGCGCCTAAATCCTCTGCGGCCTCGATTAAATTATGATCCATTTTAGCCATTATGGAATAAAGCGGCAGAATCATATAGGGAATATAGTTATATACCATACCGAGCACTACTGCGCCCTGTGTATTGATCATATGGACGGGGTCAAGACCTATTTTTTCCAGGAAGGAGTTTATAATACCCGTGTCCTGCATAAGAATCATCATCGAATAGGTTCTGATGAGCAGATTCATCCACATAGGAAGCATAACGAGCATCATCATCGTTCTCTGCACATTGGCTGTGCTACGAGCCATAATGTACGCCAGCGGATAGGCTAAAACGAGGCTGATGATCGTAGCGATAAAGCCAAGCCAGATGGAATTAAGCATAACATCCTTGTATTTGCCCATTTCACTTACATACTCGAGAGTGAAGCTGCCGTTTGCATCAAAAAAGGAATAATAAACTACTATTACGAGCGGTACGATAATGAATATTCCTGCCCATACGAGATAGGGTGAAGCGATAAGCTTTTTCGTAAGAGAGGTTTTTGCCATTTATCACTCCTCCTCTTCTGTAATGTCGGAAAGATGCTCTATTTCATCACTGAAAGAGCTGTAGTCACCGTACATACCCGAATATTCACTCTTTTTCATTACGTGGATGGCATCCGGCTCGATCTGAATACCGATACGGGTGCCTACGGGATAGTAGTCCGTGGTCTGAATCATCCATTTGAAATTATCGATGTCGACGATCATTTCGAAATGTACGCCCTTAAAGGTATTCGAGGTGATGACACCGCTGATGGTGCCCTCCTCTACGGGAACCACATCCACATCCTCGGGTCGGACGACGATGTCAACGGACTCA
Organism: Acutalibacteraceae bacterium; assembly: GCA_045588555.1. Lineage (GTDB taxonomy): Bacteria > Bacillota > Clostridia > Oscillospirales > Acutalibacteraceae > UBA6857. Next base: position 48,367 of record JAZNEL010000040.1, on the reverse strand, counting down.
TTTACGGCAAAGCCCTTATCAAGGCACTGGAAAACAGCACCGGAGAATTTAGCCTTGAAGTCATTAAGCATAACACCGTCAAGAATATTACTTTCACCGATGAAATCGGCTACAAAGGCATTCTTCGGCTCATTGTAAATGTCGATGGGAGTGCCTATCTGCTGAATTTTACCGCCGTTCATTACCACGATGGTATCACTCATGGAAAGAGCCTCCTGCTGGTCGTGGGTAACATAAATAAAGGTGATGCCCATTCTTTTCTGGATGCTTTTAAGCTCCACCTGCATATCCTTACGCAGCTTAAGGTCCAAAGCGCCCAGAGGCTCGTCGAGAAGTAAAACTCTCGGCTCTACGGCTAAAGCACGGGCGATGGCAACTCTCTGCTGCTGACCGCCGGAAAGAGAAGCGATATTCCTTTTCTGAAAGCCCTTAAGATTTACCAGCTCGAGCATTTCGTGAACCTTTTTACTGATGTCCTTTTCCTTCATCTTCTTTATGCGAAGACCGAAGGCTATGTTATCGTAAACATTCAGATGGGGAAAAAGAGCGTATCTCTGAAAAATAGTGTTAACCTGTCTTTTGTGAGGAGGAAGGTTATTTATATCCTTGCCCTCGAAAAGCACCTGACCGCTGTCAGACTCCAGAAAGCCTGCGATTATCCTTAAGGTAGTGGTTTTACCGCAGCCCGACGGACCGAGGAAGGTCATAAATTCTTTGTCTTTTATAGACAGACTGATGTTATCGAGAATAACATCATCTTCAAATTTTTTGGAAATATTCTGAAGTTTGATAATTACATTATCTTCCATCATTATTAAACCCCTTTCCCTATAAATGCGCTGAAAATATGCGGAGAAAACTCCACATTACCCCAGAATAAATAACATATTCTGTATAAGACACAATATAAAACATTTTTTCGCAAATGTCAACATTTTTTTCTCTCTTTTCAGCAAAATTCGGGCACGGAATTGGCGGATTATTTGAAAACCTCCGATTTTCTCTGATTTACTCTGTTTTACTTCTCTTTTCTCGAAAAAAGTTTTTTAAATAAATACAAAAATAAAAAGAGAGCAGAGGCATCCCTTCGCCGGGCTGTGAAGCCTCACGCGGGGTCGCCGTCGCCCTCGTCACCGCTTAAGAGAAAAAGCCTTCCGCCATTTCCTCTAGCCATTTTTTTATTTCGTCAAGACTCTCCTCTTCGAAATCGAAAATCTTTACGGTAATGTCGTCCTCGTTCTGATTTTCATAGCTTTTAAGGCCGTAATAAACAGCTGCTTTAAGGATTTCCTGCTCATCGAGCTTTTCTATCCAGATACGGTAATTAAAAATATCTCTGCCCATACAGCCCTTTTCACCGTCAGTACCGCGGGAGGCACAGTAAATGTTATAGCTTCCTCCTATTCTTGACCCGCCGATAAGCCAGGAGAAAAGAGGCACGAATATATCATATTTTGCCATAGGTAACCCTCACTTCGTTTTTTGATATATAACATCATATCAAAAGTGAGGACATTTGTAAATAGTCAGCCTTCTTTTTCTTTCATAAATTCAGCCGCCGCTACGGCAAGTGACTGATTATAATAGCCCCACACATAAGGAATGGGCAGAAGTAAAGCGCAGAGAAGAAACCATCCCGTAAAGCTTAGCTTCAGCCTCGTCAGCAGAGTGCTCTTTTTCCGCATATCTCTCTGTGAGCAGGAAATCAGATGAAGGAAGGACACATATAAGCCGGCGACGAAATAATAGTCGCAGAGAAAAAAGGAGGAATAAATAAGAGAATAAAACACTCCCCCGTTTAAAAGCAGGCACAGCGCCGTCACGGTGAGAGAAAGACAGACCAGAGCGGAAACACCCTGATGAGAAAAATGCTTCACGGTAAGAAAGCAGATAAGCGAAGGCGAAAAGCAGAAAAGAAAAAGCAGGAGCCTTACCGCAGATGCTTTCAGAGAATAAAAGAAGGCCGAAAAGTATTTTTTGCCCGTGAAATAAAAAAAGATGTCACGGGACGACGGCTTTTTCTTCTGTGCCTTTTTTAAAAGGTATCTTTTCGTCCCCAGGCGCACCGAGGAATAAAAACCGAAGGCAGTCAGCAGAAATATACAGGCAAAGGAAAAATTCACTATACCGTAAAATAAATCCCGTTCAAAACTAAAAAGCACCGTTATGAAGCTTTCATATAAGACCGGCAGAAAATTAACCGAAAGCAGCAGTGTAAGACCCGTGAAAAAGGTAAGTGTCATAATAAGGGTATTGTCTAACTGAAGCGCTCTGCCCTTCAGACGAAAAAGAGAAATCATAGCATCACTCCCCTTTTATTATTGACGGAAAGGCCGGATATAAACAAAAGCACCGCAAAGTCACACAGACAATGCGGTGAATGCTTTATTAAACCGTAACGGATGAGCTGTAGCTCAGATTATACTGTGAGCCGGACTGCGTTTTCACTATACCGGTGGGGATGGTGAAGGAAATTTCATCACCCGAATTTACAGACTGCTCGGGAACTGTGATTTTAATTTCGTAGATACTGCCTGTCTTTTTCGACGGAACCGAACAGGTACCCGATGTGGCAAGAGCTGTTCCGTTTACCTTAAGGGTAATGTTCTGACTGGCTGCGGCAAAATTACCGTCCCAGTTCGAGGGGTCAATCTCTACATAAATCACACCGTTACCGTAGCCGTAGGAGTTAACGATGAGAGAAACGGGCTCGGCAGTTTTATCGGGCTGTGTGGTTGTGTCTCCCTTTGTAGTGCCCGAGGGCTTCTGTGTAGTAGTGGTGGGAGCCGCAGAGGTATTTACATTAGGCTTCTGAATTTCGCTGACATTAAAGGAAATGTCATAGTCGGAGGAGCCTGTATTCTGTGTAGGAATATTGGTAAGATTATCCGTGGAGCCGGTTACATCGCTGAATTCAAATCTGGTAGTGGAAACCCAGGGAGCTGTCTGTCCTGTCTGGGTAGTAAGAACATAGGCCGAATCGTTAGTAGACGGCTGTGTGGTGGTAGGCTCGGTAGAGGGAATGTACTGTGTGGCTATGGGTGCTGTAGTAGTGACCTCGTCACCGCCCTTATCACAGGCAACAGCGACAGTCATTATAAGAGCAAGAGCTAAAAAGATAACAGCAATTTTGCGCAACTCTGACGCCTCCTAAAGAATAAAATAAATCAATTAATTATACTATTAAAGAAAGAAAAAGTCAATTCAACAAAGTGTTAATTTTTCACTCCGGAAAAGTTATTTTTTATATATTTTGCACCCTCTGCTTTAATTTTTGTTAAAATATCCTCTGTTTTGATATATTCATTCATTTCCGCGATTTTATTTTCATTAAAGGAAATTTCTTCGTTTTTCTCATCGTACATACCGTAAATTTCCTTAAGCTTCAGAGCGAATTCTCCCATATTTATCATTTCGAGAGCAGGAAGGATTCTCTCCTTTACGATTTTACCGTTTTCGGAAAAGAAGATTTTCGCATCGCCATCGGCACAGAAAACATCCAGAACATAAATATTCTGCTTTTCCTCACTCATAAGAGAAAAGGCTTCCTCCGGATTTTCCTCCTTCTGCAGTCTGAGCTGATAAGAGAGAGCCACGCCCTCGAGCATTTCCCCCTCGTCTGCCGAGGAAAGAGTTTCCTCGGTAAAATTCATATACCTTTCCTTAAGAGCGAGAAGGCGGCGCATTTCAGCCTCCTGTGCCCTGTAAAGAGCATTATGCTTCGAATAGGCTCTGACGGCGAAGTAAAAAATAACCGCCGCTACGATGCAGACACCCGCAAAAACAAAGAGCAGATAGCCGTGCTGTGATAACCATTCCTTCATTTCTTACATCCTTTCAGCATTACTGCAGTGCTTTATAAATATCTCCCTTTTTAAGGCCTGTTTCCTTGGCAGCCTGCTTTGCCGCCATAGAAGCGCCCATCCCCTCCTCCATTAATTTACGGGCGAGAATGAGAGCGTCACCGAGTGTTATCTCGCTTTCCTCCTCTTTTTTACCCGCGATAACGAGAACGATTTCTCCCTTAAGAGGGTTGTCGGCATATTTTTCAGAGACCTCGGCAAGATTTGTCTTGATAACCTCTTCGTGAATTTTCGTGATTTCTCTGACTATAGTAATTTCTCTGTCGCCTAATGTTTCATATAAATCCTTCAGAGTAGCGGCAAGCTTGTGGGGAGCCTCGTAAAAAATCATCGTTCTTTTTTCGTCGCGTACCGAGGCAAGATGCTCCCTGCGACTCTGCTTATTCATACTCAAAAAGCCTTCAAAGGTAAATCTGCCCACATTCATTCCCGAAAGAGCCAGTGCGGCCACAAAGGCAGAGGGACCCGGTACCACGCTGACCTTTACTCCCCTTTCGTGACAGAGGGCAACGAGGTCCTCACCGGGGTCAGAAACAGCGGGCATACCCGCATCGGTTATGATGGCGCAGGTCTCACCGTCGAGAATGCGACCGACGATAATCTCTCCCTTTTCTCTGCGGTTATGCTCGAAATAGCTTATCATCGGCTTTCTGATACCGAAATGATTTAAAAGCTTAAGGCTCACTCTCGTATCCTCGGCAGCTATAAAGTCAACCTTTTCCAGAGTTTCGAGTGCGCGGGGAGAAATATCACCTAAATTTCCTATAGGAGTTCCTACTACATAAAGCATACTCATTTTTTCACCGCCTTATTGATGTCCGTCCATATAATCACCGAACATACTTCTGAATTCATCCGTGTTCGTTCCGTCCCTGTTTTTCATTATCAGATCAGGCATTACGGTCACACCGCTTTTACCGCCCTTTTTTCCTTCCACGAGAATAAGCCACGGTGCTTTGCCCTCGGTCTGCTTTACAAAGCGGATTTTTTTTACCTCTACGCCGCCGCGTCTCATGCTTACGATAATGTCGCAGAGTCTTTCGGGCCGATGGCACATACAGAAGCGACCTCCGTATTTCAGCATTCCCGAAGCCGCCGTCACAGCATCATCAACCGTACAGGTTACCTCGTGACGGGCGATTCTTTCCGCCTCACTGACGCTTTCGATTCCCGTGCCTACAGGCTTATAGGGCGGATTCATCGTAACGAGGTCGAACACACCCTCCCCCATAACTCCCTTCAGAGAGCGAAGGTCACAGTTCACGGGCACTATTCTTTCACCGAGACCGTTATGAAGAAGCGTTTTTTTCACCTGCTCTATTGCTTTGGGCTGAATGTCGAGAGCGTAAATTTTATTTGTCCGGCCCTTACACCAGATAACAGGGATTATTCCGCAGCCCGTCCCCATATCACAGGCAAGGTCTTTTCTTTTAATCGAAGCAAAGCTTGCAAGGAGAATGGCATCTGTACCGAAGGTATGGGAGGAAGAGACTACTATCTCCATATTATTACCTAAAGGCTCGATTTTTTCATCGGGGGCAAGATTAAACATAGCTGTTCTCCTTTCATAAGCACATCTTTTTAATTATATCACAGGAAAATAAAAAAGGCAAGAATAGGACATTGCAAAAAAAGGCTCGCCCTATAAAAGAGGCTGTGCAGTAAGATACAGAAGACATTTTCTTCGTCCCGAAGGCGTACGATTATACTCCGAGTGGGCGAAAAACATCTAAAAAAGTAAATATTTTTTTTGCAACACCATATTTTTCCCGTATAACAATTAAAACAGATGTGTTTTTAAAGTCAGAAGTAACTTAAACACATCTGTTTTTTGTTTTGCTTTTTGGTCTGCGCTTAATGCGACAGTACCTTCTTTATCAGTCTTCCATATACTTTTCGATTATTCTGATAGCATCGCCGAGAGTTTCGAGATTACCAACCTCGCGGTCAGGAATTTCTACATCAAACTCATCCTCGATAGCTACTGCAATATTGATAAGCTCAAGCGAATTAAGGCCGAGCTCACTTCTGATGTTTGTATCCTCCGTAAGCTTTTCGGGGTCGATGGAAACATAACGGCAGATAACCTCTCTGATTCTGTCAAGCATTATTTTGACCTCCTTCGGATTAAATTTCCATTATATAATATACCAAAGAACATTATTTTGCAATAGTTTTTGTATATTTATCGATAACTTTTTGTCTGATAACCTTTCTGGTAGAATTCTTTTCAAATTCCTCGAAGGATACATAGACATTCTGTACCTTTCTGTAAGCGGGCTGACCCTTGTTTGATGCGGCTACATCAGCCTTGGTCTTTTCGATGATTTCCTCGTCGGTCATACCCTTGAGCTTATTTTTATCCACATAAACCGCAGCAGACATAACCACATTTTCTCTGCCGAGAATCTCTACCTTTTCCTCGAATGCCACAACCTCCACAGCATAAAGAAGGTTCTCCATAATGTTACCTTCTACGGTTTCGGGGAAGATGTTTTCGCCGTTAGGAAGAATGATGAGGAATTTTTTCCTGCCGGTAATGTAAAGCTCTCCGTCCTCGTCCACTCTTCCGTAGTCGCCTGTTTTAAACCAGCCGTCCTCGGTAAAGGATGCCTTCGTAGCTTCCTCGTCCTTATAATAGCCCTGAGTGACATTGTCACCCTTGACCTGGATTTCGCCGATACCCTCCTCGTCGGGGTTATCGATTCTGAACTGTGCTCTGGGGAAGGCACGGCCTGCGCACAGAGGCTTTTCTATACCGTTTTTATGGAGAGTAATGGTCGGTGATGCCTCGGTCATACCATAACCGGAGATGATGTTAAAGCCGAGCTCTGAAAGGTTTTTGATGTGGTCTGCTCTGGCAGGAGCACCGCCGCAGGACATAGTGGGGAACTGGCCGCCGAAGTTTTCCTTGATCTGCTTAAAGACGATGGGACGGATGTCGATGCCGACCTTGAGAAGCTTATTGCTTACCTTGATGGCCTTTTTCATAACATCAGCCTTACCGCTTGCTTCAGCCTTTGCCCAGATGCCGTTATAAATAGCCTCGAGAACGAGAGGAACGACTGCCATAGCAGTAGGCTTGAAGTCATTGATGTTCGGGAGAATATTTTTAAGGCTGTCGTTTATGTAGATAACACCGTACATATAAATAGCGGTGAGGATACTGCAGGAAAGCTCATAAACGTGGTTCATGGGAAGGATGGACATAGTGGACTGCTCGGGTCCGAGGAACTCTAAAAGACCGTCAACATTCGATGAGAAGTTAAAGTGAGTGAGCATAACGCCCTTATTTGTGCCTGTGGTACCCGATGTGAATACGATGGCAGCGAGCATATCACCAGTAATCTCCTTATCGATGAAGCGTCTGTCGCCTGCCTCGACGAGCTTTTTACCCATTTCGGCCAGCTCATCAACAGTGAGGAATTTGTCGCCGTCGGATTTGGCACCGGGAGTCATATTAAAGCAATACTCACAGCGGTCATCCTGCTGCATATGAAGCTTGGCGGTTTCCTTATAGTTTTTACTGTGACAGAGTGCTACAGCGTCGCCCTTTGAAATAAGCATACTGATGTCCTTGTCTGACAGCTCCTTATCGATGGGAACAGCTACACCGCCGCCGCATACGATGGCATAAAACATAACGATATAGCTATAGGAGTTTTCACTGACGATAGCGATGTGCTTTCCGCCAAGTCCCATCTCATAAAGAGCGGTACCTACATATCTTACCCTGTCGTGAAATTCCTTTACTGTGTAGCAGACATCCTGTCTTTTGATTTTTTCCACTACGGCTACTCTGTCTCCGAAGGCTTCGCTTCTTACGAACATTTCCTTGATTGTGGAGCAGGGACCCATATTATGAAGCTTTGTTCTTAATCTGGCAATTTCTTTCTTTTCTTTCTTTGAGTGCTGAATTGTCATTTGTTAGTCTCCTTAAAGTTTTCTGTTTCTTTTGCTATAGTAGTATTTATTGCTCAAGACACATATCAAGAAGCTCACCGACGGTGATGTCGGGATTTTCGATACCTGTCAGGATAACCTTGATTGCATTCTCGTGGAGTGCCTGAATCTGCTCTTTATTTGAAAGCTTCGTACGGTACATATAGTTAAGATTGAAGCCCTTATCGCGGGGGTCTGTGGAGCAGATAACATAAAGAGGTGTGAAATATCTGCCCAGGTCATAGGTTCTGAAATCAAGCTGAAGACCGTGGTCGCCTAAATCGAAGGGAACGGGAATCCACGAGAACATCAGACAGGCAGGACCCTGGATAAGACCGTAATTAAACATGTCTCTGGACAAATCACGGGCGGTGATGTAGGGATACTCGGAATGACGGTAAAGCTGGGTTCTGACATAGGTGTACTCGTCTACGCCCTGACGGAAGGTTTTATCCTCGCTGATGATGGTACGGACCTGAACAGGCTGAGCCAGACAGCCGCTCATATTCTTTTCTTTTATGGTGGAGCGCTTCGAGCAGGTAGCCATCATAAATACATCCTCGGTACGGTAGTTAATGGCTGATGCGTGACAGCGAAGTCCGAACATAAAGAGGCTTTCGGGTGCGATGCTGTTTGTGATACAGAAATCGAGTATTTTGGCCGCATCCTCGGTGGAAATATGGTTACTGATCATATTACACTTATCGTAAATGGGATTATAGGCTGCAGGTACGCGAAGATTAGGATCCTTTTTCTTCTTTCTCATCTTTTCGAGGAAGGCAGGGCCGTGAACACCTGCATAGAAGGGCTCTCCGCCTTTAGCGAAGTACTCTCTGTAGAAAGCCTCGTGCTTTTTCATTTTCTTTTCGTTTTTAATTCTTACGAGCTCTTCTTTTATGTACTCCTCATAAGAATCCAGGGGCTTCGGCATTTCTGTGCCGTAACGAAGATGTCTGTAAACGGAAATAAGGTCCATATAGAAAATCATAGAGCCCAGGGCATCCATATTAAGATGGCTTACATTAAAGTAAATTCCGTTTGTTCCGTTTGCATTTTTAAAGAAATAAATTCTGAAGCATTCATCCTTAAGGAAATAGACCGGTTTCTGTGCATCCGCACCGATGAACTCATCCTGCTCCTTCTGACTGCGGAAATACTTATAGGGTACCTTGCTCATTTTAAAAGAAGGCAGGAAATACTGCTTGATTTCCTTGTCCACCTTTGCAAATCTGAGACGAAGTGAATCGTTCCTTTCAAATTCGATGTTGAGTGCCTTTGTAAGAATATCAAAATCCATATCCATATCAACGGCAAAGGATGTAGGTATCTGGGTAAGCTGTTTACTGAAGCTGTACTTAACCATAAGATACATTGTCTGCTGTGATGGGATAAGATCGTAATACTTTTCGGGTGTGAATTTTTTCATTAATACACCCTCCTTCCCATTTTATTTAACTCCATAATGATACCAAATAATAATTCAAAAGTCAATGAGAAATCGCCAAAAGATGTTACACTTTGTCAGAAAAGCATCACGGTGATGCAAACTTTAAAATCCGTTTAGTTTAATTGTTAACAAAATGTTACGAAGTCTAAAAAAGCTACCGAATTTAATCGGTAGCCTGATGTTCAGTTTCTGCCGGAGCCTCTGCGGGAATAGCCGCCTCCGTGCTTTGAGTCGGAATTTCTTTTAAGGTCGGTCATTTTTTCGTCGCTGACCTGCTTGAAGCGTGCCATCATATCCTCGAAGGACATATAGTCGTTATTCTGCTTCGGCTGTCCCTGCCATACATTAGCGCGTGCAGGTCTGTCGTTTTTACGGGGAGGACGGGTGCCTTCTCTTTTAGGAGCATCCTCGGCTTTTCTGATGGAAAGGCTGATTTTACCCTCCTCGGAAATACCTACTACCTTAACCTTTACGGTCTGACCCTCCTTAAGGAAATCCTTAATGTCCTTAACGAAATTATTTGATACCTCTGAAATATGTACCATACCGCTTTTACCGTCGGGAAGACTGACAAAAGCACCGAAAGCTGTAAGACCTGTTATTTTACCTTCTAAAACTGCGCCGATTTCAAGCATAAAAAGACCGAATCCTCCTAAAAATTATTCACCGAAAGATGAATTATAATATACCTTTTCGCCCGGCTTACAGTAGCCGTATTCTTCACGGGCGATTTTTTCAAAATATGCCATATGATTTTCTTCTTTAAGGATTTCGGAAATTTCGGAGCTTTCCACACTGATAGAGGTGGCAAGACTTTCGATTTCAGCCGCTTCACGCTTATATTCGGCGGCACGGACATAATTAGTCACACACTGTGAAAAAAGCAGTGTGGTTAATACTACAGCCACAAAAATCATAATCAAATGAACTGTTTTAAATTCCTTTTTTCTGGCTTTTTTCGCTTCACTGAAATTTCTGACCGCCAAGCAAATCCACTCCTTAAAAAATTCAGCGTACACATTACAATACACCTACTGTTAATTATACAGATTTGTATTTATTTTTCAAGAGGAATTTGCGAATATCAGAAATTTTTTTTAAAATTTTTTCTTTATTTCCGGCTACAGAGTGCCTTTTGCACATTTCCGACAGCCTGCCGTGAAAAAATGAATATATTTTTTCCCCTGTAGTGACAAAAGGCCGGGCTAAAAAGCGTGCAAGTCTTCTGACACGGTTAAGGTTAAGAGCGTATCTGTCGAGAATATATCTGCCGAAGGAAAAATGAAAGGACACCGCACCGAAAAGCTCGGCGAGCATAAGATTAAATCTTGCCTGCCCCGAATTATAAAGCACCATAAAGAAAAAGGAAATCACCGAAGCAAAAAGGAAATAAACCGTGTCAAAAAGCACATAAATGCTTTTCCTTTCGCCGAGCGTCATCCGCGCAAGACTGAAGACACAGTAAACGATGCCCAGTAAAACTCCGCAGCCCACGGCACGGCAAAACACGGTTATCTGGCTTATGAGAGGCTCGGAATAATTCATCGGAATACCTTCGAGAAAAAGGATGTGCTTTTAGGCTGATTTTCCAGATAAACGAGAGAGGACACCGTACCGTCGATGGAAAGCTCTCCCGTATCCGTATTCAGCACGCTGATGTGAAGGCCTTCCCCCTTTACGGTCAGCTCACCGTAATCGGTATAGGCTGTTATAAGATTTTCGTCAAAGGAATCCACATCCGTCACACCGCTTAAGGTAAGCTGACTTCTGTCCTTGAGAATAAGGCTGTGCGGCATTTTGATTTTATTTTCGGTCATAAAAAAACCTCCTTCGGAAAAAGTTTATTCCGTAAGGAGATTCAATATTCTTTTCTCAAAGGATTTCATACATAAGACCTGCATCGTTTTTGGTGGCGTGCTCGGTAACGATAAGCACACGGGCCTTAAGAAGATTTTCACCCATCTGTATTTCGATTACATCGCCGACCTTCACATCGTAGGAGGCTCTGGCGACCTTACCGTTTACCGTGACGTGCTTCGCATCGCAGACCTCATTAGCGATAGTTCTGCGCTTGATGAGTCTTGAAACCTTAAGATATTTGTCTAATCTCATTTTACCTCCAAAAAATTCAGGACCGCTCCTCGCGGAGCAGTCCGAATAAGCTGAATTTTAATTATTTAACAGCGTTCTTAAGAGCTGCGCCTGCCTTAAAGGAAGGAATCTTTGCAGCTGCGATTTCGATAGCTTCGCCTGTTTTGGGGTTGTGGCCTGTTCTTGCTGCTCTTTCCTTAACTTCGAAGGTACCGAAGCCGATGAGCTGAACCTTGTCACCCTTAACGAGAGCTTCTTCGATGGAAGCGATAACTGCTGCGAGAGCCTTGTCAGCGTCTTTCTTTGAGATTTCTGCCTTTGCTGCAACTGCATTAATTAATTCAGTTTTATTCATTTTTGTTTTCCTCCAAAAATATGATTTATTTTTCCACGGGATCACTCCCGATTGGATACTAAATTTTTCTTCGCCTGCACCCAGAGCCTGTCCAATTCCTCGATAGTGGAATTTTTCATATCTATGCTTCCTTCGGCGGCGAGCCTTTCGACCTCGAGAAAACGGGAAATAAACTTTTCCGTAGAAAGATTAAGTGCCTCCTCGGAGTCCACATCGATAAAGCGTGCCACATTGACACAGGAAAAGAGCAGATCACCGAACTCCTCGGTAATGCTTTCTCTGTCGCCCGATTTCATCGCTTCCTTCAGCTCTGCGATTTCACTTTCGAGTGCCTCGAAAGCACCGTCTGCCGTATCCCAGTCGAAGCCTGCCTTTTTAGCCTTCTGCTGGATTTTCTGACTTCTCATAAGAGCGGGAAGCTCTTTGGGAACCTTAAGCATAGAGGAGCCCTGGGTTTTCTGACCCTTACTCTTACGCTTTATGTCGTCCCAGTTATTGAGAACATCTGCGGTACCGTTTACCTTGACCTCTCCGAAAACGTGAGGATGACGCTCGATAAGCTTTTTACAGATGCCGTCACAGACATCGGAGAAATCGAAGGAGCCGAGCTCCTTTTCGATCTGCGCGTGAAAGACTACCTGTAAAAGGACATCTCCGAGCTCTTCCTCGAGAAGGACCTTGTCTTTTTTATTGATAGCCTCGATAACCTCGTAGGTTTCCTCGATGAAATCCTTTTTTATGCTTTCGTGGCTTTGCTCGGCATCCCAGGGACATCCGCCGGGAGCACGGAGAACAGCCATAATCTCGAGCAGGTCATCAATGCTGTATCTGTCTTTGAAAGTAAAATTTTCCATTTTCTTTACCTCATAGAAACTATTTTAACCTAATAATCCAAATTTTGCAAGGACTTTTGCAATTTTTTCTCCTTTTGGAAGCATTTCTATGTCATCTTTTACAATTCCTTTAAGTAAAAGTATGGAAATTGCATAAAAAGCGGCTCCGACACCCACTGCCAGAAGGGTCGTCAGACGGCTTTCGACGGATAAAACATCCACTAAAAGGTAATCTGCACCCCATGCACCGACTCCGCACATAAGAGCGGCAAGGAAGGGCTTAAGGAATACGGAGACAAGATTAAGCTTCACATCAACTGTCCTCGTGAGAACATTATAGTTAATTAATACCATCACTATATAGCAGACGGTGGAGCTGATACAGGCACCCTTAATGTTAATGTCCGGGTTAGCTATCATTATGAAATTAAGTGCGATTTTTATAACGGCACCGATAGACATCGTCACGATGGGCACCTTCGTTTTGCCCACAGCCTGAAGCATATTAGTGAGAGGTGATGCCATAGCGAAAAGCGGAAGAGCGAGTCCGTAGACAAACATCATCGGTGCGGCGGCAGGAGCAAACTCCGGATTATTTCCGCCGTAGAGAAGGTCAAGGATAGGCTCGGAAAGAACCGCTATACCGATACCTGCCGGCATAGCAATAAGCATAGCCACACGGATGGCAGACTCCACGCAAAGCTTGATTTCGCTTTTATTTTTAGCTGTCCACGCCTTCGAAAGCACGGGAATGGCACTGATGCCGAGAGTGAGAGTGATGGTCGGTATAAGATTTTTGATGTTTATTACCGAGCCGTGCATACCGTAGAGATAGGTAGAAATGTTTTCATCCAGCGTCTGTGAAACGGCTAAAGTGTCACCGTACATCGTCTTAATGGTATCCAGACCGTTTTCCAGAGCGTAAACAAGTCTGCTTCTGATGGTCACATCGTCGATAAGGTTACTTACATTAAGTACCAGAGAGGATGCGGCCACGGGAACGGAAATACGGAGAATGCTTTTAAGAATAGATTTGTCGCTTTCAGCCTCGGGAGAATTAACAAGCTCCTCACGGGTAAAGCCGAAGCCTTTTTTCTTATATCTTGCGAAAAGATAAACGAGACCGAAGGCAGAGCCGAGTGTGACGCCTAAAATAGCCACAGCGGCACCGTAGGGATAAATGGCCGCCATAGCCTCTGCCTTATTGGTTACATCCACACCGAAAAGAGTCATAGCGCCGTTTACGGCATTTTCCTCATAATAGGAAATGGCTCCGTTCATAAATACATAGGTAGCTGAAAGTCCGAAGATAAGCTTTACAGCCGCCTCGATAACCTGGGAAACACCGGTGGGAGTCATATTATTCAGACCCTCATAGTATCCGCGGAAGGAGGACATCATACAGCAGAAAAGCACACAGGGAGCCACTGCAAGAACACTTATGTAGTTCATCGGTGCCTTCGCCGAATAAACGGAATAGGGTACGGCTATAGCCATAAGAACGAGAGTTCCCACCAGACCTACAAGGAAAAAGAGCTTCTGCGAGACCTTAAAAATAGCCTTGGCATCTCTTACTCTGCCGAGCTCCATATTCTGCGATACGAGCTTCGACACAGCCACGGGAAGTCCCGCCATAGAAATGGCATAAAGCGGTGTGTAAACGGCATAAGCACCCGTGAAATAACCGTAGCCCTCCGTACCGAGGAGGTTATTCATCGGTATTTTATAAACAGCACCGATTAATTTAACGACGATGGTAGCTATCGCAAGTACACCCGCACCTGCAAGTAAGGACTGTTTTTTTCTTTCAGCCATTATTTATCATCTTCTTTCTTGAAATTGTCTTATCCTATAAATTCATTTAAGAGTGAGTCCTTCGGGACGACTGACTCACCGGCGGAAACGAATCTCGAAATCTTTTCTTTAAGTGCCTGTGCCGCAGGATAGTATACACTCTTTTTATCCGTGCGGTCAAGTACCTTCAGAGCAACATCCTTAAATGCACATACCTCATAGGGATGAATGGAGTCGATTTTAATGTCTGCCCTGTCCTCGAAGGGGAAAAGATACCTGTCCTCCCCCATCCTCACACCGTTCCACAGATAAAAGGTGTTTTCGGGCGAGGAATTACGGTGGTGGTAATCTCTTATCATACGGCGGACGAGACGAAGGTCACGCTTCGACATCAGCACCTCATCTCCGTCATAAATCCGCGAAGAAACGCTGACATAAATTTTCAGCATCTGCTCATGCTCGAGCGGGTCCGTTATAACGGGATTCAGAGCGTGAAGCCCCTCGACGATGATAATGTCGTCCCGCTCGGCCACGGTTTCCACATAATACTCCCGCTTTTTCGTTTTAAAGCTGAAGCGGGGAAGTCTGCATCTGCCCTCATGCATAAGCGAAAGGAGGCATTCACCGATATAATCCACATCGAGAGCCTTTACCGTTTCGTAATCCACGGTGCCGTCCTCGAAATAGTAAATGTCGCCCTGGCTTCTGTAGAAATCGTCGAGAGAAATCATCTTCGCCCTTCTGCCCATTTTCTCTATGGCCTTTTTAAGAAGAGCCGAGGTGGTTGTTTTTCCCGAGGATGAGGGTCCCGCCACCATCACGAGAGTTCTCCCCTCTCCGGCACAGATTTTTTCCGCTGTGGAGCTTATTATCGACTTATATCTGTTTTCACTTTCCGATATTATTTTTTCAGGTGCTTCCTTAATCACAGTGTTGATGTAATCAACGGTCAGCTTGTTCACATAATCACCCTTTAAAAATATTTGCCGTAGAAATCTTTAATCTGTTCTTTTCGCTTTATTATTTCATCAAAAGAGTCTATATATTCATAAGGATATTTATAATTGAATACACGCTCAATGGAGCTGTCACGAGGTGCCTTAAGCTTCGTTACGGCTCCTGCACCCACCGCGAAAACAGAATGGATCTCCTCCATCATATAAACATTATAAAGTCCCTCGAAGCCTTTTTTGGCCCAGCCTACATTCTCGAGATTACCGAGGCATTTACTCTGTCGGTACATATAGTATGGTATATATCCCGCCCCGAGAAGTGCCCTTTGAGTAAAGGAAAGCATCTTCGAGGCCGCTTCGCCCGAATTGGTGCCCCTTTTTTCCGTCACTATGGCGGACGAGCGTTTAAGTGCGAGAGTATGCACGGTGATGTTTTCGGGAGAGAAGGACAGAGCCTTTCGGAGAGTCGCTTCGTAGTTTTCTTCAGTATCGGTGGGAAGACCTGCAATAAGGTCCATATTTATATTGTCAAAGCCCTTTTCTCTGGCCGCAAGGAAGGCATCGACGGTCATCTGACCCGAATGGTTTCTGCCGATAGCCTTAAGCACATCATCAGAGAAGGTCTGGGGATTTATGCTGATACGGGTAGCACCGCAGCTTTTGATGATTTCCAGCTTTTCGTCCGTTATGCTGTCGGGTCTGCCCGCCTCTACAGTATATTCACGGACAGCGGAAACGGGAAAGCTTTCTCTGACGGCATCGGTAACCCTTTTCAGAAGCTCTGCAGTCAGAGCAGTCGGTGTACCGCCGCCTATGTAAATGCTTTCGAGAGTGAGTCCGAGCTCCTTTGCGATGTCACCCGTTACTTTTAATTCCTCACAGAGCTTTTCCACATAAGCGGGCATAAGCTTTTTTGCACTCTCATTGGAGTGAGAGATAAACGAGCAGTAGCTGCACCGTGAGGGGCAAAAGGGAACGGAGATGTACAAAGAATAGGATTTCTCCGTGTTCACCGCCATAAGAGGAGCCTCATTTTTCGCTACCATAAGGGCAAGAGAAGTCTTTTCATCGCTTACCTTAAGCTCATTAATGAAATAGCTTACGGCTCCCTCCTGGCCCATAGACGAAATTAGCTTTGTCATTAATTTGGCAGGTCTGACACCCGTGAGGATACCCCAGGGAGGAGTGTAGCCCGTAAAAGAGCACAGCAGTCCGAAAAGCATCACTGCACCCTTACGCTCTAAAAAGCTTTCGTCGGATTCACCCTCCTGCTTATCATCAAAGGAGAATATCCTCTCGTCGGAAAGCTTCTGACCGGAAAGAGAAAGCCCGATTTCAATCTTGCTTCCCTGTGTTTCGAAAATGCAGTAATCCTCCCCCGCTGTGACAGTCTCGGCACAGAGGAATTTTTCCTCAGGAAAGAACACACGGAGAAGGTTTTCCGTTTCGTAGTGATATGAATTATTTATATTAATTATCTGCATCTTATATACCTTTCAAATAAGGGTTACAGGCTTTTTCGTAATCAAGGTCGGAGGCCGACTCGTGACCCGGATAAACCTTATAGGAGCCCTCGAGAGCCTTCAGCCTTTTCATAGAAGAAAGCATCTCCTCCATACTGCCGCCCGGGAAGTCAGTTCTGCCCACGGTGAGACGGAAAAGAGTGTCACCCGTAAAAAGGCAGTCTCCTGTCTTAAAGCAGACACTGCCCACGGTATGTCCGGGGGTGTGCATTACCTCGATCTGACCGTCACCGAAGGGAAGGCTGTCTCCGTCCTCGAGAATAATGTCCTGCTTAAAGGCTCTGAACGGATAGCCGAACATCGCCGCCCTGCTTTCATTTGAGCTTTCGAGACAGGGAGCATCTAGACGGTGAATGGCTATTTTACCGCCGAAATTCATCCGGAATTTATCTGCACCCGTAATATGGTCGAAATGACCGTGGGTGAGAAGAATGTATTTAAGCTCGCTTATCCCCTCTTCCTCCATAGCTCTGCGCAGAGCAGGGCCGAAGGAGCCCGGGTCAATAACAGCCGAGTCTCCGTTTTCCGCCTTTATGATGTAGCAGTTCGTTCCGAGAGGGGCAAGAGTACAGGTTCTTACACTTATATTCATCATTTTTTCTTCCATTCGTCAGTATCCATTATGATAGTTACGGGGCCGTCATTAATCAGTTCGACAGCCATATCAGCACCAAAAACACCCTTTGCGACCTTTTTTACTCCGTGAACAGCAGTCAGCTCGTCACAGAATTTTTCGTAAAGTGCATTTGCTGTGTCGGGAGGTGCCGAGCCGATAAACGAAGGTCTTCTGCCGTGAGAAACATCGGCACAGAGAGTAAACTGCGAAACGACTAAAACCTCACCGTCAACCTTGTCCAGAGAAAGGTTCATCTTATCGTTTTCGTCGGTAAAAATCCTTATCTGTGCGACCTTTTTGGCCAGAAGCCTCATTTCCTCCTCCGTGTCACCCTGTACCACGCCTAAAAGCACGAGAAAGCCCTTTCCGACCTCACCCGTAATTTTACCGTCCACAGTGACAGAGGCTCTTTTTACTCTTTGAATAACTGCTTTCATAATTATAAACCCGAACGCTCTGTTTCGAGAACGCCCTTAACCTTTTTTAGTTTTTCGCATACGCTTTTAAGATGCTCCGCACCGTTTACGGTGATGGTCATATAAATGGTACATCTTCCGTCGGAGGCATCCTTTGTAAAGATGGAATGAATCATAACGTGCATATTCGCTATAACTGCAGATGTGTCTGCGAGCATACCCATACGGTTCATACAGGTTATGGCGAGAGTTACACGGTAGGAATTCTGCACCTTTCTGTCCCAGCTGGCATTAATCCATCTTTCGGGCTCGGCGGCCTTCGAAATATCCCTCGGTACATTCACGCACCTTTTCGTATGGATAGATACACCGTGACCGCGGGTAATGAAGCCGATAATCTCGTCACCGGGAAGCGGTTCACAGCAGCGCGAGAATTTGATAAGACAGTTATCTATGCCCTCGATGATGATACCCTCGGTGCTTTTGCCGGTCTTTTTCGGCACGGGCTTGACGGCCACCTGTGCTTCGGGAGCCATATCTCTGACCAGCTTTGAATAATCCTCCTTTATTCTCGGGATTATTTTATTGAGAGAAAGACCTCCGTAGCCGATGGCGGCGAAAAATTCGTCCACATTATTGCAGTGCTGCTTTTCGGCGATTTTACCGAGAAATTCGAGCATCTGCTTTTCGGGAAGAACGATGTTATTACGCTTAAACTCGCGTTCAACCTCTGCCTTGCCCTCGATAATATTTTCTTCTCTTTTTTCTTTTTTGAACCAGCCTCTGATTTTAGTTCTGGCCGAGGTAGTTTTGGCTATCTTCAGCCAGTCACGGCTCGGTCCCTTACCCTGCTGTGAGGTGGTGAGAATTTCGATGATTTCACCGTTATTCACCTTGTGGTCGAGGGTGGTGATTCTGCCGTCAACCTTGGCGCCGATCATCTTATTTCCGACAGCCGAATGAATGGCATAGGCAAAGTCGATGATGCACGAGCCCATAGGCAGGCTGATAACATCGCCCTTCGGTGTAAAGGCAAAGACCTCCTCGGGAATGAAGTCGGTTTTAATGGTCTTTACTATTTCCTCCACATCGTCGCTTTCCTTCTGGCTTTCGAGAAGCTGTCTTATCCAGGAAAGGCGCTCTTCAAATTTAACCTTGCCGCTCATACCGAGCTTATATTTCCAGTGGGCGGCGATACCAAACTCGGCAGTGTGGTGCATATCCCAGGTTCTTATCTGAACCTCGAAGGGTATTCCCGCCTTACCGATAACGGTGGTGTGAAGGGACTGATACATATTAGGCTTCGGAGTGGAAATGTAATCCTTGAAGCGGCCCAATATGGGGTTAAACATATCGTGAATGATGCCGAGACAGCAGTAACATTCGTAAACGGAATCGACGATAAGCCTTACGGCATAAATGTCGTAAATCTCATCGATGGTTCTGTTCTGCATATAGGTTTTACGGTAGATACCGTGAACACTTTTGATTCTGCCCTCGATGTGAACATTCGGAACATCCTTACGCACTCTTTCGAGGATTTCTTCCTTTATGTTATCGAGAAAGCTCTGGCGGGATTCCACCTGCTTTTCGAGAGTTCTGGCGATTTCGCTGTATGCCACGGGATCGAGAAAGCTGATGGCAAGATCCTCCAGCTCCTCCTTAAAGGCGCGGATACCGAGACGGTGAGCGATGGGAGCGTAAATCTCCAACGTCTCTCTCGCCTTATATCTCTGCTTTTCCTCGGGCATAAATTTAAGAGTCCGCATATTATGAACGCGGTCGGCCAGCTTTATGATAACGACACGGATGTCGCGGGACATAGCGAGAAACATCTTTCTGATGTTTTCACTCTGCTCCTCCTCCTTACTGGCAGAAAGAGGTATCTGACCGAGCTTGGTAACTCCGTCTACGAGATGCTCCACATCCGCACCGAACATTTCTCTGATTTCCTCACCCGTGGTGGGAGTATCCTCTACCACATCGTGTAAAAGAGCCGCACAGACCGAGTCTGCATCCATACCCATATCCGCGAGAATACGGGCTACGGCAATAGGATGAATGATGTAAGGCTCACCCGAGCGGCGGCGCTGGTCACTGTGAGCGCGGTCAGCCGTCTCGAAGGCTTTTTTAATTTTCGTAATATCCTCTGCCGAAAAGCTTTCCTTTACCGTTTCGACGAGAAGCTCAAAGTCCTTATAATAATCCATTACTGTATCCCCCTTTCTCACAAATACTTTTTAATATGCTTTATAATACGGGAATCCTCCAGATTTACCTTGGCGGTGAAATCCTTCAGACTGATTTCGCCGTTTTCCTTTTTAAGTATTCCCAGCTCGCTTAAAACATCGATAGCTGTCAGCACCGTACAGGCATTACTGCCGTCACCGCCCAGACGGTAACAGAGCACATCACTGTCAAAGGCCCATTTGCCCACTCCTCTGATGTAACGGTAAACCTCGGCCACTGTCTGTCTCGACGGAAGAATGAAGGCGGCCTCCTTCGGTGAAAGCCTTTCCTTACGGCGCAGCTTTTCGTAAAGACGGACACTTTTCAGATATTTTTCATCGTCGGTGCCCGACATTCTTATATCTCTGATGTATATGCTTACTCTTACCTGGCCCATATATTCGTTTCTTTCCAGTCTTACGGCAAGATCGAGACTATCACCGGGCGCGTAAGGAAGCTCCTTTTCCGTCACACCGAAATAAAGTGCAGAAAAGGAAGCGTCTCCCTTTCTGAAATTCAGCCTTAAATGCTTTCCCGAGCCGATGGGCTGAACGGAGGAAAGAGTAACACCGAAAAGGCCGAACACAGGCTGCGGGTTACCCGCTCCGAAGGGCTCGAGAGCAGAGATAACGGAAAGGATGTCTGCCGTGATAAATTCAGGCTTCAGACGGCAGTCAAGCTCCGTAACGGGAAAAGGCATTTCTACGGTTTTGGCATAGTCGGCTATCGCTTTTCGGAAGGCGGCGAGATTTTCGCTTTTCATTCCGAAGCCTGCGGCAAGGACATGGCCTCCGTAATGAGTGAGAAGCTCTTTGGCGCAGGAAATGGCATCGTAAAGAGAGAAGCCCTCGATGCTTCTGCCCGAGCCCTTGGCCTCGACTCCGTCATCGGTTATAACTATGCAGGGCTTACCGTATTTACTTACTAAACGGGAGGCGACTATTCCTATTACACCGCCGTGCCAGTTTTTGCCCGAGAAAATGAGAACTCTTTCTGCGAGCATATCGGGATTATTTTTTATCTGCTCCTCTGCCTCGGCAGTGATTCTCTTTTCTGTTTCCTGTCGCTCGTTATTTGACTTATCGACAGTGTCTACGATGACAGAAACCTCTCTTTCATCCTCGCCTAACAGAAGCTCTAAAGCCTTTGAGGCATGAGCCATTCTGCCGATGGAATTTATGCGCGGTACCAAGGAAAAGGCAACGGAGGCGGCGTTAAGAGTTTTCGTATCGACGCCAGCCTGCTTTTTAAGAGCCGCTACACCCGGGCAGGTTTCGCTGTTAAGACAGCGCAGGCCGTGCTTTACTATGGTGCGGTTTTCACCCGTCAGAGGCACGATGTCACCGATAGTGCCGATGGTTACCAGGTCAGAAAATTCAGACAGCAGCTCCCCGTCATCAGCATCCGAGAGAGCAGATACGACCTTAAAGGCCACGCCTACGCCCGCCCATAATTTATAGGGACAGGGACAGTCGTGTCGGTGAGGGTCTACCACCGCTTCGGCACGAGGGATTCTGTCTCCCGCCTTATGATGGTCGGTAATCACCAGCTCCATACCGAGCTCATAGATATACTCCGCCTCCTCAAAGGCAGAGATGCCGTTATCCACGGTAATAATAAGCTCGGCCCCCTGCTCCTTAAGGCTTCTGATTGCCTGCTTATTAAGGCCGTAGCCTTCGCTGTTACGGTCGGGAATGTAGGTAATAATGTCACAGCCGTTCATTTCGAAAAAGCGGTACATCAGAGCCGTGGAGGTAACACCGTCGGCATCGTAGTCACCGTAAACGGCTATCCTTTCGCCGTTTTCCATAGCACGGCGGATTCTTTCCACCGCCTTATCCATATCCTTGATTTCAAAGGGACTGATAAGAGAGGAAGCCTCGGAGAAAAACTCCGCTATTTCACACTCATCGGTAATACCGCGGGAAACGAGAAGCAAAGCCGCAAAGGGGTCAATGCCGTATTCTTCGGCTATGTCGGAGGCCAGCTCTTTATCGAGAGAGGAGACTACCCATTTTTTACGGCTCATTTTACTCATTCCTTTCCTTTTGGTATTTTCAGAAGCAAAAAATTAGAAATAATTAAATATTATATCACTTTATTCAGGATTTTTCAATATTTCCGTCACAGTGTCTGTTAATTTCTTTCAGAAAAACTACACCGAATTTATTAAGCTTATGCTCGGAAATGCCGTCTATTTTACGAAGAGCCTCCATAGTTTTCGGCTTTTCCATCGCCATTTTCACCACAGCATAATCCGTAAGCACCGAATAGTCGGGTACTCCGCTTTTGTGAGCGAGAAGCTTACGCAGAGATTTAAGCTTAAGCAGAAGTCGGTAATCCACATCCTGTGAGGTGCCGGCAGAGGCGGCCTTTTCGCTTTTTTCCGCGAATTTACGCACTCTTTTACCGTTCCATAAAACATCGGCACATTTAGCCTCAAGATAAAGACTGCCCGTTCTCTTTTCGGAAATAAAGGCATACTTAAGGAAATGGTCGATGTGCTTTTCTATTTCACTTTCGGCGCTGTCACTCATAGCACCGAAGGTTTTAAGCTGATTATATTTTTTAGAGAGAATGTACTCGGTTTCGTTACCCTTCAGAATATCGAGAATAACTCTCTTATTTTCACTTTCTCTGACTCTTTTTATGCAGGAAAAGATTTTCTGTGCAGGCACGGTGACATCGATGCTCATTTCATTTCCGTTACAGCCCGAGCAGCTGTTACATTTTCCCTTCGTTCTTTCACCGAAGTAATTCAGAATGTAATTACGCAGACAGGAGGCCTTGGTCGAATAGTAAATC
Source organism: Acutalibacteraceae bacterium (assembly GCA_045588555.1). GTDB lineage: Bacteria > Bacillota > Clostridia > Oscillospirales > Acutalibacteraceae > UBA6857. Next base: position 25,500 of record JAZNEL010000040.1, on the reverse strand, counting down.
ATTTTCTCCAGCTTCTGTAGACGAAGACTTCTCAAAGCCTCGACCTCCTCGTCGGAAAGGACGGGATTTTCCTCGGGATTATCAATAAAATATTTCTGCATACGGATGTCCGCCGCACCGAAAAGCAGAACGCAGTCGGCCTCGTTGCCGTCTCTGCCCGCTCTGCCCGCCTCCTGATAATAGCTTTCGATGTCACCGGGCATATTGTAATGAATGACGAAGGAGACATTTGATTTGTCGATGCCCATACCGAAGGCATTTGTGGCGATGATTATTTCTCTTTCGTCGCCGATGAAAAGCTCCTGGTTAATCCGCCTCTCCTGTTTGGTAAGACCCGCGTGGTATTTCGTCACGCTGTATCTTTCATCGCGGAGGGTTTCGTAAAGCTCGTCCACGGTCTTTCTCGAGGAGCAGTAAACGATACCGCTTCTTCCCGAATAAAGATCCAGATAGCGTCTGAGAGCCACGAGCTTTATTTTAGGCTGAACCACCTCAAAATAAAGGTTTTCACGATCAAAGCCCGTCACCACCCTTAAAGGATTTTCAAGGCCGATAAGCCTTTCTATATCATCTCTTACTCTCTGAGTGGCTGTGGCGGTAAATGCCGTCACCACGGGTCTTTCGGCCAGAGAGGAAATAAAGGTGCTTATGTCCAGATATGCCGTGCGGAAATCGTGTCCCCAGTGGGAAACACAGTGAGCCTCGTCGATGCACAGCATAGAAATTTTAATCCTGCTGCAGAAATCCGTAAACACGGGAGTGAGCAGTCTTTCGGGAGCCACATAAATGATTTTATAGTGTCCCGCCTGTGCCCTGGTGTAAACGGAATCGAGCTGTTTTTCGGAAAGAGAGGCGTTAATGTAGGCACTTTTTATGCCGCATTGGGTAAGAGCATTAACCTGGTCCTTCATCAGAGAAATCAGAGGTGAAATAACGAGAGTTATCCCGGTCAGCATAAGCGCCGGCACCTGAAAGCAGATGGATTTACCTGCACCCGTGGGCATAATTCCCATAACATCTCTGCCCTCTAAAATCGCATCAATCAGCTCCTCCTGTCCCTGTCGGAACTCACTGTAGCCGAAATGTTTGTTCAGTACTTCAAATTTATCCAAGGGAATACCTCATCAGAAAATAAAATCAAAGGAAAAAGCGCTTTGAGGCCCATCTTCTTATAGTCTTGCTCGAATAGCAGTAAAAGAAGAAGCCTGCCACTGCCAGCAAGGAAACGAGGCAGATTATGCCGATTTCCGTACCGTAGGCGAAAACACCCGAGATATTAAGAATAATTCCGCTCGAAAAAAGAGCAAGGGAAAGAGTAAGAAAAACAAAAGCAATTTTCAGAATGATATGTCTTTTTTTCTTATACCAAAGCATATAACCGAGAACGCAGAGGCTGCAGCAGGCTATAACCGGCAGAAGGCACTCGAGGAAAAGACTCATATCGCTGTAAAGCCACACGAAAACCAGTGCATTAAGACAGGCAAGAATACTGTCTGCCGCCCAGAGAATGTAGGGACGGGGCTTCTTTGTGACAAAGGGAAGTACAAAGGCCGACCAAAGGAAAAGACTGCCCGAAATGACACCGAGAGACCAGGGTGTCTGCTTAAAAAGAGTTAAATTGAGCAGAATACAGACAAGATTAGGAATAGTAATAATGGTAGTCACGATGGCGAGAACCAGCTTTTTTCTTCCGTAGGGAGAAAGCTCCTCCGGAAGATGGATATGGTCAGAGAAGGGATGAGGTGCCTCCTTCTGCTCCTGCTCATTTTTATTCGGATTATAAACGGCCGTGCCGCAGAGAACACATTTACGGGCGCTGACATCAAGCTCTACACCGCAGTTAACACAGTAAGACATTTTATTTCTCCTTTAATTATTTAATCTCTGTTGCTTTCGATTTTTACGTGAACACCCATTTTTACCAGACGGGTGAAAAACTCTCTCTGTATGTCAGTTTCCTCATAACAGCTCGAGAAACCGAAAATGAGAGTGTCGCCCGTGCTCATAACAGAGCACCGTGCACCGTTCAGCTTTCCCGCACCCGTGTAAAAGATGTACTTTTCGATATGGGCGTACATTTCCTCGGGAAGCTTCACGAGTCCTACATTTGAAAGCAGGATAGAGGTTTTCTGCTCTGCGGTAATAAGGAAGGTTATGGCTACGCCTAAATCCTTTATGGGCAGGGGTAGCAGTCTGGCCACGGGGTTTCTTTCGATTCTCATATTATCCGTCATAAGGGAATTGATAAGCTTCGGGTCGTTAGCCAGACGGAGCTGAAGAGAGACGGAGCGGAGTATTTCCTCGAAAGTGTATTCTCCGAGATTAGGATTAATCCGCACCACGAGACAAAGAACGAAGTTTCTTAAGGTCTTTGACGGAAAGGCCTTTCGGAGATTTACGGGAACCTGTACGCTGATTTCCTTTTGCTTTTTATTTTCGCGCAGCTGTTTACGGTAATGAATGTCGATGAGCATAGCCGTAAAAAGCTCCGTAACCGTAACACCGTAGCTCTTTGCTATGGCGTGCACCTGCTTAAAGGACATTACACCCGTGATGTAGTTTCTTTCGTGGCGGGGAAGACGGGTCTGCCTGGCGTGATAAGCCCATTTGTCACCGCGGTCGAATCTGACCTTCGAGGAGGCATATTTGCTGTAGGAGTCCTCGAGCTCCTCGGGCTTCGGCTCCTCATTTACATCGAGGACAAATTCATTATGTGAGATTTCATATCCCTTAAGCCGCAAATACTCCGCCGCCAGAGTGGAAACGAAGATTACGGCTCCGTAGCCGTCACACAGAGCGTGATACACATCCACGCATATTCTCCTGCCGTGATAATAGGTACGGAAAAGAAAGCCGTTATTCTCTTTGAAATTAATACGGTAGCAGGGATTATTTATGTCGGGACAGACCAGAGGCTTTTTAGGATTTTTTTCGAAATAATGCCAGAAAAAGCCGTTTCGCATACGGACATTGAAGGAAGGTATTCTTTTCAGAGTTCTTTCGAGAGCCCTTTCTAAAACCTCGGGCTCAACCTCCTCCTTCAGCTCCACACCGAAGCGGAAAACATTTGACCAGGTGCGTGAATTCTGACCCGGGAAAATTTTCGCCGCATTATCAAGCCTGAACCATTCAAAGGTGTTCTTTCTCATAAGAGTCTACTCCTTTATATATAAGCAGATTTGCACAAACAGAAACATATAGTACATTATACTATACCTTAATATAAATAACAAGAGCAAATTTAAAAAACAGCAAAAAAGAGGCTGTATAAAAAGTGCAGACCGCATAAATCAAAATAACAATAGGGCTTCTATGGATTAAAAATCCGTAGAAGCCCTTTAAAAGATTAAAAAGCAAAAATAAATACTTACATTTTCGGCATATGATTTTCTACAAGCCTGTCGGTGTCTATTCCCGTAATTTTGTCATACTTCGGGATAAAGCTGCAGATTTTTTTTACCGCTTTCACTGATTTGTTTATAACCTTGGCAGCTATAACGAATTTCAGTATTTTTCTCGGAAGATTCAAAATAGTTTCTCTGTCCATAGCCTTCTCCTTAATCGTCGATTGAAATAGTGTATCCGCACTCGCCGAAATAACGGACGAGGAACTTTTTATTGTTTCCTTTATTAAGCCAGAGGGTGGAAACCTTACCCGTTTTCACTATGTCCTCCAGAAGATCCTTATTTCCGTTAACCCAGGACTTATATTCGATATCCGGCATAAAAATAACATTGCCCGACACAAAATCACCTCTTGATAATCTCTTAAAAGCATTATTGTCATCTTTTATTATATTATATTCTCCGAATAAATATCAATAGGAATTTATAAATATTTTATCTTTTTTTATTGTAGGTTTTACACAAAAAACTCGTCTGTGATATGTATAATTTTAACTTGCCAATTAGGACAAACCGTGATAAAATGATAGAGTTAATAATTATAAAAAATCAGGTGAAACAATGGACATCAGAAACAGTGTAAGAAATGTAGCGATAATCGCCCATGTCGACCACGGTAAAACCACTATGGTTGACGAGCTGCTGAAGCAAAGCGGTACCTTCCGCGAAAACGAGCAGGTAGCCGACAGAGTTATGGACTCAAACGACCTGGAAAGAGAAAGAGGCATTACCATCCTTTCCAAAAACACCTCCGTTAATTATAAGGATGTTAAAATAAACATCGTTGACACCCCGGGTCACGCTGACTTCGGCGGAGAGGGAGGGCGGATACTTATGATGGTTGACGGTGTTCTTTTACTCGTGGATGCCTTCGAGGGATGTATGCCCCAGACGAGATTCGTGCTCAAAAAAGCTCTCGGTCTCAAAAAGAAGGTGCTCGTGGTAGTTAATAAAATCGACCGTCCCGGTGCCAGACCCGCAGAGGTTATCGACGAGGTTCTCGATCTTTTCATCGACCTCGGCGCCGATGAGGATCAGCTCGATTTCCCCGTTATCTACGCTTCGGCCAGAGACGGTTACTCCTCGCAGGATGAAACGGCCAGAGAAGGCGATATGAGACCCCTGCTCGACGCTATTCTCGAAAATATCGACCCGCCCAAGGGCGAGCTTGAGGGCCCCACGCAGATCCTTTTTTCCTCTCTTGACTACGACGATTACATCGGCAGAATCGGTATCGGCAGAGTAGAAAGAGGCTCCGTAAGACAGGGTCAGCAGGTAGTTCTGTGCAATAACGACGGCGACAGAAAAAATGTAAGAATCTCGAAGCTTTATCAGTTCGAGGGCCTTAAGAGAGTGGAGGTTTCCACCGCCTCTATGGGTGACCTCATCTGTGTTTCGGGTATTTCAGAGCTTAACATCGGAGACACCGCCTGTGACCCCGACCATGTGGAGGCTCTTCCCTTCGTCAAAATCGACGAGCCCACCATTTCAATGAACTTCATCGTAAATAACAGTCCCTTCGCAGGTAAGGAGGGTAAATTCGTCACCTCGAGAAACATCCGCGACAGACTTTTCAAGGAGGTCGAAACCAATGTTTCGATGCGCGTGGAGGAAACCGAAACCACCGACAGCTTCAAGGTAAGCGGCAGAGGTGAGCTTCACCTTTCCATCCTCATCGAAACCATGCGCCGCCAGGGCTATGAATTTTCCGTATCCCGTCCCAAGGTTATCCTCAAGGAGGAAAACGGTGTTACGATGGAGCCTATCGAGCTTCTCATCGTCGAAGTGCCCGAGCAGTATGTAGGTGCTGTTATCGAAAAGCTCGGCTCACGAAAAGGTGAGCTCGAAAATATGGGCTCCAGAGACGGCGGCTCCACACACCTCGAATTCAGAATCCCCTCCCGCGGTCTCATCGGATACAGAAGTGAATTTATGACCGACACAAACGGTAACGGCATTATGAATCAGCTTTTCGCAGGCTATGAGCCCTACAAGGGTGACATCGTAACCCGCGAGCGCGGCTCAATCGTCGTACACGAAACAGGTGAAAGCTCCGCCTACGGCCTTTTCAATACACAGGACAGAGGCAGACTTTTCATCGGTGCAGGCGTACCTGTTTACGAGGGTATGATAGTCGGTGAATGTGCCAAGGCTGAAGATGTGGTATGTAATGTCTGCAAACAGAAGCATCTGACAAACACCCGTGCTTCGGGCTCCGATGACGCTCTCCGTCTGGTACCTCCCGTGACACTTTCACTCGAGCAATGTATGGAATTTATAAAGGACGATGAGCTTTTAGAGGTTACTCCCCTCTCTCTGCGCTTAAGAAAAACCATTCTCTCAAAAGAGCAGAGAATGAAAAAGCAGTTCAAGAAAAACTGAAAAGAGCCGTAAAATATTTTCTGCACAGCGTAATAATCAGGATAAAAAAAGCAAAAGAGGCTGTCGCATTAAGCGAAGACCAAAAAGCGAAACAAAAACAGATGTGTTTAAGTTACTACTGACTTTTAAAACACATCTGTTTTAATTATTATATGGAATAATGTGATGTTACATATAATAAATATTTGCTTTTTTATAATTGTTCAGCGAGGTGATGCGGGGGCCAAGCCCCCGCGCAGATCACTGTTCGTTTTCGTTAAGCCTTCTGTAAATTCCGTTTTCTAAAGCCATAAGCTCCTCGTGAGTGCCCTGCTCCTCGATTCCCTTTTCGGTAAGCACTATTATACGGCTGGCATTTCTGACGGTAGAAAGTCTGTGTGCGATGGTAAAGGTGGTTCTGCCCTTCGTCAGCTCGGCAAGAGACCGTTTAATGTACTGCTCACTTTCATTGTCGAGAGCAGATGTGGCTTCATCCAGCACCACCACAGGCGGATTTTTAACAAAAACCCGTGCTATGCTTATTCTCTGCTTCTGACCGCCCGAAAGCATTACGCCTCTTTCACCTACATAGGTATCGTATCCGTCGGGAAGTGATTCGATAAATTCGTGAGCACCTGCTCTTTTAGCCGCCTCGACAGCCTCCTCGCGGGTAGCACCCTCCTTACCGTAGAGAATGTTTTCCAGCACGGAGCCGGAGAAAAGGTAAACATCCTGCTGTACCACACCGATAGCAGAGCGGAGAGAGTCGAGAGTCAGCTCATTTATATCTCTGCCGTCGAGTCTGATTTTACCGTCGTTAAGCTCATAGAAGCGGGAAAGCAGACTGCAAAGAGTAGTCTTGCCGCTGCCCGAGGGACCTACGATGGCGATGTTTTCTCCCTTTTTAACGGAGAGATTTATGTTAGCCAGCACATTTCCCTTTTCACTGCTGTAGCTGAAGGTTACATTTTCGAAATCAATGTCACCCTTTACATCGGTGATTTTCTCTGTAGCCTCGTAGCCCTTTTCGGACGGAGTTTCTAAAATTTCGGCAAAGCGCATAACACCCGTTACACCCTTTTCAAACTGCTCAGTAAACTCGACTATACGCTTAATGGCAGAAATGAGCATACCGATGTAAAGCAGATATGCCGTCATATCTGCGGCAGTAATTTTTCCCTTGATAAGAAAAGCTCCGCCCAGAAGAATCATAATAAGATACATTAAACCGTCGAAAAGCCTTACCACGGCATTAAGCCTTGCCATATATTTATAAGAAGCAGTCTGCACTGCGGCCAGATTTTCACTTTCTCTGTTAAATTTACCTTTTTCTATGCTTTCGTTACCGAAGGATTTTACCACTCTTATGCCTAAAAGAGTAGTCTCTGTCTGTGCATTGACCTCACCTGCGATTACCCTTCTCTCGGCGAAAACCTTTCTCATTTTTCTGCGGAAATACATCGAGCCCCAGAAAATAAGAGGTATAACCACAAAGGTGGAAACCGTAAGCAGAGGATTAATGGTGGTCGGAACAGCGAAGGAAACCGCCACTTTTATTCCCGCGATAAAAAACTCCTCGGGGCAGTGATGGGAAAACTCTGCTATGTCGAAAAGGTCAGTAGTTATTCTGGACATAAGCTGACCGACCTTGGTCTTATCGAAGTAGCTGAAGGGTGCGGTGAGCAGATGTGCGAACATATCCTCACGCATATCCCTTTCGATTTTTACGCCCATTCCGTGTCCGACATAAATCATATAGTAGCCTGCGCACATATCGATTATTTTAAACACCGCGTAAACCGCCGCCATAGAAAGTATAAGCTTCGGAGTCAGACCGGAAATATCCGTAGTGGCTATGTTCGTAATCTCCCTGACGATCATCGGAAGAATAAGCTCTGCACCCGTAGTAAGCGCGGCACAGAACAGATCGAGAACGAGCACCCTTTTATGCTTTTTGAAGTAAGGCAAAAACCATTTTGTCATTACACCCTGTTTTTTCATTTTATCACCTGCTTTTGCTGATTTATACTGTATATTTTACCGTTTTCAGGCTGATTTTTCAATATTAAAGGCTGTCGCTCGGACAGCCTTAATTCTTTTTAATTAACCGAAGAATGCCTTATGAACTGCTGAAACAGCCTTGTCGGCAAGCTCCTTATCAATAAGAACGCTGATGGTGATTTCACTGGTAGAAATCATAGAAATATTAATGCCCGCCTCATAAAGAGCACCGAACATCTTTGATGCGGTACCGGAATGTGACTGCATACCTGCACCTACTATGGAAACCTTGGCGACGGTAGTGTCGGAGGAAACCACTGCACCCTCCATAGCAAAGATTTCTTCAAGGATGGCTACTGCATCGTCAGCACAGCTCTTTGCGCAGGTGAACGAAATATCCTTTGTGCCGTCACGGCCTACAGACTGAAGAATAACATCAATGTTTATCTTTTTCTGAGCAAGTCTTGAGAACATTTTAAAGGCGTTACCGGGAATATCCTTCATACCTACTACTGAAATTCTGGCAATATCCGTATCCTTTGTTACGCCTCTGATTAACATTTTTTCCATATTAGCAACCTCCCTGACGATTGTTCCGTTTTCTCTTACCATACTTGAAAGTACTTCAAGCTCAACATTGTATTTCTTTGCCATTTCTACTGAACGGTTATTAAGCACCTGTGCGCCCAGAGTGGCAAACTCGAGCATTTCATCATAAGTGATGTCAGCAAGCTTCTGTGCATTTTCCACCTTTCTCGGGTCGGCAGTGAATACGCCTGTAACATCGGTGAAAATCTGACAGCGGTCAGCGTGAAGAGCCGCAGCTATGGCCACGGCACTGGTGTCGGAGCCGCCTCTTCCGAGTGTGGTCAGGTCATCGTATTTATTGATTCCCTGGAAGCCTGCCACGATAACTATTTTTTTCTGATCCAGCTCTCTTTCGAGTCTCTCTGTTTTTACCTCGTGGATTCTTGCCATACCGTAGACGGAATTAGTAGAGAAGCCTGCCTGCCAGCCTAAAAGGGAAACGGCAGGATAACCGAGGCTTTCGATAGCCATAGCAAGAAGTGAAATGGAAATCTGCTCACCGGCAGTAAGAAGCATATCCATCTCTCTTTTGGAAGCAGAGGGGTTTATTTCTCTGGCTTTTTCTATAAGATCGTCTGTGGTATCACCCTGTGCGGAAACGACAACCACTACATTATTGCCCTTTTTATAGGTGTCGGTAATGATGCGGGCTACATTCATCACTCTCTCTGCATTTGCGACAGAAGAGCCGCCGAATTTCTGTACTATAAGAGCCATACTCTTCCTCCTTAATTAATAATCTACTGTTCTGATGGTGCTGATAACTGAAAGAGGCAATTTAGCGATGATTTTTCTCAAATCTCTTTCTTTCATAACGGGTGTAAGGAACGCGATTTCATCAAAGGACTGATTTTCTCTTTCGAGGAAGGTTACCTCACCGAGTGTCTCTGCGATTTCAGCGCCCGCATTTTCCATGCTCTCGACAGTGGCTCTCACATAAAGTGAGATTTCTTCATCAAGATAGTCGGCAAGAAGGTCATCCTTGCTCTCGTCCCAGCCGAAAAACTTTCTTTCCTTCGTGTTACAGGCACAGTCTACTACATCTCCTACCACGGCAGAAGCGGTAGCGAGCTTACCGGCACCCTGGCCGTAAAGCACCACATCACCTACCGCGTCGCCTCTGACGAGACAAGCATTGAACACACCGTTTACGCCTGCGAGCATACTTTCATTTTTTACGAAGCAAGGTGAAACGGTAAGGCTGATTTTTCCGTTATCCATTTTCTTTGCTTTGGCGATAAGCTTTATCACACAGCCGCAGGAGGAGGCGAAATCCACATCCTCGAGGGTGATTTTGGAAATACCTTCGGTGTAAACTCCGTTAGGATAAACATGATTACCGAAGCAGAGCGAGGCTAAAATACATATTTTACGCAGTGCGTCGAAGCCTTCCACATCGGCAGTGGGATCCTTTTCTGCATATCCCTTTTCCTGGGCGAGCTTAAGAGCTACGCCGAAATCCATATTTTCGGTAATCATTTTAGTGAGAATAAAGTTAGAGGTACCGTTCAGAATACCTGCCACCTCACTGATTCTGTTACCTGCCAGACAGCGGCTGATGGGTCTGATGATGGGAATACCGCCGCCTACCGCTGCCTCGAAAAGGAAGTTAACATCCTTTTTTCTGGCGATTTCCAGAAGCTCATAGCCCTTTACGGCCACAAGCTCCTTATTCGAGGTAACCACATGCTTACCTGCCTTAAGACAGGCGGAAACGAACTCGAAGGCAGGATTCACTCCGCCCATGGTCTCCACGACGATGTCTACCTTGCTGTCATTTAAAATATCATAAAAATCCTTCGTCATAATATCCTGAAAAGGACAGTTTTCAAAGTCTCTTATGTCGAGAATATGAGTCAGTGACAAGGATACATTGCTGTTCTTTTTCATAATGTCGGCGTTTTTGCTGATTACCTCGGCTACACCCGAGCCTACCACGCCGTAGCCTAAAATGGCAACATTCATTTTTTCACGTTCCTTTCTGTGATTTTCTTTTTTCCGCGAAAAAGTCCCGCATAGAAAAAACTTATAGGATATAATAACACATTTTATCAGTTAATGAAAGAGTTTTGAACAAATTTTTTCTCTTTTTATAACGATTTTCTTAATTTGATTGACTTTTAATAAAAATATAGGTTAATATAATATATGTAATAATCTTAAGTGAGGTGTTTAAAATGACCGATGTAGAAAAAAGGCGCAGATTCATAATAAATACAGTTTACTTCGGAATAGTCGTAGCTCTGTGCTTTTTCTTTTTCAAATACGCTATGGGAACCCTTTTTCCGATTATTTTCGCCTTCATCATAGCGGCACTGCTTCAGAGGCCTAAAAATTTCATTCTGAAAAAAACACCCATCAAAAAGGGCTTCGCCTCTACCCTGTGCGTGCTCGGTCTTTTAGCCGTCGTGCTGTTTTTCATCGCTCTCATCGGTGTCAGAATAGTCCAGGAAATCGGAGGCTTCATTGATTATGTTATGCTCCAGGTGCAAAATCTCGACGCCCTGGTGGATACCGTCGAAACCGCTCTGCTTAATTTCGTTTCGGGCTTTCCCGAATTTTTAAGCGGTACACTGAAGGAAAACATCTCCACTCTTTTCGTGGAGCTTCGGGAATGGCTTGCTGGCAGAAGCAGCGATTTCGCCCAGGACATCGCCGGCACTCTCGAGGGTTCCTTCAGTCTTTCGTGGATAACCACACCCATTTCCGGTGTTATTTCCACGGCAAGACAGATACCCTCCGTCGTCATCGCCACGGTAATTTCCATCGTAGCCGCCTGCTTCATTACTGCTGATTATGACATAATAAAGCAGTTCATCAAAGCGCAGCTTACCGAGCAGAAGGCAAGGGATGTTTCCCGTGCCGTCTCTTTACTGAAATCCTCTCTCGGTAAAATGGGCAAGGCTTATCTATCCATTATCTTCATCACCTTTATCGAGCTTTCGGTAGGCTTTTATATTCTTCGCCTGTTAGGAATATTCTCCTCGAATTACATCGCGGTTCTTTCCCTCGTTATCGCGATAATCGATATTATCCCCGTTCTCGGTACAGGTACCGTTCTTCTTCCTTGGATAGTCTATTCGCTCATAACGGGTAACATCGGTATGGCTGTGGGTCTCGGTATTATGTATGCGACCATCACCGTAATCAGACAGATTATCGAGCCGAAGCTTGTGGCAGGTCAGCTGGGTCTGCCTCCCTTCCTTACCATCAGCGCTATGTACATCGGACTGAAAATTATCGGTGTTCCGGGTATGTTCATCGCACCGATGATAATAATTATGCTCAAGCTTCTCAACGATGAAGGTATACTTCATCTGTGGAAGCCGATGAAAAAGGCAGAGGAGACTGTCACTCCCGCCACTGACAAAAAAGCGAAAAAGAAGCTGAAATAAAGCTTCAGCGAAAACTATACGGCCAACCGCCGGGCTACGGGCTTTCCGTCGTCCGGCGGTTATTTTTCAGCATAGGGTGGCGGCGGTCACCGCCCGTTAATTATCCGTCCCATAATAGGCACAACAAAATAAAACTGACTCCGCGAAAACGAAGTCAGTTTATAGCTTAAATTATATTTTTTTGTGCTCTGTGAACGCGGATGAAGTTCAGAATTAATCTTGCTCACAGAGTCCGAAGCATTAATCGAAAAGAGATTCGCCGTATTTGATTTCTCCGGTGAAGAGCTTAAAGAGATAATCGAAATAGTCTGCGATTTTTCTTAAAAGCTTACTGAACCAGCTGGTTACCTGGGTTCCTACATCGTCTTTTACGGAGTCAAGATTTGTCTGATTAAGCTCGTCCAGCATAGCCACGGCTTCGTCGGAAATGTCGCCCTTAAAGATAATGTCGATCATCATAGAAATTTTTTCGACAACATCAACAGCCTCATGATAGCTGTAGCCTGCGGCAGAATATCTTCCGCCCCCCAAAATAAAATCGGAAAGCTTACCGGCAAGAGAGTCAACGAAGGAAGCATTATAATTATAGTTATAGTTGACAGCGAAATAAAGCATAAGGAAAAGCAGTCTCTCACAGCTGTCGGAGGAAACTGAAATTCTCGCATCGGGGAATTTAAAGAAATCACAGTCGAAAATGCCGTCAAAGGCATAAGTGAGTAAGCCCTGAACGGACTGAAGCTCTGCTACGCTGTAGTTTGTGCGGCCCGTTATTTTGCCGTTACTGCCTCTTACGGGCTTACCGGCGGCGATTTTCATACTGAAAAGAGATGTAGCTGCTTCGTAAAGATTTGATGAGTACGAAACGGAGAGGGTTTCGAGCATTCTTACTGCATATTCGAGAGGGCCATAGGCGATGAGGGTATTGACCGCGCCCTGAATGAGAGCCTTCGCTACGGGGACACCCTTGGCAAAGTCGCTGTTTACGACATCCTTAAGGTCTACACCGAAGGCGGTAAGGAAGGGTTTGAAATCTACGCCTGCATCGATCCAGTTTTTCTGGATTACCTCACCGAGAAGTGACTTTTTGGCCACGGTCTCATAAAAATCATATTCATTGGGCGTGGTGTTTGCTTCAAAAACCTTATCAACTGTCTTAAAGTCGGGATAAACGAGCTTACCGATGAAATTAACCAGAGCTACTGCATATTCTTCGTTATAAAGCTTATCGCCGAGGAAAAAGCTGTTAGTAACTCTCTTAAGATAAGAGTTCATATCGGCCTCTGCCAGAGAAAGCTCCGAGCCTGTAACACGGACGGGAATCCCCATCTTTTCAGTGTAAAGGTCGAGCTGTGACCAGTCTACTATACCTGTTTTTTCATAAAGAAAATCCGGTGTATAGCCGTAAATTTTCTTTTCGCCGTTTTCTGTCATAAATTCGTCATAGCTTGCGAAGCTGTCATTGATGGGATTTTCGGCAAGATAGCCGTCGGCGGCAGAAGCACCGATTACAGCCATCGAAGAAATAATCATCATTACAGCCATGAGAACACATAAAAGCTTTTTCATTTTACTGCACTCCTTTTACAGGGTATAATTTTACATTTACAGTTTAGCATTAATTTTAAATAATGTCAAACACTATTCCCTTTTGTTCACATTTTTTTAGAATATTCGTCAAAAACAAACCGATAACAATATGCAAAATGACACTTGTTTTTAATGAGCTGATGTGGTAAAATTCTTTTATTAAAATTATAGGAGGTACAGTATGTCTACTCAACTCAACAAAAAATACGGTCTGCTTACTGCAATATGCACAGTAGTCGGTACGGTTATCGGCAGCGGTGTATTCTTTAAAGCAGAAAAAATTCTCACGGAAACAGGCGGTAATCTCCCTGTCGGTATCCTCGCCTGGATTATCGGCGGTCTGATTATGGTTGTTTGCGCCTACGCGTTTTCAATCCTCGCCACAAAGCACGAAAAGGTCAGCGGCATCGTTGACTATGCAGAGGCTATGTGCGGTAAAAAGTACGCCTACTTTATGGGCTGGTTCCTCGCCCTCTTTTATTATCCCACCCTTACCTCGGTTCTTGCCTGGGTAAGTGCGAGATACCTTTGCGTTCTCATCGGCTGGGACATCACCGGTCCGCAGTGTATGACCATTTCAGGTGTTCTTCTCGTGGTTATCTTCACTCTTAACACTCTCGCTCCGAAGCTCGCCGGTAAGTTCCAGGTTTCAGCCACCTTCATCAAGCTCATTCCCCTTTTCCTTATGGCTATCGTCGGAACAATCAAAGGTCTTTCAAACGGCCTTCTCATCGAAAACTTCACCACAGTGGTTAACAGCGACATTTCCGCTTCAAGCGGTCTTTTCAAGGCTGTAGTTGCTACCGCCTTCGCTTACGAGGGCTGGATCTGTGCCACATCGATCAACGCAGAGCTCCGTGATGCGAAGAAAAACCTTCCCAAGGCTCTCGTGCTCGGCACACTCATCATCGTAGCAGTTTACATCACCTACTACATCGGTCTCGCAGGCGGCATCGAAAATGAGGTTATTATGGCCGGCGGCGAAGCAGGCGCAAAGATAGCCTTCTCTGCTGTGTTCAATAACTTCGCAGGCACGCTTCTTTTCGTATTCGTGGTTATCTCCTGTCTCGGTACGCTGAACGGTCTTACCCTCGGCTGTGCCAGAGCCTTCCACGCAGTCGCTTCCCGTGACCTCGGCCCCTCTCCCAAAACCTTCAAGCAGGTAGACCCCGCTACAAATATGCCCACCAATTCCTGCGTAATCGGTCTTTTCATCAGCGCACTCTGGCTCCTGTTCTTCTACGGCTCACAGCTCGGAGAGCCCTGGTTCGGACCCTTCTCCTTCGACTCCTCAGAGCTTCCCATCATCACCACCTACGCTATGTATCTTCCCATTTTCTTCAATATGTTCAGAAAAGGCGGAGAGCTCGGTGTGGTTAAGGGCAGAATCGCTCCCGTTCTCGCCATCTGCGGTTCGATATTTATGGTTGTCGCCGCTGTCTTTGCACACGGTGTTTATCCCTACCAGGCCGCCAAGGCAAACGGCACCTTCTCTCTCCCTGTTCTCTTCTATCTCATCACCTATGTGGTTATAATGATTTTCGGCGCCGTTTTCATGAACAGCGGAAAGAAAAGTAAAAAATAAACAAAAAAAATAAAAGCTACAGAGGCTGCAAAAACTTCCGTTTTTTGCAGCCTCTTATTTTTCGCCTTATGTAAGTCCGAAGCTTACGGATAAGGCCTTATCTATTTTATACATATCGCTTTTATTCAGATTACCCATCTTTTCACGAAGTCTCTTTTTATCGAGTGTTCTCACCTGCTCGAGGAGAACTATTGAGTCTTTGGCCAGACCGCAGTTATCGGCATTGACCTGAATGTGAGTGGGAAGGTCGGTTTTAAAGCGCTGACTGGTTATGGCCGCCGCGATTACCGTAGGGCTGAATTTATTTCCCACATCATTCTGCACGATCAGAACGGGTCTTATACCGCCCTGCTCCGAGCCGACGACAGGACTCAGATCTGCGTAATAAATTTCTCCGCGTTTAATGTTCATAATCATCCCTCTGTTCATTATTACTCTTTTCTTCACTGATAGTTTTACCAAGATGATATGAGTTTAAACAAAAAGGGCGAAAATTAACGCACATCTCAAATGTGTGATGTGCGTTAAAATGCTTTTATAATAAACGATTTTATCTTTCGAAATCTGCGAGGGTGTATTTCAGCTCGTTTACCACATCCTCGGGAAGCATACCCGATTTCGAATATTTGTCCGCTACGGTATCACCCGTGTAGCCGTGGACATAAACGGCACTGCATACCGCGTCGGAAAGCTCGAAGTCCTGAACGGCAAAGCCGCCGATAAGACCTGCCAGTACATCGCCGCTTCCGCCCTTTGAAAGGCCTGAATTGCCCGAAGCGTTAATGTATGCTCTGGGACTGTCGGGACAGGCTACGATGGTATTTGAGCCCTTAAGCACTACATAAGCATCGTTAGCCGAGGCGAAGGCCTTCGCACAGGTAACACGGTCGGACTGAATGATTTCCACCGGTGTGCCCACGAGTCTTGACATCTCCTTCGGATGAGGTGTGAGCACCACTCGGCTCGAGGCGGTTTTCAGCAGGCTCAGATCCTTGGCGATAATATTTATGGCATCAGCGTCGGCAATAACGGGAACCTTCGAATTCTGTAGAATGCCCTTTACGAGCTCTGCCGTGTCCTCATTGACTCCGATTCCGCATCCGATAACGATAGCATCGTATTTATCGAGAATGGGAATCAGGGCATCGAGAGCCTTTTTCGAGAAGGTGCCCTCTGCATTTTCCGGCAAGGGCATAAGCAGCGACTGGGTCAGCTTATCGGCAATAGGCAGATAAATGCTCTGGGGAAAGGCTGTGGTTACCAGACCTGCACCGCTGCGCAGTGCCGCAGAAGCGGAAAGAACACAGGCACCAACCATATTACGACTGCCGCAAATACACAGCACATGGCCAAAGCAGCCCTTGTTAGCAGTGACTGCACGCTTCGGAAAGAGATTTCTCACCTCTGTTTTATTATATGTGTAAAGAGAATCTTTGACAAAGGAATAGCTTTCCTCGGGAATACCGATGTTTGCGATGATGACATCGCCGCAGTTATCACAGGCAGGATGCACGATGTGAGCGGGCTTGAGAGAGGAAATAGCTACGGTGTAATCAGCCACGAAGCAGCCCGGGTCATTGAAGCCGCTGTCACAGTAAACACCGCTGGGTACATCGATGGCAAACTTAATACCTCTCGCGCTGTTCATTTCAGCCATAAGTCCCCTCATACTGTCATCCAGAGAGCCGTAAAAGCTGAAGCCGTAGACTGCATCGACGATAACATCGGCATTCTTTATGGTCTGCACGGCCTTCAGACGGTCGGCATCGTACCACACGGTGGGAATAGACAGGTCGATTACGAGCTTATACATATAGGTCGCTTCCTGACTGTTAGGATAGCCCGAGGCTAAAATAACACAGACACTGTAGCCGTTTTCAGCCATCTTACGCGCTACGACGAAGCCGTCACCGCCGTTATTACCCTTGCCGCAGATAACTACCACATTTCTGCAGGGTGTTTTTTCGTTCTCAATTATGTTACGGATGTTTCTGGCACAGGCGGCGCCCGCATTTTCCATCATACGCTGATAGGAAAGGCCGAACTTCGCCGTGTGCTGCTCCACCTGCTTCATTTCTTCGGAATTAAGAAGTCTCATACAGATTACACCTCAAAAATTAAAATTACCAAGTTATATCATAAATAAACATTTCATTCAGAAGTCTCGCCGAACCGTTAATGTTAACAGCAAACAGCTTTATGTCGGCGGTGATGTCGATAACGACATGATGGGTAATGGAAAGCACCTCATCGGATTCGGGGTTATAGACACAGATAAACTCACAGTCGCGGTGGTAAAGAGCGAAATCATTTACACCGATACCGGGAACAGAGCTCGTGATATTGTCTATCTCCTTCATAAGCTCGTCGGTGGCTATAGGCTGCATAACGGCACCGTGAGCAGAAACGGGAATCAGAGTTTCGGCAGGTGTCGGCTGAGGATTTACCTCCTCCTTAAGAGAAAAGGATATTTTATAGGTGCCGTCGCCCATATCCTCGCACTTTGCCCAAGAAACTGCATCGTAATCGGTGAGAACACAGCCCTTTTCCGTATTATGGACAGGCATATCCCACACTATGTCGGCATAGCCGGCATCTCTGACGAGCTCCTCACACTCCTCCTCGGTCACCATATAATTAGAAGCGATACCGAGAAGAACATTTACTGCCGAGCCGAACTCACGGTATTCCTCCGGCAGAGCCTGAAATTCCTTCTTTTTATAAGCAGGCTTTTTCTCTTTGAAATCGTTCACAAGCTGTGTATATTTGTCGATGATTTCCTTCGTGCTTTCGGGCATAGCCTTTTCATCGGAGGCAGGGGCATCCGTAACGGCAGGTGCGGGAGCGGTGGTTACCTCTGTCATGGGAGGCAGAGTAGTGGTTACCGCAGGTGCTGTGACAGGTGCAGTAGATACTACGGTGGGAGAAGCAGTCTGCACATTCTCCGCGGGAGCAAGAGAGGTGGTCACATTCTGCGCTTTACGGTTATCGATACCGCCGATGTAAACACACATAGCGACGATGATAAGAAGTAAGCCGCCGATGGTAAGCACGGAAATAAGTCTTTCTTTCATATTAAACATCCCCTTTTTGCCTATTATACATTAATATATGAGAAAATTCAAATGTTTTTTCATAATTATACATATTTTAAGGAATGATTTATCACACATATATGTGACTTTAAAGAATTAGGGAGCCGAGCTGTTTTTTTCGATTTTCACCTTATCCTCTAAAAAAGGAAAAAGCTCTGTTTCATAATCTTCTGTATCAGCGAAATCATAAAAATCGATTTCTTTGCCGTCAACCGCCATAACATAAGACGGAAATTCAAGAACCTCTCCGAAATCGTTAGTTCTTTCAGGAAGATAATAAATTCTGTCTATCTCCTCGTAAGCATAATACTGTCCTCGCAGAGAAAAAAATTTCGAATTGTCAATTACTCCTGTTTCCGTGAATTTGATGTTCCATTTACACAGCAGAACACTCATTACGATACAGATGCAGAATATTATGTAGGTAAACACCTTCATAAAGCTGTCGGCACCCTTACCGTTCTGCATACTGCTTAATTTAACATATCTTTCATAGCCTTTTTTATTCAGCAGACTGTAAAACTTAAATCGTGTAAAATAACTAATAGCGATAGCAGTAAAAAATCCTAAAGCAACACAGTATATCCAGTTATACTCCGTACCCATAAGATAAACTGCGTTCTTTTTTTCCATAAGAAAAACAGAAAAAAATATCAGCAGATACACAGCAGATGTCAGCGGAGTTAAAACAAACCAGGAGACTATCAGAACAAATAACTCCTTCGCATCATCCTTTAACGAGGAATCGTTAAAAGTGATAAAAGCTGAAGCACCGACTGCAGTTCCGCTTTTTCCGTCCGCTCCCGATCGAAGTATCGAGAGCAGTCTTTTCTCATAGCCTGTCAGCTTTTTCACCTTTTCGAGCTTTCTGTAAGCCTTTTCATAATTACCCTTAAGATAAAAATCAAAAACATCCGTAGTAAACCGCAAAACAAAAAAGTCGTAAAAATAATAATCAAGCAGATCATCAAGCTCATCAGTACCAAAAATATATTTCATTTCTTCGGTATACGCATTTAAAATACAGCTTTTGTATTCCTCATCGTCAATTCCCGCAACAAGCTCGGGAAGTAAAGCTTTAACCGTTTCGCCTATGGTATCAAAGGCATTTTCCATTATTTTTTCATCGGAAATATTGTTAATAAACATCGGCGAAGCTATGGAATGATCGAGATAGTCACTCAAAAGAGGCAAGGGAATTTCACGGCAACCGCCGTTTTTATCGAGACAGACACTGCACCCTAAAGCACTGTTCACCAAGCCGAGAGAGCCGTGGGCGGTATAAATAAACTTTACATAAAATGAGCTGTAGTATATCTTCGCAACAAATCCCTTCAGATTATATGATGCGTCTTTGCCTTTATACTCTTTATTAACTTCACAGAAAATACCCTCGCTGTCCTCGCAGAACCCATAGGCTGATTTTTTAAACTGCTCAAATAAGCGCTCGTACATTTCCTCTCTTTTCATACTGTCACATCCTAAAAAATGTTTCTTTGATTTACTTGTCAATTATAACCTTAAACAGAAAAAATTACAATAATAAGTGTTCAAAACATTCAACCATACATACAAAAAAACCGTGTCTCACCTGATAGCGAGACACGGTTTGCCGACAGTCTGAAGCATCCGTAATGCTGACGAATATCGGTGATTTTTAACGCGCTATTGTGAAGCGGGTACGAGTCTTTCCCGTACTGTTTCTTCACGCTTCCAAAAGGTAATACAGAAGCAGGAAAAGCGAGTGTAGCTTTTTCTTTTATCTCTCATCATCCATAAGTGCGTGGGCACAGCGGATACCGTCCACTCCCGCTGAAACGATGCCGCCTGCATAGCCTGCGCCCTCACCGCAGGGATAAAGTCCTCTGATATTTGTCTGATAAATGTCATCACGGAGAATACGGACCGGTGAGGAGCTTCTCGTTTCGGGAGCCGTGAGAACCGCATCCTTTAAGGCGAAGCCGTTAAGCTTTTTATCCATCATTACGATGGCCTCTGCCATAGTGTCCGTAACCTTTTCAGGCAGTACCTGTCTTATATCCGATGGGGTTACACCCGTAGGACAGGTAGGCTTCACGAAGGAAAGCTTCGAGGACTTTCTTCCCTCGAGGAAATCGCCCACTAGCTGACAGGGTGCGCTGTAGTCTCCGCCGCCGAGAATGAAAGCCTTCTGCTCCATCTGTCTCTGCAGCTCGAAGCCCGAAAGCACATCCTCCGAGGGGAAGTCCGCGGGATAAACATTTACGAGAATGGCGGAGTTTGAGTTTCTTCCGTCTCTTGCCCACTCGCTCATACCGTTTACTACCACACCGCCCTTTTCACTGGTGGCGGCTACTACCGTACCTCCGGGACACATACAGAAGGTGTATGCTCCCCTTTCGTGCTTGCCGTGACAGGCGAGCTTATAGTCAGCGGCACCGAGAGCCTTATGTCCCGCGAAATCCCCGTACTGGGATTTGTCGATAAGCTCTCTGGGATGCTCGATTCTGGCACCGACGGAGAAGGGCTTCTGCATCATCTGTATGCCCTTACGGTAAAGCATCCTGACCGTATCTCTGGCCGAATGACCGATAGCAAGAATAACCGCATCCGTTTCGAAATCAGAGCTCCTGCCCTTTTCCTCGTAGGTAATACCCTGGATACAGCCGTTATAGATAATGAGGTCGGTAAGCTTACTTTCGAACTTAACCTCACCGCCTGAAGCGATGATTTCCTCACGCATACTTTTTACGACTCCCGCCAGCTTATCCGTACCGATGTGAGGCTTACCCGAATAAAGAATTTCCTCGGGTGCGCCGTGCTCATAAAACTCGGTAAAAACCTTTCGGCAGAGAGGACTTTTTATACCCGTGGTAAGCTTACCGTCGGAAAATGTGCCGGCACCGCCCTCACCGAACTGTACATTAGAGGTTTCGTCGAGAATTTTCTGTGTAAAGAAGGTGTTTACATCCCTCGTTCTGCTGTCCACATCTCTGCCCCGCTCCAAAACGAGGGGCTTAAGTCCCGCTCTGGCCAGGGTAAGTGCGGCAAAAAGACCCGCAGGGCCGAGTCCTACTACTACGGGACGAAGCGAGGATTTTCTTTTCACCTCGGGCAGAACATATTCGAAGGGCTCTACGACGGAAAGCTTGCTTGAATTGATTTTTTTAACTATTTTTTCCTCGTCGCCTACTACCTCCACATCCACGCTGTAGCAGAAAAAGACATTGTCCTTTTTTCTGCTGTCCACGCTTTTACGGTAAATGGTCATAGACCTGATCTGCTCGTCCTGTAATCTGAGTATTTTTTTACAGGCCCTGAAAAGGTCTTCCTTGTCGCTGTCAAGGCTCTGTTTTACTTCGCTAATTCTTATCATTTTTTCACCTCAGGGTGGCGCCGCAGAGCCTTCCGCTGCTCCACGCCCACATAAGATTATAGCCGCCGCAGAAGCCGTCTACATCGAGCATTTCACCGATGCAATAAAGACCTCTGACCTTTTTCGACTCCATAGTTTTACTGCTGAACTGCCGTGTATCGGCACCGCCTGCAGTGACCTGTGCATCCTCGAAGGAGCGCAGACCGTCCGCCTCAAAGGTAAGCTTTTTCGCTGTGGCTGCGATGGCTTTAATTTGTTTTTCGGAAAGAGAGCCTACCCTGTCGCCGAGAGAAATGCCGCAGATTTTCAGAATAACCGTTCCGAGCTTTTTCGGCATAAAGCCTGTCAGCATATTTTCGCAGACAAGGCTGTCCTTTTCCTTTATTCTTTCTAAAGCTTCCTCCAGCTCACCGTAGGAAAAATCGGGCACCGTATCAAAGGTCAGCTTGATGTCCTTCGACTTTTCCCGGGTAATATATGATGAAAGCTGCATAATGCAGATGCCCGAAAGGCCGTAGTCGGTGAACTGTACCTCGCCCGATTCCTCGGCCCGCCTTCTGCCGTCGACATAAAGTGTAAGATCCCCCTTATGGCGGATGCCCTTCAGCTGTCTGGCGATTTTAATGTCCTTTACATTTATTTTCGTGAGTGCAGGCGCGGGACTTATTACCCTGTGACCGAGATTTTTAAGCAAATCATAGGATTGATAGCCCTTCACTCCTGCCTTGCCACCGCAGGAAAGAACCACTCTTTCGTACCTTTCACCGCAGACCTCGAAGCCGTCACCGTTCCTTTTCACGGCAGTAACCGGACTCGAGCAGATGAATTTCACGCCGAGTCTTTCACATTCAAACCGCAGAGCATCCAAAACTCCCGAGGCCTGATTTCCGAGCGGATAAACTCTGCCCTCGGAATCCGTGCGTGTGTAAAGACCCATCGAAGCAAAAAATGAAAGATTGCTTTTCACATCGAATTTTTCCAAAGCGTAATGCACGAACTCACCGTCACCGAAATAAGGCAGTGCATTTTCATTCATCATATTACATCTGCCGTTTCCCGTGACGAGAATTTTTTTACCTACTCTGTCAGCGGACTCATAAACGGTAATGCTGACACTTTTATTTTCCCGTTTAGCCTTCCGTCCGCACTCGATGGCGCAGGCAAGACCTGAGGCACCGCCTCCGATAATCGCAATTTTCATTTTTTCGCCTCCAAACCAATTTATTTTAACACAATAAATCAAATAAGACAACAGTTAAAGCAAAAAAAGGCTGCTGACGAAAAACAAAACAGATATGTAAAAGTTACTCTTAACTGAAACATATCTGTTTATCTTTCGTCTGTGCTACGTGAATACTGTTCAGATGTGTATATCTGCAACTATGGGATAATGGTCAGAAGGGTACATGCCCTGTACCGTGTCTCTGATAATCTTATAAGTATCTACGGGAGTATCCTTGGTAACAAAGATAAAATCGATGGCACCCTGTCCCTCGTCTGCCTTTTTACCGTAGTTATGATAGGTAATACCGCTGTCGGAGGCTTTAGCAGTTACGGAAGCATCATCTGCACCCGCAGTCATAGATGCATAAACATCGCCGTCGCTGTAGGTATTGAAGTCACCGGTGATTACTACGGTGCCCTGTGTCTGTAATTTGGCCATTTCGCTTAAAAGCACCTTACACTGTGCATCTCTGGTGCTCTCCTCACCGTGGTCAAGATGAGTATTGATGTGAGTGTAAACCTCGCCTGTTACCTTGTCCTTAAGAACTGCCCAGGAAGCGATTCTGCGGCAAAGGCTGTCATAATCCACGGAATATTTCTTATAGGGAGTTTCGGAAAGCCAGAAGGTACCGCTGTCGAGAAGCTCGTATTTATCCTTTAAATAATAAACACAGTTATATTCACTGAAGGGACCGAAGAAGTCTCTTGACTCACCGACTCGGGCGTATCTGTCTCCGACGGCCTTATCGAGAATACGGAGCCAGCCCGGAGTAGCCTCCTGTACACCGAAGGAGTCGGGCGCATACTGATTAATAACCTCTACGGAAATCTGTGAACGGTTATCGATGCTTCCCTCCGGGTCGCTGGCACAGCGAAGATTAAAGGACATTACGCGGGTGGCATCCTCGGCTCTTTCGGGTACACCGTCGAGAGCAATTTCACCGAAATCGATAAGGTCGGACTTTTTACTCAATGCAACACCTGCACCTGCCACTGCACCTACGGCGATTACTGCTGCAAGAGCAATAAGGATGATTTTACTTTTTTTCATATTTATTTCTCCTTTTCATAAATTACATAATCAAGCTTAAAGGGTCCCTTATGTCGGTAAGGATACAGCTTCAGACCTATGGCACCGAGTAAAGAACCGACAGTATTAAGAACTATATCACCCATAGTGTCCATAATGGGATAACGGTTAATGTCGATGTAATCAAAGAGCGTCTGAAATTTCGGTGTTCCGAAAGCCTTCGCATAGGACCAATGCTGAACATCGTGGGGCACACCGCTGAGCATACCGACTACCTGGTCACAGGAAAACTCGAAGATTTCCCAAAAGGTAGTAGCCATAAAGCAGAAGCCGACGGATGCGATGAGAATCAGGGAAATAGGTGCCGTCTTTTTCTCCTTTCTGATAAGAGCACAGGCAAATTCATAGCCGAAAAAGACGATACCGACACCGCATAAAAAATGCAGGAAGGAGTCCCAGAGCCGAACCTCATAGTAAAAATTAAAGAGATAGCCTGCCAGCACGGCGACGAAATCCACCACGGTGATAGCGGTCTGCATTACAGGTCGGATATAAGGAAAAACCGTCCATTTAGGCATAGCCATACATATTTCCCAGGTAAACATTACACCTAAATTCATCAGTATTTCCACAGAGATAACGGGTGAAAAGGGCTCGTCGAAGAGAGATTTTACGAAAAGACCTATCATAATCAGTCTTATCACCCACCAGAAGGCGTAGGTAGGGGCTGTACAGTTGCTTTTCAGCTTCTGCAGATAGCTTTCACCCTCGCACTCGCTTTCGGGAGTTTTGACATAATTATTTTCATAACCGATGTCATAGCTGAATCTTCCGCGGAGACGGTAGGGGCAGATATTAATGAAAATAAGAGCCGCAAAAGCACTTACAGTATGAATGACGATGTCGGACATAATATCCATCAGAGGATAACGGGCACTGTCAATGGCGGGAATGACGCTTTCCGCTCTGCCTGTATTTTCGGCTAAAGCCGCAGACCAGAACTGTGCATTGCCTACCGTTCCCGTAGTCATTCCTAAAAGCTGGTCACAGATAAACTCACCGAGCTCATAAACATTAAGGAAAATGAAGCTGATGCCGAAGGCGGCGAAAAACACCATAGCCTTCGTGGCGGCTATACGGTACTTTTTAACTGCGGCATAGGCGATTTCGTAGCCGTAAAGAACGGACCACACGCCGAAAAATGCAGTCATAAGAGGGTCGAAAAGCCTGAAATCATAATACCAGTTAAGGAAAATACCGCCGACAGCCGAAACGGCAAGACATGTATTAAGGGCAGTGTAAGCCGAAACGGGCAAAAGACGGAAAATGCTTTTTTCGGGCATAAGCTGTGCCAGCTCCCACAGAAAAGAGGCGAAAAAGCAGACAGCGACATGTATCACTCCCGAAAAAAGAGTGACATCTCCGTCAGAGCTGACTGATGTGTACAGCAGGGATGCCAGAGAAAAAAGCATCAGCAGCCTCAATAAGGACCAATATGTAAAGGTAATTAATTTACAGCCGTTTTTAAGACGGGAAACATACTCTTTCATTTGCTTCCTCCGTAAATTTAAAATCGAAAAAATTATAACACACTTTTTTTCATTTGTCACGGGTTTTAAAAAACATATCCAAAAATGCCACATTTATTGCATATTTGTCTCAAAGCGTTTTCAGCACAACAGGCTATCAATTATGCCGAAAGAATAAAAACAGCGAAAAAATTAAAAAGTTTCTCAATAAAGGGTTGACAAGACGGATAAAATAGGATATAATCAACAGGCTTTCACAAATAAAGCGTGCTGATATAGCTCAGTAGGTAGAGTGCATCCTTGGTAAGGATGAGGTCACCGGTTCAAATCCGGTTATCAGCTCCA
>JAZNEL010000039.1:0-133684 GCA_045588555.1 Acutalibacteraceae bacterium | reverse complement strand
GTGTGTCGGAAAATTTACGTATTTCCCTGCAGGCGGTGAGCCCGTCCGTTACAGGCATAAGCACATCGAGTATAATCATATCGAAGGCGTTTTCTCCGGCTTTTTCCACTGCCTCTCTGCCGTTTTCAGCCATAGCAACGGGAAAACCCTTGGCTGTGAACCAGTCATAAAGGGTGTTTCTGATTTTTATTTCATCGTCGCAAACTAAAATTTTAAGCATTGTTATCATCTCCTTTCGCTATTATAATACAGATACGGTATGTACTCCAAGTGTCAAGCGGAAAAATTTTCTCCGTTGACAGAAAAACATAATTTGTGATAATATAAAATCAAAGAAAAAGGAGTTGATGAAAATGAAGAAGACACTGTCAGCATTGATTTTTACGGCTGTTATGCTTATGAGTCTTACTCTTTTCGCTTCGGCGGAGGATATGGTGGGAAACATCACCGTAAAAAACGCTTTAGGTGAAGTGGTGAAAACCTATGAAATCGTGACGGATAATCCCTCTCTTGAGGCAAGAGATACCATACAGAAGGCTCTGCGGTATGCCAGAGATAATGCCTCCGCCGCGGATGTTTACACAGTTACTCTGCCGAAGGGTGAATATACTCTTTTTCAGAATCTTAATCTTTACAGCAATACGGTTTTCGACCTGGGCGGCTCCGTAATCAAAAGAGGCGAGGGCTGTGCGTCTATGATTCGCTTCGGTGAAAGCAAGACCGTGGTTTACGGCTATGAGGGCTATAAAAACATCACGGTGAAAAACGGTACTCTTGACTCGGACGACAAGGGCACGAGCTCTCTTTTCCGCTTCGCCCACGCTTCCGATGTGGAAATAGACGGTGTAACCTTCGGGAACACTACCGATGTTATGCATCTGCTTACCTTTGCCGCCTGCGAAAATGTCACGGTGAGAAACTGCACCTTCCGTGATATGACCATTACGGGTAAGCTCGGAAGCTATAACTGTGAGGCTGTGCAGATAGATGTGCTTAAGGAAGGCTACTTCTCTTATCCCGCGCAGGACGGTACACCGACGAGGAATGTCACCGTGACGGGCTGTACCTTTGAAAATGTTCCCCGCGGTATCGGCACACATACGGCTATAGCGGGTCATTACTTCGACGGTATGGTGATAAAGGGAAACACCTTTAAAAATATACAGAGCTATGCTGTAAGAGCATTAAACTACATTAACAGCGACATTTCCGATAACAGGATAACCGACTGTGGAAGCGGTATCACCTGCGGCACGGTTACAAACGGCTCTCTTTCAAATTTTTATGCGCCCTTAAGCGGAGCGAAGGTAGTGCAGAACATAAATGTCTCCGTAAAGAATAATGTTATCTCCCTTAAAAGCAACGGGGCAGACACATCTGCCTTCGGCATAAGACTCGTGGGTGCAAAGGTAAGCAAGTTCAAAGATAAGGACGGAAAAACCTTCAGCGCAGACTGCCGCATCGGCGGAGTAAGAGTGGAAAACAATACCGTGACCTCTGCGGTGGACAAAAAAAGCTTTAACGGCATTCATATAAGCGGTGCCGTGGGCTCTGCCTACGGAAAGAAAAGCAATGTAAGCATTAAGAACAATAAAATAACCTTCAGCTACAAATCGGAAACCGAAAATACCGTCTACGGCATCAAGGTCGAGGACAGCACGAATGTTTATATCAGCGGAAACAGCATCACCGACAAAAAGGTAAACATTCATTCCTGTATCGTGGCAGATGACTGTGCAGGTATGTATATCGAAAAAAACACCCTGAACGGAGCCGAATCCTTCGGCATAAAGCTTGCGGATGTAAATAAGGCAAAGGTGGCCTCAAACACCGTAACAGGCACAAAGAGTAACGGCATTTATGTTTACAGCGGCTGTAAGGAGATAACCGTTTCATCTAATAAGATTAAAAAGTGCTCGGGCTACGGCATAAACATAAACGGCGCACAGGTGAGCAGTCTTTCCTCAAACAGCATCTACAGCTGTCCCAAATACAGCATTTATATTACGGGAAAAAGCAAGGTGAAGACCGTTTCCTCTAATTATATCTGCGGAGGAAAAAAGACGGGCATTTATCTGAACAAGACAGCCTCTGCAACTACCGTAACAAAAAACATCATAGATGTGGTTTCGAAGAGTGCCGACGGCATCTGCATAAACGATAAGGCTACCGTAACAAACATCACATCCAATAAAATCAACGGGAAATCAAAAAAGGAAAGCAAAAAGCTCAAGGTAAAATGCAAATACGGCATCCGCATAAACAGCGCCTCCTGTAAGATAAAAAAGATAACCTCAAACACCGTAAGTCAGTGTGATAACACGGGTATCTACATCCCGAAGGCAAAGACGAAGGCGACGGTGTCAAAGAATACCGTAAAGAAGGCGCAGTACGGCATCAGATATAAAAAGGGCAAGGCAAAGCTTTCAAAGAACACATTTAAGAGCTGTTCAAAGGCAAAGACAAAGGTGATATAAAAAGGAGGGCATTATGAAACAGTTATACAGGAAGATTTTAAAAACGGTTTTTTTTACTGTATCAATAATGATATTTATATTGTTAATGGCAGGTTCGAGTTTTGCTTTTTCGGATACAGAAATATTTATTAATAGTAAACACGGTGTTTTAACAGGAAGTGAAATTTTAACCAAAAAGTTCACATTGCCTGCCAAAGCAAATGTAACTATTAATTTTATGGATGATTATTATGAGGATTTGTATTCGGAGGGTGCATATATCATTGAAATAGTTAACAGTAACGGAAAGAGTGTCTTTTATAAAAAAGACACCGTATACTGGGAATCGAAAAAGCATAGCGTTAAAGATTTGCCGAAGGGTGAATATACTTTGACCATCTCTGTGGACTCGAATATAGATTTTTATGGAGACTGGTTGGAACGAGATTATGTTGATGCTTTTGAAGAAATGTTTGAGGACGAATTTGATGCTCTTTATGAATATGAATATGGCGAAATCATAGACTGGGAGGAGTATGAAGAACTCAAAGAAGAAGCATATAAAACGGCGTTTAAAGAATATATAGACCAAAACAAGGCACTGGAATATTATATTAGCGCTGAATATACTGTAACTGAAAAAATCAATGCTAAAAAGATTACTTTGAACAAAAGCAAAATGACCTTGACAGTAGGGGGAAGTGAAAAATTAAAAACTACAGTTTCACCCGCGTATGTGAATACAGAAATAAAGTGGAGTTCTTCGAATACGAAAGTGGCTACTGTTGACAAAAACGGAAAAGTAAAAGCCAAATCTGCCGGTACGGCTACAATAACTGTAAAAAACGGTAAAGTTACTGCTAAATGCAAGGTGACAGTAAAGGATATAACAGCGAAGAAAATCAAGCTGAATAAAACAAAGCTTTCATTGGAAAAAGGTAAAACCTATAAATTGAAGGCGACTGTTTCTCCGGAAAATGTAACCGCTAAAACGACTTGGTCTTCTTCGAACAGTAAGGTTGTGACGGTCGACAAGAAAGGCAAGATTAAGGCTAAAGCTTTAGGCACAGCAACTGTTACTGTTAAAAACGGAAAGAAGAAAGTTAAATGTACCGTTACTGTAAAATCTGCAAAGAAAACTGTTATAAGAAAGAAAAGCAGTTCATTAGTTTCTCTTGTGAAAAATATTAAGGGATATAAAAATGCCAAGTGGTCGAGTAGCGATAAAAAAATCGCCACTGTAACCTCTGCGGGAAAAGTTACGGGAAAGGCAAAGGGAACGTGTAAAATATATTGTACTGTAGGCAAGGTTAAATATACAATTAATGTTACTGTAAAGGATGCAGTTTCAGCAAGTGTATACAAGACATATGATGCTAATATTTACAATGAGACAATAGTTAAAATAAAGAATAACACAGACAAAGATATAACATATATAACATTGAATATAACTCAATATGACAATAGAGGATATAAATTAAAGAGCCCATACAGTTATTACTATTATAATGATACTCTTCCCTCGAATGAAACACATTATTTGGAATATTGGACTAATGATGACACTAAAAAAGCTAAAGTAACCATCAAAAAGGTCTGGTTCAGCGATGGCTCTACATGGACTCCGTAACAAATGAAAAAAGTGAGGTTGAAAATCAGCCTCACTTTTTATGCTTTTTGTTTGGTTTTATTTGGTTAATTCGTAGGTGTCCTGTGCGATGAGAAGCTCTTCATCGGTGGGGATAACGAGAAGCTTAAGTGCGGAGTCATCGGTGGAAATCTCGATTTCCTGACCTCTTACGCTGTTAGCCTCCTCGCAGATGGCTGTGCCCATAAAGGCGAGCTTTTCTGCTACTCTTGTGCGGTAGTGGGGGTTATTTTCGCCGATACCGCCGGTGAATACTACTGCATCCACGCCGCCCATAGCAGCTGCGAAGCCGCCGATGTATTTAACGAGCTGATGGCAGAGCATAGACTCTACGAGCTGTGCTCTCTTATCACCGCTCTTTGAACGGCCCTCGATGGTTCTGTTATCGCTTGTAGCAGTGCCTTCGATTTCATTCCAGTTTTCGTCGTATTCTGCGGTAAGACCGAGCATACCGGACTTTTTGTTGAGAATATTGTCGACTTCCTTTGCGGTGAGGTTTTCTCTTTCGCAGAGAACAGCGATGATGGCGGGGTCGATGGAGCCTGAACGGGTGCCCATCATAATGCCCTCGAGGGGAGTGAGACCCATGGTGGTGTCGAAGCATTTGCCGCCCTTGATAGCGGAGATGGAGGAGCCGTTTCCGAGATGGCAGGTAACTACCTTAAGCTCGTCCGCGTTGTATTTGCCGGGATACTTCTTCATAAGGAAATCAGTGGTACGGGCAGAAACATATCTGTGGCTGGTGCCGTGGAAGCCGTAGCGTCTGATACCGTGCTGAAGGTAGTATTTGTAGGGGAGAGCATACATATATGCATAGTCGGGAATGGTCTGATGGAAGGCAGTGTCGAAAACTGCTACCTGGGGAATACCCTTCATAATTTCTTCACAGACCTCGATACCCATAAGGTTAGCGGGGTTGTGGAGAGGACCGAGGGGGATGCACTTTCTGATGGCAGCCTTTACATCCTCTGTAACTACTACGCTGCCGCTGAACTCTTCACCGCCGTGAAGAACACGGTGGCCTACTGCCGAAATGTCGTTCATTGACTCGAGAACGCCGTTTTCTTTATCGGTAAGTGTTTCGAGAAGAATGGAGATGGCATCGTGATGGTCCTTTGCCTCTACGGGCTTTTTGTCGAGAACCTTTACTTCTTCGCCGTCCTTATCGATTTTGTGTGTAAAAGTACAGGCTGTGCCTATCTGCTCGAAGATACCCTTTGCGAGAACCTTTGCCTCAGGCATTTCGAAAACCTGATACTTTAATGAAGAAGAACCTGCATTGATGATTAATTCTTTGAAACTCATTTTTTGCACCTCTCAAAAAATATTATTAACATTGATTTTGGCAGAATTTGCCTTAACTCATTCATTATAACACATTGTTTTTTATTTTTCCACTATTTATGCAGTTTTATTTATCATTATTTGATCAAAAAAACTTCCTGCATAGCTGAAAAAAGGGAATGTTGTAGGTTTTGCATAAAACTCGTCTTGGATTATGGGCAAAATAGACGATTGAGAGGTTAAAAGGTACAAAAAACAGAAATTTTCTTTGGTGAGTTTGGATATTGAAATAAGGCAAGGCAAGTGGTAAAATAGTCTTCGTTGATTAAGAGAACTTACAGCAGATTCTGGCTGCTTTTAAAATGAGAAAATATATAATATGAAGAGCAGAGGTGTCCGACGGGGCGCCTCTGTTGCTTTAAAAAGGCAACGCTGACTTTTTTGCACTGAAGTATTGATTTTTTCTGAAAGATAAGTATAATGTTAGATAATAAGATAGAGGTGCATAAAGCATCAGTATTTTTCCCGAGGCTCTCAAAGGCTTTTGACGGGGAAAGAAAGGGCTTTGTGCCGAAGCGGATGTTCTTTTGAGGGGATGTCTGCTGGAGGGCAGTATAATATGCTGTCAGCTGTCGCAATGCGGAGAGCTATCGTAAAACTTCTTTTGTTTTTAAGGGGTCTCTGCTTTGAGACCTCTTTTTAAGTTCAAAGAAAAGGAGATTTTTAAAATGCAAAAATCAAAGAAAAGCATCGCAAGAATTATTCTGGCTGTTATGATAGTTCTTGCTCTTGCCGTTCCCGTGACCTGCACAGCCTTCGCCACAGATGCAGGGGCAGCAGACGGGGAGGCAGCAGTTCTCACCGTCGGTGCAGACGCAGAGACAGTCTTTTCCGTCGATGTGGACGGAGAGGTGACGGATTATGACCTTACGGACGGTGAATCCGCCGCGGCTTATGTGGATGCCTATGCCGATAATCTCACAAACGATGCCGGCTTCAGGGCTCACATCGAAACAGCATTAGCCAAGGTCAGAGAGACCATTCCCACCTACGCCACCGTGGCGGCTCTTCTTGCCCCCATCATCGCCATCGTGCTCGCTCTTATCACCAAAGAGGTTTATTCCTCTCTTATTCTCGGTATCGTAGTGGGCGGCTTCATTTATGCAGGCGGTAACTTCGAAACAGCCGTTAACCACGTTCTTTTCGACGGCTTCGTAGCTTCTCTTTCCGACAGCTACAATATGGGTATCATCATCTTCCTCGTTCTTCTCGGAGCTCTCGTTTCTATGATGAACAAGGCAGGCGGCTCGGCTGCCTTCGGCCGTTGGGCCTCCAAGCACATTAAATCAAGAGTGGGCGCACAGCTGGCTACCATTCTTCTCGGCTGTCTTATCTTCATCGATGACTACTTTAACTGCCTTACCGTAGGCTCGGTTATGAGACCTGTAGCTGATGAGCAAAAGATTTCACGCGCAAAGCTCTCTTATGTTATCGACGCCACAGCCGCTCCCATCTGTATCATCGCTCCCATTTCCTCCTGGGCTGCCGCAGTAGCAGGCTTCGCCAGAGGTGCAGGTGCTGACAGCGGTATGAGCCTTTTCGTACAGGCTATACCCTATAACTTCTACGCTATCTTCACCATCATTATGATGATAGTAATCGCTGTAGCCAAGTTCGACTACGGCCCGATGAAGCTTCACGAGAAAAACGCACTCGAAAAGGGCGACCTTTTCACCGGCGGAACAAAGGTAGAAGAAAGCGAGACAGGCGCTAACCCCAAGGGTAAGGTTATCGACCTTATTCTTCCCGTAGTTGTTCTTATCATCTGCTGTGTAATCGGTATGATTTATTCCGGCGGCTTCTTCGAGGGTACAGGCTTCGTAGAGGCATTCTCAAACTCTGACGCTTCGGTCGGTCTCGTTATCGGCTCCGCTGTGGCTATCATATTTGCCGTCGCTTATCTTCTCGGCAGAAGAGTTATCTCCTTCAAGGATGCTATGGCTTCTCTTCCCGAGGGCTTCAAGGCTATGGTTCCCGCTATCCTTATTCTTACCTGCGCATGGACTCTTAAGGCTATGACAGACTCTCTCGGCGCAAAGATTTACATTTCACAGCTCGTAGAAGGCAGTGCCGGTGCATTCCAGGCTCTCCTTCCCGCCATCATATTCCTCATCGCCGTAGGCCTTTCCTTCGCTACCGGTACATCCTGGGGTACCTTCGGTATTCTCATCCCCATCGTACTGAGCGTATTCGAGGCAGGCAATCCTCTGATGATAGTTTCCATCTCTGCCTGTATGGCAGGTGCTGTATGCGGTGACCACTGCTCACCCATCTCCGACACCACCATTATGGCTTCCGCAGGCGGTCAGTGCGACCATCTTAACCACGTTTCCACACAGCTTCCTTATGCTCTTACGGTAGCGGGCGTTTCCTTCGTGACCTACATCATCGCAGGCTTCGTTCCCCAGTGGTATGTGGCACTTCCCGTCGGTGCCGTATTAATGGTAGCTACCCTCTTTGTAATCAAAAAGGTAACAGCTAAAAAGGCATAAGCATTACTGAAAAAAATAAAAGGACTGCATTTCCTCGGATATGCAGCCCTTTTTTTTGTACAAAAAAACAGAACCGCCGCAGCGGTCCTGTCAGTTAAGCAAGGATCAGATTATTCCTCTGTTTTGAACATAGCGATGATTTCTTCAAAGAAAGCTTTGAAAGATGCGATGATTTCCTTAATTGTGTTAAGTACGTTGTTTACTGCGTCCATTCAGTACACCTCCTTATTAATTCGCTCAATGTAATGATAGCAAAACTGAAACACTTTGTCAATCAAGTACAGCCAAAGTTAAAAAAAGTTAATAATTAGAAATTATTTTATCCACAAAGGCATAAGAATTTAAAATATTTAACAGTGAATTAATTTATGATTTTCAATTTATACAAAAATACGGCACTTATTTGGGTATATAATACAGTTGACAGTTTCTTCAAAATATTGTATAATATTAGGGAAACAAAGTGAGCGACGGCTCACCTAAAACAATTTTTTACATAGGAGATGTTAAGATGGACACAAGATTTGCAATTTCAAATTACCCCGATGCAAAAGCTGTCTGCGAGAAGCTCGACAAGCTTATTGCACAGCCTATCCACTCGATCAAGCCCGAGGTTCTCAAGGCTTATGAAGAAAATTATTTCGAAGCAAAATGCCAGAAGTCAAAGGCTATGATTTCCGAAGCCAGAGAAATCATCCCCGGCGGCGTTCAGCATAACCTTGCCTTCAACTATCCGTTCCCCCTCGTTTTCACAAAGGCTGACGGTGCAAAGCTTTACGACATCGACGGCAACGAATATTATGACTTCCTTCAGGCAGGCGGCCCCACAGTTTTAGGCTCCAACCCGAAAATTGTCCGTGACCAGGTTATCGATCTTCTTAATACCTGCGGTCCCTCCACAGGTCTTTTCCACGAGTTCGAGTACAAGCTTGCAAAGAAAATCGCAGACTCTATGCCCACAGTAGATATGTTCCGTATGCTCGGTTCAGGTACAGAGGCATGTATGGTAGCCTGCCGTGTAGCAAGACTTGCCACAAAGAAAAAATACATCCTTAAAATGGGCGGCGCATACCACGGCTGGTCCGATCAGCTCGGCTACGGCATCCGTGTTCCCGGCTCAAAGTTCACACAGGCAAGCGGTGTTCCCATCCGTCTTATGAGAGATACACAGGAATTCTTCCCCGGTGACCTCAATGACCTCGAAAGAAAGCTTCGCAGAAATCAGCTTTGCGGCGGTACTGCAGCTGTATTCATCGAGCCCATCGGCCCCGAAAGCGGTACCCGTCCCCTCGATAAGGACTTCAATAAGGGCGTAGAAAGACTTTGCCGTAAGTACGGCGCACTCCTTATCTTTGATGAGGTTGTTACAGGCTTCCGTATCGGTATGTCCGGTGCACAGGGCTACTACGGCGTAGAGCCCGACCTCACCATCTTCGGTAAGGTTATCGCCGGCGGTTATCCCGGTGCAGGCGGTATCGGCGGTAAGAAGCAGTATATGCAGTATATGGGTGCAGGTCTTGATGCCAGCGGTATGAAGATCAAGAAGGCATTCTGCGGCGGTACTATGGCTGCTACTCCTCTTTCCTGCGTAGCAGGTTATTACACACTTGAAGAAATCGACAAGCAGAACGCTTGCCAGAAGGCCGGCATTATGGGTGACAGAATCACCGCAGGTCTTAATCAGATTATCGACAAGTACAACCTTCCCTTCGTAGCCTTCAACCAGGGCTCCGTATGCCACCTCGAAACCGTAGGCACGATGCACTTCTCCATTGACTGGGCAAAGCCCTGGGGCATTCCCACCGTGCTCAAGGAAACAAGCGCACGTAAGACTGCAATGACTCATATGGGTGCTGCTTATATGGCTGAAGGTCTCGTAACCCTCGCAGGCTCCAGACTTTACACATCAGCTGCATACACAGAGGAAATGATCGACGATGCTCTTGTCCGTTTCGACAAGGTACTCTCAAACATTGCCTGTGTAGGCGAATAATTCAATCTGACTTAAAAGGGCAGGCTTTTGTCTGCCCTTATCTTAAAAAAAGAGGTGCTTATAATGGACATCTTAAAAGCAAAAGAAATAGTTGTCGAAGCGGGTAAACAGCTCGTTTCCACAGGTCTTATCGCCCGTACATGGGGTAATGTAAGCTGCCGTATCGACGATAAGCAGTTTGTTATCACTCCCAGCGGCAAGGCATACGAAAGCCTTACTCCCGATGACATCGTTCTCGTTCAGATGGAGGACCTTTCCTATGACGGCGACATAAAGCCCTCCAGCGAAAAGGGTATTCACGCACAGTGCTATCTCCATCGCCCCGACATTAATTTCGTTATTCACACCCACCAGGCAAATGCATCCGTAGTGTCTGCTCTCGGCTGTGATATTAACGGTATCGAGGGCTACAGCAAAGAGCTCATCGGCGACAATATCCCCGTAGCCTCCTACGGACTTCCCGGCACAGGCAAGCTTCGTAAGGGTGTGGTAGGTGCTCTCGAGCGTTCCAGCTCAAAGGCAGTTATTATGAAGCATCACGGTGCAGTCTGCCTCGGTACAGACTACGACGATGCCTTCAAGGTAGCAAACGAGGTAGAAAAGGTTTGCGCAGACTTCGTAGCAAAGAAATACACCGAGGTTACAAGCAAGGTAACCGAGGGCTTCAGCGATGTTTATAACTACATCGTAGAAACCAAGGCAAAGGCAGAGCTTCCCAAGGCAAAGCTCACCGCTTATGACAGCATCAAGGTAGACGATGCCATCATCCTTTCCGACAAGGAGGGTAACACCGTTTCCGTGGTAGGTCTCTGTCCCTGCTGTGACGAGCTTATCAAGGGTGACAAATATCCCTCCGAGGCAGATCTTCACAAGGCTATTTATAACAGCCGTGAGGACATCGGCGCCATCATTCATTCGGAGAAGGAGGCCATCACTGCCGCATCTAAAATCGGCGCTACCGTAAAGCCCTTCCTCGACGACTTCGCACAGATAGTGGGCGTTACCGTCAAGTGTGCGGAATTTGATGCAAACGACACTCTCAAATCCTCCAAAAAGGTCGCCAAGGCTTTAGGCGGCAAGAGCAGAAATGCCGTTCTTCTGAAAAATAACGGTGCAGTGTGCTGCGGTCCCAATAAGGATGAAGCAGGCGCTACCGAAATGGTTATGGAAAAGAACTGCAAAACCTACATCGCAAGTGAGCTCTTCGGCGGTACGAAGGCAATCGGCAAGCTGGACTCTGTTATTATGAATTTCGTTTACAGAGTCAAGTATTCCAAGCAGAAATAAAAGCGGAAAAGACAGGAGATAAAAGATATGAAGAAGCTTTCGTGTCTTCTTCTGACTTTGGTTATGATAATCGGCAGCGTTACTTTCACGAGTAGCGCTGTTCCCGATATTAAGCATAAGCTTCAGTTCAGAGAAGACGGAACATTTAAAATTTTGCAGCTGTCTGACATACAGGATAATCTGTATTTACAGCCTCTGACGAAAAATTTCATCATCGACCTTTTAGACAGGACAGCCCCCGACCTTGTAATTCTCACCGGTGATAACATCGGCCCCAATAAGGCTCTTACCAAATGGGGCAACAAGCGCCTGATAAACAATGTTATGGAAATCTTTGAGGGCAGAGGAATCAAGGTAGCGGCAGTTTTCGGTAATCACGACGGCGAAAACAAAATGAGCAAGGATGAGCAGTTTGCTTTTTATCAGGAATACGCCTGCTTTATAGGTGCAGAGACCGAGGAGGGCAAGGCTCTGACGGGCAGCGGTACATATAATCTTCCCGTAATGTCATCCGACGACGACAGTAAGACAGCCTTTAATCTCTGGCTCTTTGACTCGCAGGAATATAACGAGGAAAATGATCTGGGCGGCTACGGCTGTGTGCAGAAGGATCAGATAGAATGGTATGTGAAAACCGAAAGGGCCCTCGCTGAGGAAAACGGCGGTGAGCCTGTTCCCTCTCTTGCCTTTCAGCATATTATAGTTCCCGAGGTCTACGAGGTGCTTACGGAAACAGGCACGGCGGAGAACTGGGAAATCGTCTCCACCACAGACGGTTATGCAGAAGGCTATTCTATGATAAAGAGTGATATAGTTTACACTCTTCCCGAAGAATACAGAGACGAGGATACCTTCGTCAGCGAAACCTGCTGCTCTCCCGAATACAGCAACGGACAGCTTCAGGCTATGATAGAGAACGGTAAGGTTCTCGGTATAGCATCGGGTCACGACCATAAGAACAGCTTCGTTATTCCCTATGAGGGCGTGGATATTATCCAGACTCCCACGGTAGGCTTCGGCTCCTACGGTGACAATAACCGCGGAGCAAGACTTATCACTCTCAACGAAAAAGACCTTTCCGATTATGAGACAGAGGTAATTTTCTTCAGAGATTATTACACCACCGACGATAAGGCCTTTAATTACCGCGTAATGGCCAATAATGATATGTACTCCTTTACCGAAAGACTCGGTGCTATGTTCAAATGGTGGTTCTACAGTATATTTTAATCAGCAGAAGACAGGTCGCGGAAGGAAATAAATCCGCCCTGTAAAAGATGAAAGCAGATGTGCTTTGAGATTACTCGGAGCATATCTGCTTTTTTGTATATTATAATGTCCGTACTGATTTTCCGATGAAGAAAAGCCGTCAAATAACCAAATAATATATTGAGTTTACACTTTGTTCATAATGGTTTGCTATAATAATATATAATTGTCTAATTATATGCATTTTTAGCTTATTGATAAAACGGAAAGAATAATATTATCGGAGGTAGACTGACCTTGATACGACTTATAAAATATATGAAGCTGATTAAAAAGCCTGCTGTAGCGGCTATGATTTTCGTGGTGCTTTCCCAGGTGAGCAACCTTTCTCTCCCGCTTCTTATGTCGGAGATAATCAATAACGGTATCAAAAACGGGGATATTTCGTACATAGTACGGGTGGGAACGATTATGATGTGTCTTTCCGCCTTCGGTGTGTGTGTAAATGTCCTTAACAGCTACTTCTCCAGTAAGACCTCTGCCGCCTACGGTAAGATTTTAAGAAGGGAGCTTTTCCTTAAGGTGGAGTCTCTTTCCCAGACGGATGTGGATACGGTGGGCACACCTTCTCTCATTACGCGCTGTACAAACGATGTAAAGGTTATTCAGGATTTTATCCTTACCTGTCTGCGTATGATTATTTCCGTGCCGATTATGCTCGTCGGCGGTGTGGTTATGGCCTTTATTCTGAATGCGAAGCTGGCTACCGTAATCTTCGCCGTTATACCCGTTATCGCCATTATTGCGGCCATAGTTATCAAAACAGCTATCCCCATTTTCAGAAAAAGGCAGAAGCTCATCGACAGGGTTAACAGCTTTATGCGTGAAAAGATAAACGGTATCAGAGTTATCAGAGCCTTCGGCAGAATGGAATCCGAGGACGAAAAGTTCGACGGCACGAATAACGAGCTTTCGGCTCTCACTCTTAAATTTCAGCGCTTTATGTCCGTGCTTATTCCTACCTGCATAGTTATAATTATCGTCGCTCTGGATTTACTCATTCTCATTGCGGCTAAAAATTACGACAAGCTCGATTATATTCTTGATGCCGCGAAGCTTTCCACGGCTATCGGCGACCTGCAGGCCTTCGTAATTTATATGATAATGATAATTTCATCGATGACTATGGTGGCGGCTATGTTCGTTATCGTACCCCGTGCGAGAATTTCCGCTAACAGAATCATCGAAATTTTAGACATCGTGCCTGTTATCACCGAGCCCGAAAAGGCAGAGAAGACAGATGAAAGAAAAAAGGGCACCGTAGAGTTCAGAAATGTTTCCTTCGGCTATGACGATGCGGAGGAAAAGGTACTTTCGGACATCTCCTTCACGGCCGAGGCAGGCAAGGTAACCGCAGTTATCGGCGGCACGGGAAGCGGAAAGAGTACTTTGGTCAATATGATACCCCGCTTTTTCGATGTTACCGAGGGCGAAATCCTTTTCGACGGAACGGATGTGCGGAAGCTTTCGCAGGAGGACCTTCGCTCACGCATAGGCTTCATCCCGCAGAAGGCCTGTCTTTTCAGCGGCAGTATCGAGGAAAATCTCCGATACGGTGACGAAAACGCTACCGAGGAAAGAATGAGACTGGCTCTCGACATTTCCCAGAGCAGTGAGTTCGTGGACAAGCTTCCCGAGGGAATAAACACCTTCGTAAGTCAGAACGGCACTAACCTTTCGGGCGGCCAGAAGCAGCGTCTTTCCATCGCCCGTGCTCTGACGAGAGATGCCGAGGTGTACATCTTCGACGACAGCTTCTCCGCTCTCGATTTCTCTACCGATGCCAGACTCCGTAAGGCCATAAAGGAAAATCTCACAGCCACGGTCATCATCGTGGCACAGAGAGTCGGCACGATTATCGATGCGGATCGCATCGTGGTTCTCGACAGAGGCAGAATATGCGGCATAGGTACCCATAAGGAGCTTATGGAGACTTGCGCTCTTTACCGTGAAATTTACGATTCCCAGATAGAAAAGGAGGAAGAATAATGAACGAAAAGCAGATTTCCTCCAAAAAAGAAGTAACTACATATTCCGGTGACAAATATGCCGCCTACAGAGAAGATACTAAAACACGCAAGGAAAAGCCGAAGAATCTGACACAGACGGCTAAAAAGCTTCTGAAGTTCCTTCACGGAAAGGAGCTCGCTCTCGCAGTCACGGCTGTGTGTGCGGCAGTCAGCGCTTATCTTACTATTTTAGGACCCGAGTATCTCGGCGACATTATCAATGTTCTCGACGAGCAGATAAAAAATAAGCTTGACACGGGCAGTATGGATTTTACGCCTATTTACAGCATACTCGTCACCATATTTATAATTTATACATTGAGCTCACTTTTCGGCTTTGTACAGCATTACATTATGGCGGGCGTGGTACAGCGGCTTATCACCGACATCCGTCATAAGCTTAACCGTAAGCTTTCGAAGCTTCCCCTGGCTTATTTCGATAACCATAATAAGGGCGACATTTTAAGCCGTATGATAAACGATGTGGATAATATGAATAACACCCTGCAGAACAGCATCCTGCAGATTATCACATCGGTGGTTACCTTCGTCGGCATTCTCGCCATAATGATTAAAAGCAGCTTTTCTCTCACTCTCGGCTCGCTTTCCCCCTTCCCTGTCTGCATAGTGATAGCTCTCGTTATTCTGAATTTCTCGAAGGCTTATTTCAGAAAGCAGTGGAAGGTTACGGGCGATGTGAACGGCCACATCGAGGAGATGTTCACGGGACACAAGATAGTAAAGGCCTTCGGCCACGAGAAAAAGGCTATCGAGGAGTTCGACATCATCAATGAGGAGCTTTATAACACGAGCCGTAAGGCGCAGTTCCTTTCGGGTATTCTCGGCCCGCTCATCAGCTTCGCAAACAATGCAGGATATGTAATCATCTGCGTAATCGGCGGCTATCTCATCATAAAGGAAAAGCAGAATGTAGGTGACATCACCGTTTTCATCGCATATTCGAAGCTGATTATGCAGCCCATCGTCGATTTGAGT
This sequence comes from Acutalibacteraceae bacterium, assembly GCA_045588555.1. Taxonomy (GTDB): domain Bacteria; phylum Bacillota; class Clostridia; order Oscillospirales; family Acutalibacteraceae; genus UBA6857. The sequence goes on along the minus strand of JAZNEL010000039.1, from coordinate 118,187 downwards.
AACATTTCTAATAATCTTCAGTCCTCACTGGCCAGTGCGGAGCGTGTCTTCGATGTTTTAGAGGCCGAGGAAATCGTTCCCGACAGTGAAAATCCCGTGGAGAAGGAAAGCGGCTCCTCCATTACCTTTAAGGATGTGTGCTTCTCTTATCTTCCCGAAAAGCCTCTCATCGAAAACTTTAATCTCCGGGTTGAAAAGGGACAGCTCGTGGCTATCGTCGGACCTACGGGCGCAGGTAAAACAACCATCGTAAATCTTCTGATGAGATTTTACGAGATACAGAGCGGTGAAATCCTTCTGGACGGAGTGAACATAAAGGACCTCACCCGTAATAACTTAAGGAAAATTCTCGGTATGGTGCTCCAGGATACCTGGCTTTTCAAGGGTACCATCAGAGAAAACATAATGTACGGTAAGCCCGAGGCCACCGAGGAGGAATTTCTCGGTGCGGTAAAGGCGGCGAAGGTGGACAAGTTCGCTCTCACTCTTTCCGACGGCTATGACACTATGCTCGAGGAGGAGGGCTCTAACCTTTCCGTAGGACAGAGACAGCTTATCACTATTGCCCGTGCTATTCTGGCCTCTCCCGACATTCTTATTCTCGACGAGGCTACCTCCTCCGTAGACACGAGAACAGAGGTGCAGATACAGAAGGCTATGACTAACCTTATGAAGGGCAGAACAAACTTCGTCATCGCTCACCGTCTCTCCACCATCAGAGAAGCAGATGTTATCCTCGTAATGAATGAGGGCAGAATCATCGAAACGGGTAAGCACAGCGAGCTGCTGAAGGAAGGCGGCTTCTATGCCGAGCTTTATAATTCGCAGTTTTCCGTTTAACGGTGCGGTAAGCTGACCATACTTGAAGGGAAAGGGGAGTGTTCGATGGAGATTAAAACCTGTGAGAACGGATTGAGAGTTTTTTATGACTTCAGACCCGAAAGCCGTTCCGCTACGGTAGGAATATGGGTGGCAAGCGGCTCGAAAAACGAAAACGACCGCAATAACGGCATATCTCATTTCATTGAGCATATCCTTTTTAAAGGCAGTAAAAGGCGTACAGGCTTTGAGATTGCCGAGGGTATGGACGAAATCGGTGCCTCGTATAATGCATACACCACTAAAGAATACACTTATTTTTATGTGAAATCACTCGACTACCAGCTGATTAAGGCTACAGACCTGCTGTTCGACCTTTTTAAAAATCCCCGTCTGGACGAAGGGGACATCGAAACGGAGAAGGGTGTCATCCTCGAGGAAATCGCTATGTGCGAGGACGACCCCTCGGAGAAATGCTTCGATGTTAACGAAAAGGGGATTTACGAGGGGAGCGGTCTTGCCTACGAAATATTAGGCACAAAGGAAACCGTTTCAGAAATGAGAAAAGAGGATTTCCTCTCCTATATGAGCACCTACTATGTTCCTGAAAGGACGGTAATCGGTGTCAGCGGTAATTTCAAACAGGAGGAAATCGAGGAAAAGATAAGGGAATACTTCGGTGAAGACAAAAATACGGGAAATCCCATTAAAACAGAAAAGGAGCCCTTCACGCCCGGAGTGAGAGTTCTCACAAAGGATGTGGAGCAGACTCATATTCTGATGACCTTCAGAGGCATTCCCGTCGAGCATAAGGACCTTTATCCTTTACAGATATGCTCCTTCATTTTAGGCCTCGGCCCCTCGTCTCTGCTGGGCAGAAGAATCCGCGAGGAGCTCGGTCTGGTTTACGGCATAGAGTCCTTTCTCGTTAGATTTGCGGGAGGGGGAACCATAGAGATTTCTATGAGTCTTGCTCCCTCATCCGAGGAGAAGGCTATCAGAGAATGTCTCGGCATAATCAGTAAGCTCGAAGCCTCTCTTACTCAGAGACAGATAACCATAGCGAAGGAAAAGCTTGCCGCAAGCTTTATAATGTCCAGAGAAAATCCCCAGTCTAAATTTTCCGCTACGGGATATAATATGCTTCTGCTGAATAAGGAGATAACAGACGATGAAATCATCGAGGCCGTCAGAGGTGTTACTCTCGGAGATGTGAAAAGAGTGGCGGAGAAATATTTCCGTATTTCGGAAATGAGCTTTACGGCTGTAGGCAAGGTATCCGGTAAAGAAAAATATGAAAAAATAATTTCGGAATTTATAAAAGAGGGCGAATAAAAATGAATCCTATTTCAAAGGCGAAAAGATTAGTGGTCAAGGTAGGCACCTCGACCCTTACATACGAAACGGGAAAAATCAATATCAGAAGAATGGTAAAGCTTTGCTCGGTGCTGGCAGATCTGCATAATTCGGGCATATCCGTAGTTCTCGTAACCTCGGGCGCCATCGGTGTCGGTGTGGGTAAATTAGGCCTTGCCGAAAGACCGAAGGACATTCCCGGCAGACAGGCAGCCGCCACTGTGGGACAGTGTGAGCTGATGTTTATGTACGACAAATTTTTCGGAGAAAACGGTGTAAAGACGGGACAGCTTCTCATTACCAAAAGCGACATTGAAAACGATAAAAGGAGAGAAAACCTGGAAAACACCTTCGAAAAGCTTTTCGAATACGGTGCGGTGCCTATCGTTAATGAAAACGACTCCGTAGCCACAGAGGAGATAGTTTACGGTGATAATGACAGCCTATCTGCCATCGTGGCGAGGCTCATAAAAGCACAGGGGCTTATCATCCTTTCGGACATAGACGGCCTTTTCGATGACAATCCGAATGAAAATCCCGATGCACAGCTCATCCCCGTAGTAAGAGAAATCACGGACGAGATAAGAAATCTCTGCGGAGGTGCAGGCTCAAACAGAGGCACGGGCGGAATGATTACGAAAATTCACGCCGCGGAAATTGCCGCAGGTGCGGGTATTCCCACCGTGGTTATGAACGGCACCAGACCCCAGGATATTTATAAATTAATCGACGGACACAATACAGGCACACTTTTTACAGCGAAACAAGGTGATTAATATGTTAAGAGAAATCGGTATCAGAGCAAAAAAGGCAGAGCGCTTTCTTATGACAGCCTCCTCCTCACGGAAAAACGAGGCTCTCGGGCTTATCGCCGAGGAGCTTATCGCAAGCTGTGATTACATACTTTCACAGAATGAAATCGACATCAGAAACGGCAGAGAGAAGGGTATGAGCGAGTCGCTTATCGACCGTTTGAGTCTCACTGCCGACAGAATAAAGGGAATCAGCGATGCTGTCAAGCAGATTATTTCTCTGGATGACCCCTGCGGCAAGGTAATGAGCGGAGGTGTGCGTCCTAACGGGCTTAAGATAGAAAAGGTCAGCGTGCCTTTAGGCGTTATCGCCGTTATTTTCGAGGCAAGACCTAATGTTACCGTGGATGCGGCGGCTCTTTGTCTCAAATCGGGTAATACGGTTATCCTGCGCGGAGGAAAGGAGGCCATAAACTCTAACAAGGCTATGGCCGAGGTAATGAGAAGGGCTCTCACAAAGTGCGGCTTCCCCGAGGACTGCATTCAGCTGGTGGAGGATACCTCGAGAGAGTCTGCCACGGCACTGATGAAAATGAATGAATATGTGGATGTGCTCATTCCCCGCGGTGGTGCAGGACTCATTAGAGCCTGTGTGGAAAATTCTTCTGTACCCGTAATCGAAACGGGCACGGGAAACTGTCACATTTATGTAGATAAGGATGCTGACCTTGAGATGGCCGCCGACATTATCTATAATGCGAAAACCTCGAGACCCTCCGTTTGTAATGCCTGCGAAAGCCTGGTAATACATAAGGCTGTGGCTGAAAGGGCGCTTCCGATGATTTACGGCAGACTGGCGGAAAAGAATGTGGTTTTCCACGGTGACGGAAAATGCCGCGAAATCCTTCCCGATGCGCTGGAGGCTACAGAGGAGGACTTCGGAAAAGAATACCTCGGCTACGAAATCAGCGTTAAGGTAGCAGAGGACATTAACGAAGCCATCGACCACATTATGAAATATTCCAGCGGCCACAGCGAGTGCATCATCACGGAAAACTACGGCGCGGCTAACCTTTTCACCTCCTCGGTGGATGCGGCGGCTGTTTATGTGAATGCCTCCACACGCTTTACCGACGGCGGTGAATTCGGCTTCGGAGCAGAAATCGGCATTTCCACCCAGAAGCTTCACGCGCGCGGCCCCTTGGGTCTTCCCGAGCTTACCTCGCAGAAATACATCATCAGCGGTACGGGACAGACGAGGTGATAAAATGGAACACGCGAAGAAAAAATCACCTCTTAATTTCATCGTAGGTCTGACGGTAGCCGTTCTTACGGTGGTGGGCTTTATCAGCATAGTCGATTTTGCAGCCGACAGAATACGCTCCTCCGCCGCCGAGGCAAAGCAGGAGGAGGTACAGCTTTACGAGGACTTTATCTCCTCGGTAATAATGAATGACCCCGACACCTTCGATGACATAACCAAGGCTAATCAGCAGCAGCTTCTTTCCATAGCCATCTGGTCGGTTATCGACGACGGTGCCGACCCGGAAAAATACGAATATACCGACGGCGGAATGTTAATGCCGCAAAAGGAGGTAGAGGAGGAATTTCTTTCTCTTTTCGGCAGTGAGATAACTCCCGAGCACAGCACCGTAGACGGCGGTGAGGGTGTTACCTTCAAATACAGCAAAAAGAAGCAGTGCTACATCATTCCCATCACGGGCATTATGCCCATTTATCTCCCCGATGTAACGGAGATAGACGAAAAGGCTAATTCCGTGGTGCTGACCGTAGGCTATCTTGCCTCGGCGGACTGGGTGCAGGACAGCGAGGGTAATATGGTTCCTCCCGAGCCGGGGAAATATATGAAAATAACGCTCGGAAAAAACAGCGACGGCTCCTTTTTCGTCAAGGCTATACAGAACCTTGTCTGAAAGATTAAATAAATGTTTTGTGAAAATTAATATTTTTATTAATTCTTGACTTTTCGTTAAAAAAAATATATAGTTATATTATAATAGGTGTGGTGTCTTTAAGGGCAGACCGCAGAGTCTGCTCTCACGCCTTTTGTACATAAGAGCGTACTAAAACACAAGGAGGTACTATTATGAAAAAAACTTTTAAAAAGCAAATGATTCTTCTTGCTGTCGTAGCAGTGATGATGATTTTTGCTCTTGTTATGCCCGCTTCGGCCGCGGATGTTCCCTGTCCCGGTGCAGAGGGTGGCGCTCATCTGGAGATTTATTTCGAGTATCAGGTGTGTGAGCCTACCTGTACACAGCGCGGTTATACCATCGTAACCTGCTCTGCCTGTAATAATGCAGAGGTTATGATTACTGACTTCACCGACGCTACAGGTCACGACTTCGAGATTTCTTATGAATATGATAGTGCAAGCGGTACATATACCCGCGTAAGAGAATGTCAGAATGAACGCAGTGAACGCTGTGTAAGAGCCGGTAAGGACCCCGAAACAGGTCTGGAAAATGAAGAATTAAAGGCTTACACGGAAACAGACACAGACTACTATCTCGTAGAATACATTAACAGATGGGAGCCTCTCGACATAAAGGCAGACGCCGTAAGACATAAGGCAGCTCATCTGGCTGATTATTATGTAGCCAAGGATAACGGCACCTGGGTTCTCGATTATGAATATGCGGATGAAATCGCACCCAAGGATAGCGCTCATTATGACACAAAGCTCTACACAACAGGTAAGACCGAAACTGTAGATAACACTGTCTCAGCAGTGGAAAACGAATACATCAAAGTAGACGGTGAATTAAAGCTTTTCGTTAAGAACGGCACTGCCATCCCCGAATATGAGGGCGAAAATCCCGTCCGCTTTAAGGATAAGACCTACGGCGCCTACATTTTCGACGGCTGGGCACATAGAAGCACCTCAAACGGTGTGAAGACCTTCGAGGCAGATTTCAAAGGCGACGCTTCCGTAACAGTTTCCGGTGTTTTCTATAACTATAACGGTGTTATGGTTTCCCGCGGAAAGACTGTTCCCTACGGTACTGCCATTTCCTACGGTGACCTCGTAACTCCTACCAGAGAAAGCGACCAGAGAAATGAGTATACTCTCCGCGGCTGGAGCTTTAACAGAAATGCAGGCGAAACAGATAAGGTTTACGGAATAAAAGAGGAGATTATTCTCTACCACAATACCGGCATTTATGCAGTATTCGCTTCCGAGGCAAACGAATACACTCTTAAGTTCGAAAACTTCTACGGTGAATCCTTCGGCGTAGGCGATGCTACCGTTACCTGCGGCTCGAGCTTCGCTGACGCTATCACAGGCATCGGTGCCGACGCCTACAATGTTTCCAGAGATAAGGAATATCTTTACGAGAGAAACGAGAAGGCCTGGGTTATCAAGGCAGTTAACGGTAATGCTCTTAACACAGAGGTTACGGTTAATCCCCACAGCTTTGACCTTCCGAAGAGTGTGATGGTAAAGGACCTCGAGGCCGGCATTAACAGAGAAGAGCTTCTCAATGACGGTGATGTTCTCACTCTCACTCCCAAGTACGATAAATATGTGGTTTCTTACACCTTCAAGGTAAGCATCAGACCCGCTTACTTCCGCGACGAAGATGTTTATGAGATTTATGACGAGCTCCGTTCAGACATTCTCGGTGATTTCTTCATCCAGGTAACGGATCATAACGGTCAGTATGTTGCCAGCGGTAAGGCTGATGAAAACGGCGATTTCTGGTTTACCTCTCCCTACAGAGATGCTCTTCAGATTACCGCATCTATGACTAACAGAAAGTATTACGGCGAGCACGTAATCGATCTCAAATCCTGTAAGACAGCCGCAGATATCGAAAGAATCGAAAAGAACGGCATCGTTATTCTTCCGAGCGTAACAGACGAATGGCTCGACGGCATCAAAAGCTGCAGCTGTATCTGTCACTCCGTTTTAAGTCCTCTCGTAGTAAGAATTTATAACCTTCTCTACAGAATCTTCGGCTACAAGTATGTATGCTGTGATGACCTGTTCATCGTACACGGCAGCATCCTCGCTTATACAAAATAAGCCTTAAGGCATAAAAAAGCAACCGCTTCAAGCGGTTGCTTTTTTTATCAGCGTTACCCGAAGAGCTTTACGCTCATATATCTTTCTCCCGAATCGGGCAGAAGCACGGCGATGGATTTGTTTTCGTTTCCTTTTCTTCCTGCGATGATTTTCGCTCCGTGCAGAGCCGCACCCGAGGAAATGCCCACGAGCAGACCTTCTGTCTGTGCGAAGCGACGGCATTCGGAAAAGGCATCCTCCGTCTTTACAGTAATAACCTCGTCGATAACGGACATATCCAGATTTTCGGGTATGAAGTTGGCGCCGATGCCCTGTATGCCGTGAGGCGCGGCTCTTCCCTCGGTGATGAGAGGAGAGTCGAAGGGCTCGATACCGATGACCTTTATTCCGGGGATTTTTTCCTTAAGATATTTTCCTGTTCCCGAAACCGTGCCGCCCGTGCCGATGCAGGCGATAAAAATGTCGATTTTTCCGTCCGTGTCTCCGTAAATTTCGGGGCCTGTGGAAAGGATGTGGCTTTCGGGATTATCGGGATTATCGAACTGCGAGGGGATAAAGCTGTTCGGTGTGCTTTCCTTAAGCTCCTCGGCCTTTTTTATGGAGCCGAGCATACCCTCCTTACCGGGAGTGAGAACTATCTGTGCACCGTAGGCACGAAGAAGCTCCTGCCTTTCCACACTCATAGTGTCGGGCATAACTAAAACAGCTCTGTAGCCCATCGATGCTGCCGCGGCGGCCAGACCGATTCCCGTGTTTCCGCTGGTAGGTTCGATTACCGTACCGCCCTTTCTGATGAGGCCTTTTTTCTCTGCCCTAAGAAGCATATTTACGGCCACTCTGTCCTTTACGGAGCCTGCGGGGTTAAAGTATTCGAGCTTGGCGAAAAGCTCTCCCTTTATGCCGCTTTCGCGCGCAAAGGAGGTCGCCTTAAGCAGGGGAGTTTTACCCACGAGAGAGCAAAAGCCTTCGTAAATCATAATATCACCTTATTTTTCACCTAAAAGTTTTGCCAGCTCATCCATAAAGGTGTTGATGTCCTTGAACTGACGGTAAACGGAAGCGAAACGGACATAGGCTACCTCGTCGAGGTTTTTAAGTCTGTCCATAACCAGCTCACCGATATGTACCGAGGTTACCTCGCGGTCCAAAGAATTCTGAAGCTCTGCCTCGATTTCCGAGACGATTTTTTCCATCTGCTCGATGGAGACCGGTCTTTTTTCACAGGCGCGGAGCATACCGTTGAAAAGCTTTACGCGGTCAAAGGCCTGTCTGGACTTATCTTTTTTTACGACGATGATGGGGACACTCTCGATGATTTCGTAGGTCGTGAAACGCTTACCGCAGGAAATACACTCACGGCGACGGCGGATTTTTTCGCCCTCATCCGTAGGTCTTGAGTCTATAACCTTGCTTTCCTCGAAGCTGCAAAAAGGACACTTCATTTTAAAAACTCCTTTGTTTATAATTTATCATTATGATTTTATTCAGCCCTGACGCACCTTTTTAAGTATGGCGTCAAGATATTTCGCGCTTTCGGTTATCTCCCTTTTTCTTTCATAGCCGTCGGAATAAAGCTCGATAATATATTTCCCGTTATAGCCGGCTTTATGAAGAAGCTGAAAAAGCTTTTCGAAATCGAAAAGTCCCTCCTCGCAGGGAGCGATGCAGTCCATTTCCTCGCTGTAATCGCTTAAGTGAACGTGGACGATGTTTTTTTCCATTATGTCGATAAATTCCTTCGGCTCATAGCCGGCGCGTCTGGCCTGCTTTACATCGAGCACCATTTTATAGCTGTCACCGAGCTGCTCCTTCATATAACGGCTGAAATCGGGGGTGGCGGAGAGGAAGTTTACCACATTTTCGTGAGCCACACAGCAGCCGAAGCTTTTCGCGGCTTCGGTAACGGTGTTAAAGCGGTGGGCATATTCAGCCATATCTATGTCGTAAAGCCTCGCCGCACCGTGCATTACTATGTAACGGGCACCGAGAATGGCTGCGGCCTCGAAATAGCGCTTATAATTATCCATAGCGTCTCCGAAGCGTCGCTTATAGGCGCTGAAAAAGTCGTAGCCCTCACCGAAGGAGGCGTAGGGATGCAGGGAAACCACATTGATGCCGTAGGCGTCCTGAATGGTTTTAAGCTCTTTTATGAATACGGGACGGAGCTCGGAATGAGCGTTAAAGAAAATTTCACTGTGATTAAAGCCGAGCTCTGCGATGTGAAGAAAGGAGCGTTCCGTTTCCAGAGGATAAAAGCACGCTGAAGAAGCACCGATTTCCATTTTTCTGCACCTGCCTTTCCGATTTTTTCTTTTCTTATTATACCAAACCTTTTCGGAAAATACAACCGAAAAAGGCAGAGCGCAGAGGAAAAATTAATAAAAATCAGGCTCTTTCTTCGTCTGCGAGTAAAAGATAAAGGTAGGAGAGAAGATTCCAGGTCATTTTATCCGTTTCTCCTGTTATATCGGTGCCTGTCAGAGACTGAAAGCTGCCGATGAGTCTTTCCGTATCCGCCGTGTATTCGTCGGATAAAAGAGCGCCTGCGAAGTTTTCGTAAAAGTCGCCGAGGCGGGAAAGCATAAGATTTACATTCCCGTTAAGATGGCTTTTTTTGCCTTTTTTCAGCGGAAAATCCCGATTTTTGGCAGGTGCGGTCTGTACGGGCTCGGAAAAGGCAAATACGGCCCTATCGTTCTCCTCTGAAAGCTTATTCCAGGTGTCGAAGTCTACCTTGCCCGTAAGGGGGAGAAGGTGCTTACGCTGAAAGGCGGTAACGCTTTCTGCGGTCTCCTCTCCGAAAATACCGTCAGGCACGAGGGCGGGGATGTCGCGGTCGAGACGGGAAATATTTCTGATGTAGCTCTGAAGCTCATAAACTGCTGTGTCCATATCAGACCTCCTGTGAAAGCTCTCTGCCCGGATACTGACGGGTCAGCCGCTGCTGTCCTTCTCTTACGGTGGAGTAGGCATCTGCGAGGGTGTTCCAGGTTCTCTCGTCTACGGCACCTGTCTGCGGGAGAGAAAAAATGCGCTGAAATTCTCTGACGGCATTCTGGGTTCTCCGGTCAAAGACGTTAGATGTGTTTACGGGCGGTATGTCGAAAAATACCCTCGAAAGGTAGGAAAGATAGCTTTTGAAGGTAGCGACGGAGGGGCCCGTGTCGCCTTGACGCAGAGTGACTCCCGGGTAGGGCTCGGTGAGCACCGTGTCGATTTCCTGCCTGTTCTCGAGGTAATCCACGATGCCCTTATAAGCATCGTAGAGGCTTTCCCAGGTTCTTCTGTCCACCTCACCCGTTACGGGCAGACCCTTATAACGCTGAAAGGCGCTGACCTGGTTTGCCGTGTTCTGTCCGTAGACGCCGTCAGTGTTTACGGGTGCGACAAAGTCCACGAACTGACTTATCAGAGTCAGAAAAAACTGCACCGTAACCACCTGGCCGCCCTGTGCGCCTATTCCCAGGGGAGAAGTGAACTGCTTGGGGATGTTTTCGTAGCCTACACCCTCGCTGTTCAGCTCTGCCAGTCGGGTAACCGCATCGTAGATATAAATTATTCTGTACCAGGTAGCCTTGCCCGCGATACCGTCGGGAGTCAGGGAAAAGATTTCCTGAAAGGCACGCACCGCATCCTCCGTGCTTTCGTCGAAGGCTCCGTTTATGACGGGGATTTTCGGAATGGCGGGATAGTTGGCGGAAATTCTGTTAAGATAAATCTGGATGCGCCGTACATTTTCATTCAGCTGACCTCTCTGCAGCGGAGTGCCGGGATAAGAGGGGAGATTATCTCCCACGGGAGCGTTTATGACGAGCTCCGTGTCCTCTCCGTAGTAGTATTTTAGTATGTCCGTATCCGAATAGCCTCTTTCGGCCAGGGAGACGCTTCCCCACTGGGAAAGGCCGTCACAGCTTACCTCGACTCCGTCGCAGTAGGCTGTGAAATAGGGGTTGACCGTGCCCTCCTTTCTCACATAATCATTAAAAATCTCATCGACGAGCTCACTTATGTTTTCGTAAATGTTTCTGCCGTTTACGAAGGACTGGTCGAAGGCGGTGCTGTTCGTGATGTCGAAATCGTAGCCCATGGCACGGTACCACTCTGTGTAGACACGGTTAAGGGCATAGGTAATCTGCGCCAGAATGTTCGCTCTTAAGGCGGCGGGCGGCCAGGTGGAATAAATCTCCGAGGAGGCCACATTTTTAATGTAGTCGGTAAAGGGCACCGTGACATTTTCCGCATTTGATGAGGGCGGGCCTAAATGTACGGTAATGGTCGAGGGTATAACAGGTATAGCAGGCATATTATCTCACCTCTGCGCTTATGGGTGTCATCTGCACATCGAGCACGATGTCCGAGCCGCCGACGGCACTGATGAGAAGACCCTTTCTGGGAGTGAAGCCCGTAGCGTAGACCTCTCCCGTGTACCGTACGGACCTTTCGTCGCTTTCGGGGTCAAAGGAATTGCTTTCGGGGTAGGCGGGCAGAGGGATTTTTTTCGTTATGCCGTCTCTGTCGGTGGTAAGAAAGGTGTAAAGCCTGTCGTCCTTTACCACGAGCACCTTCGCATTTTCGACAGGATAGGCATTATTTCCCGTGAAAACACGGGCCGAAAAGGTGGCACGGTCGGTGAGACTGTCCTCTGTCACGGCAGAAAGCTCGTCGGCGGCCTCCTCGTAAAAGTCCGTTTCCTTTATGCCGGGGATGTCGTCTGTGGTGACTCTTGCCTGCGGGGTGTCCTCCTCAAAAGGGAACAGCTCACTTTCCTCTGACGGAAGCAGGGGAGTCCCGTCAGCCTCGTCTGTCGGCACCTCCTCGGGTATGTCGGGGAGGCTTTTTTCCTTGCTCATTCTGATAAGCTCGTCGGCATATTTTTTAATCATACTTTCGAAATTATTACCGTTCATAGCAAAACTCCTTTAAGTTTATTCACTTATATTTATATATCTGTCGGAGTGATTTTATGTATATTTACGGGGAGTCTTTTTGGTTATTTTGCTCGTTGTAAAAGAGCGGCAACTGTGCTATGATAAAGCTGATAAAAAAATAAAAGGAGAAATAAAATGAACAGCTTACAAAAGAAAAAAACCTCGGGCGTCCGTATGTGGGTGCTCGTGTGGGGTCTCGGCCTCGCAGGACAGATATGCTGGAATATGGAAAACCAGTGGTTTAACACCTTCGTTTATTCCAAAATCGGCAAAAATCCGTCGATTATTACGGGTATGCTTATCTGCAGTGCTCTGGCTACCACCTTTGCCACCTTCTTTTTCGGCACCTGGGCTGACCGCACGGGTAAAAGAAGAGTTTTCGTTTCCGTGGGATACATACTCTGGGGTATTTTTACTATCTGCTTCGGACTTACGGAGTTTATCAGTAAGGATATGTACCTTTTAGCCGCAGTTGCCGTGGTTTTGGCCGATACGGTTATGAGCTTTTTCGGCTCGATGGGTAACGATGCGGGCTATAACACCTGGACGACGGACATTATGACCGATAAAAACCGCGGACAGATAGGCGCCGCGTTGGCCACACAGCCCGTTTTAGGCACTATTCTCGGCACGGTGGTGGGCGGCATTTTAGTCGGCGAGGACGATAATTATATGCGCCTTTTCATCGTGATGGGTGTTTTCGTAATCCTTTTCGGTATCCTTTCTATGCTCTTTATGAGCAAGGCTGACGATGTACCTCCGTCAAAGAGAGGCTCCTTCCTTAAGCAGTTTCTGTCCGTTTTTAATTTCAAACGGTTCTTTACTCTTAAGGAGCTCGTATGGGTAAATCTGGTTAACACGGTATTTTTCATCGGCTTTAATGTTTATTTCGCATATATGGGTAACTACATCATTTACTATCTCGGCTACACGGCGGATATGATGGGCATTATCGAGGCTGTGCCGCTCGTTCTGGCTATGCTTACAGCTATTCCTATGTCCTTCCTCATCAATAAGAATAAGCATATTCCCGTGTCTGTTTTCGCCATCATAATAAACATCGTGGGTCTGCTCATCGTGGCACCCATAACACCGGATATGGTGGATAACACGAAGCTTTTCGATTTCCGTCTGTGGCTGGGCATTTTCCTCGTAGGTGTGGGCTACATCGGTATTCTGCAGGTAACCAAGGTCTGGACAAAGCAGCTTTATCCCGCTGACAGCAAGGGTCAGTTCGAGGGTATATGGATTCTCTTTTATGTTCTTTTCCCGATGATAGGAGGCTCCTTCCTCGGAGAAGCAGTAGTAAAAACCAGCGGAGTGGTAATCACTAACGAATTAAGCGGACAGCTCGAATACATCCCTAACGGTAATGTTTTCCTGGTAGGTGCAGTAATAATCGCTCTTTCGGTTATTCCGCTTCTGATGACCGTGAAGCACTTTAAAAAGCGTGTAGCAGAGGAAAAGCAGTCCGCAAACAAAAAATAGAATACATTAAATATAAATAATTTTTTACTAAAAACTATTTACAAAACACATATTAATTGCTATAATCAAGCTGTGCAGAGGGTCGAAAAGCATTTTTTCGGAAATGTCCTTCGGCTCGGTGCATAGTAAAAAAATAACGGAGGTGGGACTTATCTCTCAAAGTCAGGAAAATTTCAGAAGGGGCTCGGCCGAGCTTATGGCCCTTTATCTTTTACAGGATGAGGATATGTACGGCTATCAGCTCACACAGGTTATGGAAGAAAAAAGCGAGGGAATAATTAAAATTCTCGAGGGTACTCTGTACCTCATTCTTTACAGACTCGTGGATGCGGGCTACCTTACTACTTACACGAAGCTGGTCGGTGTAAAAAGAACACGGAGATATTACCATCTCGAGGACTCGGGCAGAGAATATCTGGCACAGGTTCTCGAAGAATATAATGAAATTAAAAAAGGTATTGACCTCGTTCTCGATCAGCACAAAGAAACCAATATCGTTCCTCTGATAATCCCCGATTCCGCAAACGCTGATTAAGGAGATTTTTATGGACAAAAAGCTGGAAAGAAAAATAAAAATTTACATCTGGAGAGTCGGCTGTTACACCATCTGTGAAAGAAAAATCAGAAAGAATATCAAAAATGATATTTACGATGCTGTTTACAGCTTCGCCGAAGAACACGGCATTTCTACTATGCAGGAGATTTATGACGAGTTCGGCACTCCGAAAAAACTAGCAAGCGCTCATTTAGGCAGTATCGACCCGGATAAGGTGATGAAATACAGAAGCACTTTGTTGTGTACTGCTATTGTTGCACTCGTAATGTTGGCTATATTCTTCATTACAACTTATGCTGATGCACATAAGTCGTATTATCATAAGAGGAATGACGAGCAAGAAAAGATAACAATGTCTGTTATAGAAAAAGAGATTGATCAATATAGTTGAGAGGAGAGCATTATGAAAAAAATAATCGCTACATTTATTGTGTTAATACTAATTTTTTCTTTGACTTTAAGTGCGTATGCTTATGAAGAGCAAGAGTATAGTGTTGTTTATACATCTTCGGAACCGTTGGGAGACGGATACACGCTTGAAGTAACTGTTACACAGGGTCAGCCGATTAGAACCTATGGACTCACCACTTACAGAGTAGATGGTTATAAAACTATGAAAATTAGTAATTCAGACGGTGATTTGGAGTGGTCAGCCAGACTTTATGGTTTGTTTGAGTACACTAATTTTAATTGCTCTTGTATAGATTCAAATATTACATATACAATATACAATAATAAGTGGAGAATTTCTTCTGCAACATCAACAGAAAGCGGCAACAAAGCTATCGGATATGTAACTGCAAAGTATTATGTTCTCGGAGTAAACACTAAAACTCTTAACGAAACCATTACTCTTACCTGTAGTGCTACAGGCGTGCTCTCATAAGCACCGAAATCTCAAGCTAATATGAAAAAACCATTGTAAAAGCTGATGCTTTTACAATGGTTTTGGTTTTTTACGGATGAAACATAAAATATACATTCCGTAGGGGCGACCATCGGTCGTCCGCTTAATATGCACTACCGCTACCACGGTAAAACGACCGTCGGTTGACAGTACAAATTGACATAGAGGTCAGAAGAGTTAATCTCCCCGTCGTAAAGTTACGACTGCCTTTGCGGACGACCGATGGTCGCCCCTACAAGCTGACGGAGTGGTCGACATTCCTACCGTTTATGCGGTTTCCCCTCCGGGTCAAATCAGCATTTTGCATTAAGCGGATATATACAGCCTTTTTGAATAATTAAGTCACTTCGCCGACGAAGAATATCGAAGCGTGATAAATCATTCCGACGAATACGAATTTGCTTGGTGTATCGTAGGGGCGACCATCGGTCGTCCGCTAAATATGCACGCTACCGTTACCACGGTAAGGCAACCATCGGTCGCCCCTGCTTTTTTACATTTGTTCAGCCGACTGCCGACTGTGCATAGCTCTTTGCCAGTAGCTTTAGCTTTTTGGTAAGGCGACAGCTTCGCTCTCTGACAGCGGTTACGGTGACACCGAGCTCGTCGGCGATTTCCTGCATCTTCATTCCCTTTATGTAAATGCTTTTATAAAGCTCTCTTTCCTTATCCTTCAGCTCTCGGATAACCTGTACACTCAAATAGTCGATGGAGTTTTCGCTGATGAGGCTGTCGATAAATAAATCCTCCGCATCGGTATAGTCCTCGACGCAGTCCACGTTTTCTTCGTTGTATTCCACGAGGAGCTTTTTCTTTTTATTCATTTCGGTGTATTTTTTCTTTATGCAGTTTTCGGTGACGGCATTAAGCCAGGCGACGGGATTACTGTGGATTTTACCCTCTGAAATCGCGACATAAAGATAAAGGGAGATGTCAGCTACCACATCCTCCACCTCGCTAGGACAGCTCCGAAGCTTAAATCTGCATCTTTCCGCTATCCTGTCTCTGTTTTCGATCCAGATGCGGGTAAATTCAGCGTTCATTTCCTCTTTCATATTTTCTCTCTCCTTAATTTGGTGCGGTGACCTTGTCGAAAAAGGTCACCCGCTGTCATTTTTTATTATATGCAAAGAAAATATATTTGTCAATGATATATTTACAATATAAGTATTTGACGGTAAAAAAAACGACCCTCCCTACAGCTCGGAAAGACCGTTTATTAAAATTTATAATACTGTCTTGACAACAGAGTAAACCGCGGTATAATCTTAATGATTATTTGTTCGGAAAGTGAATTTTACTTATGAAAAAAAGATCGCTCGATATGCTCACGGGTAACCCTCTGAAAAGCGTTATCCGTTTTGCCTTGCCCATTATGGCTTCCTCGATGCTCCAGTATAACTACAGCCTGGTGGATAACATAATAGTGGGAAGATATGTCTCCTCCGATGCGCTGGCGGCAGTAGGCTCCGTGGGACCCATCGGCTCCTTTATCGTCGGTGCGGCGCTCGGCCTTACCAGCGGCTTTTCTATCCCCGTGGCTCACGCCTTCGGCGAGAAAAACAGGGAAAAGCTCTCCCATTATGCGGGCTCCGCTATAAGTCTTGCCTTTATTATCGGTATCGTTCTGGTGGTTACCTCGCATATTCTGTCGGGGCCTCTGCTTCGTCTGATAGGCACGCCCGATGAAATTATCGGTCTTGCCTCGTCGTACATAAACATCCTTTACTACGGCATACCCTTTCAGATGCTGTCAAATAATTTTACCGCCATTTCGCGAAGCGTGGGCGAAAGCAAAAAGCCCCTATGCTTTTTCTGCGTCAGCGTGGTCGTGAATTTCATCCTCGACCTTCTTTTCGTAAAGGAGCTTCATTGGGGAGTGGAGGGCGCCGCCGCGGCTACTCTCATTTCCCACATCGTCGCCTGCACTCTGAACGGCATTTATGTCCTTCGCTTTAACCGTGAGGTCAGCATTTCGGCAAAGGATCTGCGCCTGAACAGGCACACGGCCTGGAGGCAGATAAAGCTCGGAATACCTGTTTCTCTGCAGTTTACGGTGACCTCCGTCGGCTCGATGTGTCTGCAGAGCGTGGTTAATTCCTTCGGCACCCCGGTTATCGCCGGCTTTACTGCGGCGGGGAGGGTAGAGCAGCTGACGAACATACCTATGTCCGGTCTCGGTGTGGCTAATCAGACCTTCGTCGGCCAGAACTACGGGGCAAAAAATTATGAAAGAATACTCTCCTCGGTAAAGAAAATCTTTTTACTCGATGTGTGCATTTCCGTGGCTATGAGTCTGCTCCTTTTCGCTATATGGGAGCCTGTGGTTTCTCTCTTTCTCACCGAGGAAAGCCCCGAAATTATGGCCGCGGCATCAAGATATATTCTCGCCGTAGCGCAGTGCTACAGCCTGGTGGCTATCCTTTTCGTAATGAGAAATACCCTGCAGGGTCTCGGCTTTACCTATGCTAATTTCGTAGCGGGTCTCGGTGAGCTTTTAGGCAGACTTTCCATCGCCTTTGTTCTCACTCCCGCCCTCGGCTTCGATGCTGTCTGCTATGCCGGTCCTGCGGCGTGGCTTTTAGCGGACATCTTCCTTATTTCTATTTATCTTATCAAGGTGCGACAGTTCAGAAAACTGATACCGGAAAAGAAAAACACTGTTAACAGTTAACAAAATATTAATAATTAACCTCCTTTTTTGTGCTAATATTTACTATGTAAATACACAAAAAAGGAGATTTATTATGAGTTTACAAAGCATTATTGACAAAAAAGACAAGTATGCGCAGTTTATGGTCGATGAAATCACCCATATCTGCACGAAGCTTCCCAAGCGCGGCCCCGGCTCCGAGGGTGAAAAGCTTTCCTGTGAGTACATCGGAGAGACGATGAAGGAGCTCGGCTGTGAAAGAGTAGAGGTCGAAGGCTTTAAGGAAAATCCCGGCTCATTCTTCGGCTGGATTTATATTACCATCAGCTGCTGCTTCCTCGCACTGGCATCCTATTTCTTTATGCCCGTGCTTTCTATCGTTTTCATCGCTGTCGGTCTCACACTCTGTGTGCTTCAGTTCGGTCTTTACAAAAAGACGGTGGATAAGCTTTTCGCTGAAAAGACAGGCCACAATGTAGCCGGCTTCAAAAAGCCGACAGGTGAGGTTAAGCGCCGCATCATCTTTAACGGTCACCCCGACGGTGCCTGGGAATGGCCCTTTAAATACAAGTTTACATATCTCGGCTTCGATATTCATATGATGGTATGCTTCGTCGGTGCCTTCTACACACTCGGCATCGCCATCGCGAAGCTCGCAGGCGCATTTGAAGCTAATCCCGACCTGGCTAAAACTCTCGGTCTCATCGGTCTCGTTTTCGCTCCCTTCTGGTTCGGTCTCTACTTTATGTGGAACAGAAACAAGATAGTTGACGGTGCTAACGATAACCTTTCCGGCTGTTACATCGGTATGGCTATCCTTAAGGCTCTCAAGGACGAGGGCATCGAGCTGG
Organism: Acutalibacteraceae bacterium; assembly: GCA_045588555.1. Lineage (GTDB taxonomy): Bacteria > Bacillota > Clostridia > Oscillospirales > Acutalibacteraceae > UBA6857. The sequence continues at coordinate 99,826 of JAZNEL010000039.1, read as the reverse complement.
AAAACACAGAAATCGGTGTAGTATGCACAGGCTCCGAGGAGGCAGGTCTCCGCGGCGCAAAGGCCTGGGCCGCAAAGCACAAGGACGAGATGAAGGATGTTCCCACCTTCGTTTATTCTTACGACACCATCGCACAGTGTGAGCATCTTATGGTTAACTACCGTGACCTTAACTCCACCGTTAAGACAGACAAGGATGTAGGCGACCTCTTTATGGAAGCCTGCGAGGAGCTCGGCATTCCCTGTAAAAAAGGCTTCGTTCCTCCTCTCGGCGGTGCTACTGACTCTGCCGCCTTCGCCCAGGAGGGTATGCGCGCTACGGGTATCACAGCTCTTAACCACGCTCTCCCCGACTTTTATCACACCCGTCTCGACACTCCCGAGGCACTTAATCCTAAATGTCTGGCAGACTGCTTCGCCGCCAGCGTAAAGGTGCTCGAAAAGTTCGATAAGGGCGCCAAGCAGTAAGGCTTGATACAGAAATCAAATAAAACAGTAAACCCCTCTGCCTCGGAGTCTTCCGGGACAAAGGGGCTTCTCTTTTTGTCAGATTTCCACTCTCACGGCGAAGCCGCCTGTGAAGAAGTAGCAGGTGTTCGTCTGACTTTCGTTTGGTGGAGATGGCGGTAATCGAAACCGCGTCCGAAAATCCATTCACACAACTTTCTCCGGGTGCAGTCAGTCTTTTAGCATTCCCTCATTCTCACGCCGAAGGACAGGCTTGAGAAATCAGTATCCTCTGGTGCGTGACGGCATACGAGGATGCTCTGCCGTGCACGTTCACTGCTGATCGACGCCTTCAGTTAAGCCGCAGTACTCTTAACCGAGACGGGCCGCTTAAGCAGCCTTTAAAACTGTATTGTTGTCAGTTATTTTTAAATGTGTGACCTTTTAAAGCGATTGCCACAGCGCTACCCGCTTATCGTGCTTCAAAATCCCCGTCGAAATCCTTTCATCCCCATACGGATTTTAAAGCCTTTTGCTTTTTTTATTTTATCACATAGCTTCATAAGAAGCAAATGTAATTTTTACCTGTTTTTTGCCGCTCTTTCCATATCTCTCTGTGCATCACGCTTGGCAAGAGTTTCTCTTTTATCGTAGTTCTTTTTACCTTTGCAAAGGCCTATTTCGAGCTTTGCTCTGCCCTTAAGGAAATAAACGGAAAGAGGAATGAGGGTAAGACCCTGCTGCTTGGTGACACCTAAAAGGCGGTTGATTTCTTTTTTATGCATCAGCAGTCGCTTTACCCGCATAGGGTCACGGTTAAAGATGTTTCCCTGCTCATAGTGGCTGATGTGCATACCGTTTACGAAGATTTCTCCCGCGTCGATGCTGCACCAGGAGTCCTTGAGATTTATTTTACCCTTACGGATGGATTTTACCTCTGTGCCGAAAAGCTCTATACCTGCCTCGTAGGTCTCGAGAATGAAATAGTCGTGCCTTGCTTTTTTATTCTGGGCTACAACTTGTCTTTCGTCAGGCTGTGATACTGCCATAGAAGGCACCACCTTTCTTTATGATTTTATAGACTCCTTCTGCCCTCCAGTGCTCTGGTCAGAGTAACCTCGTCGGCATACTCTAAATCCGCACCCACGGGAACACCGTAAGCCAGTCTTGACACGGTGACACCGAGAGGCTTAAGCAGACGGGAAATGTACATCGCAGTCGCCTCACCCTCTACGGTGGGATTGGTCGCCATAATGACTTCCTTTATCTTGCCGTCGGAAAAGCGTGCGATAAGCTCTTTCACCGTAATGTCCTCGGGGCCCACACCGTTCATCGGGGAGATAACTCCGTGAAGCACATGGTACATACCGTCGTATTCACGGGTGCGCTCGAAGGCCATCACATCTCTCGGGTCCTCTACCACGCAGACCACAGATTCGTCTCTGTTTCCGCTTTTACATACGGGACAGAGCTCCTCCTCGGCCAGATTACAGCAGCGAGTACATTTTTTGATTTTTTCGTGAGCGTTCAGGATAGCGTCGGAGAAGGCCTTGGCCTCTTCTTTTTTTAAGCCGAGAACATAAAAAGCCATTCTCTGCGCCGTCTTATGTCCGATGCCGGGCATACGCTCGAACTGTTCGATAAGCCTCGAAAGAGAGGCTACACTGTAGCCCGCCATCAGAAGGGAAGATTGAGACCGCCTTTAGCGGCATTCATAGCCTGCTCCATAGCATCGTCGGCCTTTCTCATAGCCTCGTTGGTAGCGGCGATAATAAGGTCGGAAAGCATTTCGATGTCATCGGGATCCACTACATCGGGCTGAAGCTTTATGTCCTTTACCTCGTGAGCGCCTGAAACGGTAACCTCTACTGCTCCGCCGCCTGCGGATGCGGTAAATTCACTGGCTTCGATTTCTGTCTGCTTCTGCTCGAGCTGTGCCTGCATTTCCTGGATTTTTTTCATCATATTCATCTGGCCGCCACCCATGCCGCCGGGGATTCTTGCTTTCATTTTTAAGTCTCCTTTTTAATTTTATTCTTATCTTTCTGATTATATAATAATCATTATTTTAAATCAACATTTATACCCATATCCTTTGCTCTGCCGATAAGGTTTTCGAGAGGGTCCTTTTTCGGCTGTGAGGGAGCAGTGCCTTGCTGTGCCGCTCCGTTATGAAGACCGAGACGGTAGGGTCTGCCCATAACATTTCTGATGGCAGTTTTTATGTCTCTGGCATTAGTGCCCGTCTTTATGAAATCCTTAAGGGTGGGATTTTCGCTTTTTATGAGCACGAAGTCGCCCTGGATTACTGCCGAGGAGGAATTTAGTATTCCCCATAAGGGCATATTCAGCTTCGTAAGCTCCTGCAGTACCTCTGCCCAGGGAAGCTCCTCCTCTGCGGGGGCCGCTTCTTCGTCGGGGAAGGGAACAGTGTCCTGCACAGCGGAAGCCTCGGGAGCCGCTGTCGGTGCTGTCGGCATCGGTGCAGTCTGTGTCGGTGCCGGAGGGTCTTCGTGAAGCGGTGCGGGAGAAACAGCTTCCGTTACGGCCTCCTTTTTCTCTGTCGGGGCGGCTGTAACGAGGGTGCCTCCCTTCATTCTGCTTTCGAGGTCCGCGATTCTTCTCAAAAGATTTTCACTGTCAGCGGTGAGGGAAGGAGTGGAAAGCTTAATGAAGGTCATTTCCATTTCCGTTCTTCTGCTCACGCCCCTTTTTATGTTTGCCATAGCCTCCTGCAGAAGTGAAATGCAGTAGAGGATATTTTCGAGAGTGAAGCTTCCGCTCTGCTGCTTATACTGCTGTAATTCGTCAGCGGTGCAGACCAAAAGGCTTTCGGCGCTTCTGACGGTTTTCACTATCATCAGATTACGGAAGTGGTTTATCATATCCGAGCAAAGTCTTTCCATATCACAGCTTTTACCGTGAAGGTCGCTGATTAATTCGAGAGTCTTTGCCGAGTCCTTTTCGTTTACGGCACGGGCAAGAGAAAAAAGATGGTCTCTGCCTGTCATACCCGCTACCGAGCAGACAAGGTCAGCATCAATAACATCTCCGTGTCCTGTACACTGGTCGAGAAGGGAGAGAGCATCACGCATACCGCCGTCGGCTATTCTCGCGATAAGGGACAGAGCCTCATCCGTTACCGTAAAGCCCTCCTCACGGGCGATGAAGTTCATTCTTTTCGCCATAGCCTCGGGAGTAACTCTGCGGAAGTCAAAGCGCTGACAGCGGGAGAGAATGGTTACGGGAAGCTTGTGCACCTCGGTGGTGGCAAGAATGAATTTTACGTGTGCGGGAGGCTCCTCGAGAGTTTTCAGCAGAGCGTTAAAGGCACCGATGGAGAGCATATGCACCTCGTCGATGATGTACACACGGTATTTACAGGAGGCGGGGGTGAAGTTAATCTCCTCGCGGATGTCACGGATATTATCCACACCGTTATTACTGGCGGCGTCGATTTCGGCTATGTCGAGGATGGCACCGGACTCGATGCCGCGGCATACCTCACATTCGTTACAGGGGTTGCCGTTTACGGGATGAAGACAGTTAACGGCCTTTGAAAGAATCTTTGCGCAGGTGGTTTTACCCGTACCTCTGGAGCCGGTGAAAAGGTAGGCGTGGGAAAGCTTACCCGTTTCGATTTCTTTGGCCAGAGTGGTGGTGATGTGCTCCTGACCCACTACATCGGAAAAAACCTTCGGTCTGTATTTTCTGTATAATACCTGATACATTCTTTCGCCTCCCTGTTAAAAAAAGATACTTTGCCTTGGTCATACAGCAGCAGGCTGACCTGTGTCGCACAGACGAATTGCTTAATGCTGCTCGGTTCCCCGCCTGACATGGTTCACAGTGTACTGTCGCACAGAACCCACTGCTGCATGACCAAAATAAAGTATCTTCGTTCTATCCGGGGGAATACCCCTTTGATTGATTAGCCTAAATATTATAATATAAACTTAAATGAAAATCAAGTGTTTTTATAAATAAAATATCTCTTTTCTTCTGCGAATACCGACAGCGTTTTTTACCTATAATTAATTATTATTTATTTTTACTATGGACTTTTATTTTTCCGTATGTTATAATTTTAAGGATATTTTCTTTAATTGAGGAATTATGCGAGGTATTATTATATGAATATGGCAGATAAAATAGAAAGAGCCGCCGCAGGTGCCGTCCTTGACAGGCTTTTAAAGTATGTGGATAAGGACCCGCAGGCGAATATGCTGAAGCTTTTCAATATAACGGAAAAGCTTCTGGGCGGTATTTTCCCGAAGCATTATCTTGACAGTATGAAAAGGGCTATAGCCGAGGGCGATAATGTCTACTACGAAATGGGACTTAATATCCTTCGCGATGTGGACAGAGATGTAATCAAAAAGATGCTTCTGGCTATGGGTCTGGGTGCAGGCGTAAAGGGCACCAAGGCTGTAAGAAAAAACCGCGAAAAATATAAGTGTAACATCCCCTTCCAGATTCTTATCGACCCTACCAGCGCCTGTAACTGTAAGTGCGAGGGCTGCTGGGCGGCGGAATACGGTCATAAGCATAACCTTACCTACGAGGAAATGGCCTCCGTCGTAAGTCAGGCCAAGGCTCTCGGTACACATTTTTATATGTTCACCGGAGGAGAGCCTCTCATCAGAAAGGACGACCTGATAAAGCTCTGTGAGGCAAATCCCGACTGCGGCTTCCTTTCCTACACAAACGGCCATCTCGTGGACGAAAGGTTCTGTGACGAGATGAAGAGAGTGGGTAATCTTGCCCTGGCTCTTTCCATTGAGGGCACGGAGGAGACCACCGATGCCAGAAGGGGCGAGGGTAATTATCAGAAGGTTATCGGAGCGATGAAGCTTCTTAAAAGCAAGGGCTGTCTTTTCGGAATGAGTGTGTGCTACACCAGAAATAACATCGACCAGGTTACGAGCGACGAATTTCTCGACAAAATGGTAGACCTGGGCGTGAAGTTCGGCCTTTACTTTAACTTTATGCCCGTAGGCCACGGCGCGTCTCCCGACCTTATCCCCACACCCGACCAGAGAGAATTTATGTATAAATGGCTTCGCAGAGTCAGAAATTCGAAAACGGGCAAGCCGATGTTCTTTATGGATTTTCAGAGCGACGGTGAATATGTAGGCGGATGCATAGCGGGCGGCAGAAACTATTTCCACATTAATTCAGCCGGTGATATGGAGCCCTGCGTTTTCATCCATTTCTCTGACTCAAACATCAGAACACACACCATTCTCGAGGGTCTGCAGAATCCGCTCTTTATGGCCTTCAGACACGACCAGCCCTTCAATGACAATCATCTGCGTCCCTGTCCTATGCTGGAAAATCCCCGGTGTCTGCGCGACATTATAAAGAGAACGGGCGCCAAATCCACTAACTTCCTCGGTGAGGAAACAGCAGAAATGCTCTGCAGTAAATGCGACAAATTCGCAGAGGAATGGGCACCGAGAGCCGAGCAGCTCTGGAACAGCACCAAGCATCCCAACCATAAGACACAGTACTACAGAGATACTCCCGAGGGAAGAAAAGAGTTCGGAACGGCTGAAAAGGAATAAAAATAAGGCACTGTTGATTTGTCAGCAGTGCCGGTTTTTTCCTTCACAAGGGTGCAGGCTCGCTGTACTCCGCACAGACGAACCCGACCCCTTGTATCAAAGTCCCGTAGGGCGGGCTGACTCTACCCCGCCGCAATAAAGGTTTCTTATTTATTATTTATTCTTTATTCTTTAAAATTACTAAACCGTAGGGGCGACCAATGGTCGTCTGCTTTTTTGTTGAGAAACAATCATTTTTTAGCCCGAGTTTTAGTCTTATAAAATTTACAGTGTTAAAATTTTCAGCTACTACAGCTTCGCAGAGTTACTTTTGTTTCGACAAAAGTAACCAAAATCATTCTTCGGCTACTGTGAATATACGACTGGTCGGATGATAATTTTGTTTTTTCGGAATGAGGCTTAATAATGAATTAATGCTACTTCATCATTCTGCCGTTGTGTTTTAGTTTACAATCTGCACTACCGAAAAAATACAGATTATCACCGCTGAAAGGTTACCGTATCTCCATTTTCCGTAGGGCTTTCCCTTGGCTCCCTTTTATGTCCGCACCGAGATGCGTACTCCCTCTTTACGGGGTAGCCTACTGAAATGATTTTTCTGACCTTCGGGGAAAGCGTGATAAAGGAATAAGCTCCGTGCTTTTGGTTATTTGCACGATGTAAAAGAAATCGAAGTTATGTGAAACCTTTCTGCAGAGTAAAATCTTACTCCCTGTCTTTGCCTCTGCCACGGGGCAACCCCCTCTGACTTTTTCTCATTTGAGGTACTGAAAGTGGCACCCTGCGAAAAAGTGGTTTTGAACGGGTCTAAAGGTAACAAAAATTATTTACAGTATGGCTGTTCACTGTCTCCGCCGAGTTTACGAAGGCGGCCACCGAGGGAAAGCATTTTCCCGAGGCCAAAGGGAGCTTTGCATACTTTGCCGACCTGGGCAAAGTATGAGCCCGAGCGGCTTGAGAAGAAAACCTTTATGTTTGCGAATTAAAAAAGACGACCAATGGTCGCCCCCTACGATTTTTACTGTAAGGTTGCAGAAAGCCTTACAGTATGGCGAGGTGACGGTGCAGCTTGAGCGGTAGAACATAGATGTTGAAATAAATGTTGATTATATAAATTTCAATAAAAAATGCAGTCGCATAAGCTCTGCGACTGCAAATATACGGATGTTATTGCAAACTTATGAATTATGTCTGCTCATGGCCTTATCAATATCGCCCGTAACCATAATTTCCAAAGCGTCGATTACATTTTCGGCGCATTTTTTTATGTCCTCGGCCTCCTTTTTCGTAAAACGAGAAAGAACCCAGTCGGCCAAATCGTATTCGGGATTCGGCTTGGCACCGATGCCTACTCTTATGCGGGGAAATTCATTACTCTTAAGGTGGTAGATGATGTTTTTCAGACCGTTCTGACCGCCGTCGCTTCCCTTTCTGCGGATGCGCATTTTTCCCGGCTCGAGGCTGATGTCGTCGGAAATGACGATGATTCTTTCGGGAGGAATCTTATAAAACTCGGCCGCATCTCTTACGGCCTCACCGCTTAAGTTCATAAAGGTCTGCGGCTTCAGAACGAGACAGCGTCTGCCCTCTATTCTGCATTCGCACATAAGGGATTTGAATTTGAGCTTATTGATTTTAAGAGAATATTTTTCAGCCAGAGCATCGATGCAGATGAAGCCTGCATTATGTCTCGTGCCCTCGTACTGTCTGCCCGGATTGCCGAGGCCGACTATCATATATTCGAATGTACCTGTGTATTCCCTGTTCTTTTTAAATATCATTATTTTATCCTGCTTGCTTTCTTTTTATTTCAGACTGCGGCATAACCGCAAGCTCTATTATGCCAATTTTTCCGTCAATAATCAAGTGATTTCAGTTATTTTAAGCTTTTTACCGATAAAATATCTTGCACAGAAGCGGATAGGGTGGTATAATTCTTATTAAGAAATAATATTTTCTCTGTTTATGTTATAATTAACCGATTATAGATATTTGATTTTTCACTTTCATATTATTGGAGGTTTGTTTATGGAAAAAGATAACGAAAGACAGAATAATGACCTTATTATCGGCAGAAACGCTGTCTCCGAGGCTCTGCGCAGTGACAGAGCCATCGACACTCTCCTCGTGGTCAGAGGTGAAAGGAACGGCTCCGTGGGACGGATTATCGCCGAATGCAGAGAAAAGAAAATCGTAATAAAAGAGGTCGATAAAAAGAAGCTCGACTTTATGTGCGGACAGGGTAACCATCAGGGCGTGGCCGCTTATGCCGCCGCCCACGAATATGCAGAGGTGGAGGACATTCTTGCCCTCGCCGCAGAAAGAGGAGAGGACCCCTTCATCATCGTCTGCGACGGTATCGAGGATCCGCATAATCTCGGTGCCATCATCCGTACGGCCGAAACGGCAGGTGCTCACGGCATTATCATCCCGAAAAGAAGAAACGCTTCCCTTACCTGGGTGGTGGGAAAGACCTCGGCAGGCGCCGTGGAATATATGCCCGTAGCCCGCGTGGGAAATCTGGCCTCTACGCTGGACGAGCTGAAGGAAAAGGGTATCTGGGTTTATTCAGCAGATATGGACGGTAAAACCTGGTGCGAGACCGATTTTTCGGGCGGTGTGGCTCTCGTGGTCGGCTCCGAGGGTAACGGTGTCAGCCGACTCATCAGAGAAAAAAGCGACTTTATCGTGTCTCTGCCGATGAAGGGCAGAATAACCTCTCTTAATGCCTCTGTCGCCGCAGGCATACTGATGTACGAGGTTTCCAGACAGAGATCGGGACTTAAGGCGAAATAGTCCGTAAGGATTTGCAGTATTTTAACAGGGAAAGGAATGTAATCGTTATGTCAGACAAAGCTAATCCTTCTGACCTTTATGATGAGGAGTTTCTGAAAAAGAAGGAAGAATTTTACTCATTGATGGAAGATATTAATTCCTCCGCCGCTGAAGTGCAGGAGGATGACGGAAGCTTCGAGGAGCTTATAGATGATTTCGCCGACAGCGACCTTATGTCGAAGCTCGGCTCAAAAAAGGACAAAAAGAAAAAGGATAAAAAAGAGCGTAAAAAGAAAAAGGCCGCCATTCTCGACACTCCCGAGCCCGAATATGACATTTTCGACCTGGGCGAGGATTTCTCCGAAAAGGAAGAGAAAAAGGTAAAAAAGGATAAAAAAGAGAAAAAGAAAAAGGCTCCCGCAGAGGAGAGAAAGGCTCCTCCGAAGCCGAGAGAGCCGCTGAAGCCCTTCGTGCCCCACACTCCCGTGGAGACGGTCAAGGCCGATGTTTACGTAAAGGACGAAAGCCTTTATGAGGAGCAGAGCGTGGATATTGACGAGCTTCTGAAAAACTTAGGCATACCCACTGCCGAGCAGACCGAAGAAGCGGACACCGCCGAGGACATTTCCTCCGACGGCGAAGCAGAGGGCAGGGTTTACACCGGCGACAGAGCCGATATGGAGGACATCTCCTCCGTTTCCGACGAGGCACCCTCCTTTGAGGAGACTGCGAAAAGCTCCGGAGATGAGGCTGACGGTGACCTTTCGGGCACTAAATACTTCAGTCCTGTCACGGAAAATTCGGAAAAGGCAGACACGGGCGCTACGAGACATTTCGACCTTAAGGATTATATAAAGACTGCGGGTAAATCTATCCAGGACGGCAAAAAGCAGAAGGCCGCCCTCACACAGCATTTCCGCTTCCTTAAGAATAAAGAGTCCGATGAAACCATACTCGAATCCGCTCCCACCGGCAGAGGCAAGGACAGTATGATGGATTCGGTGAAGGCCGATGAGGGCGAGGATATTTTCTCCGCCGTGGAAAAGGCACAGAAAAAGAAAAAGAGAGCCCGCGTGAATACCCGTCAGAACTTCATTTCACTTAAGGATTTTGACGAAAAGCTGGCACTTAAAATGAAAAAGGAAAAGAGAAATCTTTTACTCGCATCAGTAGCCTTTATCATCTGTGCGGCTCTGACGGTGCCCTTCTCCGCCTACGGTCTGCAGGGTGCTCATCACGGACTTATTTACAGCATTCTCCACATTTCAGCCGTGGCTGTCCTCTGCGTAATCGGCAGAAACGAGCTTATGCTCGGCTTTAACAATATCAGATATTTAAGCCCCGACGAAAACTCCGTCACCTTTATCGTGGCTGTTTTCGTAATGCTTTTCAATATCATCACCGCCGCCTTCGGCACTCTGGGAGTAAACGGCGTGAAGCCGTACACCTTATGCCTGGCCTTCGCGCTTCTGGTGCGCTTCTGCGGTGCTTATCTGGATGACCTTACGGCACATAAGAGCGTAAAGGCTCTTTCGGAAAAGGGCGAATATGAGAGCATACACTACATCTCGAATAAAAATGACGCTCTTCTGGTGGCTCACGGTCTGAGCGAAAAGACTGTCCCCACTGTAATATACGGTGCGGAGGGTCGCGTGGATGCGGGCATCAGAGAGGACAAGGCACCGAGAAGGGACGAGGAAAAATTTTACTCCTTTACCGCTATGGCTGTTTTATTGGCAGGCTTTGCGGCCGGCATCATCCTCTTTACGAGAAACAGGGATGCGGTATCCTTTATCACACCGCTTCTTTCCTGCGTGTGCTTCTGTATGCCTCTTATGAATGAATTTGTCAGCAGTGTGCTCTTTTACTTCACTGCCTCGCGCCTTTCGGAAAAGGGTGTGGCCATAAACGACATTGAGGCGCTGGAGAGTCTTTCACAGGCAAAGGCCGTTTCCGCAGACGCCAAAGAGCTTTTCACCTGCGAGGTTTCATCCTTCCGTAAAGTAAAGGGCTCCCTCATCTCTAAAAGCGATGCGGCTGTTTTCGCCGCCGCCGCACTTAAGGCAGGCGGCTCGATGACCGCTGAATGCTTCACGGATTTCATCGATGCACTGGGTATTTCTCTGCCCGAGGCAAGTGACCTCCAGTACGAGGAAAAGCTCGGCTTTGCCTGCTGGGTAGCAGACAGGAGAGTTTTAGTCGGTAACAGACAAATGCTTATCGAGCACAGCATCGACGCTCCCACACAGGCCGAGGAAAAGGCTTATGCGGGCAAAAAGAGCGTGATGTATGTGGCGGTGGAGGGTCAGCTGGTAGCCTCCTTCCTCGTGAAATACAGAGCTGTGTCCTCCTTCAGAAAAATGGCCGCCGACTTCGAAAAGACAGGCTTCGTGCTTTTAATCGGCAGCAGAGAGCCCTGTCTCGACGAAAACACCTGTGCAGCCGTCCTTTCTCTGGATGTGGTATCCGTAAAGGTGCTTTCGGGCAAGGCCGCCGATGTGGTCAGCTCCTACCGTAAGGACAGCGAAAAGGGCATCGCCACCACTCTTCTTTGTCTTAAGTCCAAATGCACTCTTACGGAGCTGGCTGTCAGAGCTCACAGTCTCTACAGCAGTGACCGTCTCGCCTCGAACCTTCTCCTTTCGGGACAGGCCGCGGGTCTGGTGCTTATTTTCCTTTCGGTAATACTGAATATGCCTCTTTTCTTCAGTCCCGTGACCATCATTTTCCTGCAGCTGCTCTGGGCCTTCGGCTGTTACACCGTGGTATCTGCGCAGTTCAGAAGTAAAATCAAAGCAGCAGTAATTAATCTTATCGGGAAAGTGAGAAAAAGCAAATGAGCATTATTCACGTTTCTTCACTGAAAAAATCCTACGGCAGAAAAACCGTGCTGGATGACATAGACTTCGAAATCGCCGAGGGCTCCGTGGTGGGTCTTCTCGGCCCTAACGGCTGCGGCAAAACTACTCTTATAAAAATTCTCGCGGGTCTCATAAAGGACCATACGGGTACGGTGAGGATAGATAACGAGGAGCCCGGAGTCTACACCAAGGGAATAGTAGCCTTCCTTCCCGATAAATCCTATCTTCCCGACTGGATGAAGCCGAAGGATGCTATCGGCTATTTCAGCGACTTTTATGCAGATTTCGACCGGGAAAAGGCAGAAAAAATGGTGCGTGATTTCGGTCTCGACGAAAATCAGCGCCTTAAGACTATGTCAAAGGGACAGCAGGAAAAGCTGAATCTGATTCTCGTTATGTGCCGCAGAGCGAAGCTTTACATTCTGGATGAGCCTCTGGGCGGTCTTGACCCGGCGGCGAGAAGCTTCGTGCTGGACCTCATTATGAATAACTACGCCAAGGATGCCACCGTTCTCATCTCTACCCACCTTATCGGAGATGTAGAGAGGATTTTTAACCGCGTTCTGATGATAAGCGGCGGTAAGCTCATCGTAAATTCCCATGTGGACGAAATCAGGGAAAAGGGCAAAAGCGTCGAAGAGGTTTTCAAGGAGGTGTTCAGCTATGCTTGGTAAGCTTATTAAGCACGAGCTCCGTCATTCGGCCAGATATACAATGTCCATTTATATCGCCGTCACCGTCATTTCGGCGGTTATGGGGCTGTCACTTCTCTCCTCTGCCACCTGGCTGGGTGTGATGAGCTGCTTTGCTCTTTATGCGGCGGGCTTCATCACCGTTATCGTCACTCTCGTGTCTGTGATAAAGAATTTTTATGACACACTTTTCGGACGGCAGGGCTATCTGACTCTTACCCTTCCCGTGAAATCCTCCGAGCTTCTCATTTCGAAGGTAATCGTTTCCTTTATCTGGATAGTTGCTTCCTTTGCGCTGATGGCGCTGACCCTAGTGATGATTTTCTTTTACGCCAAAGAGAAAAGCTCCGGTTATTTCACTCTCATTTCCGATGCCATAAGCATCAGCGGTATTTTAGAGATGCTTCCCTCTGCCTCTACGGTCATAAAGCTTCTCATCGTGGCCTCTCTGTGGGCGGTTATCACGATTTTCACCTATGTTTCCTTCGTTTATTTCACCGTTACCGCGGCTAACACGAGAGCCTTGCAGTCACATCCGAAAATTCTCGGAGGACTCATTTTCCTGGGCATATTCTCTTTTAATAACACGGTGGGAAACCTCCTTACCGTTTATCTTCCCCTTTCCTTCAATGTGGGAAGCGACAGAGTTTATTTTGCTCTTCAGCAGATGGACAAGGCGGAGGAGGCCATACTTTCCTACGGTGTGGGAGGAACACTTTTCAGCGGACTTCTGGCCCTCGGTCTTTTATGGCTGACAGGCTATATACTCGAGCATAAGGTTAATCTCAAATAAGAGAGGTAGAAAATATGAAAGAAATAAACGGCTTTACCGAATGGCACAGCGACCCGACGGTAACGGGTATTAACCGTCTCCCCTCCAGGGCTACCTTTATGCCCTATGAAAGCCTCGACGAGGCAAGGAAGGGCGAAAGATACCTTTCAAAAAGATATTTCGATCTGTGCGGAGAGTGGAAATTCCGTCTCTTCGACACCTATAAGGAAAAGGAGGAGGGCTTTTTCTCCTGCGATTACGACTGCAGTGAGTGGAGCACCATTCCCGTTCCCTCCTCGTGGCAGATGGAGGGCTACGATTACCCCATCTACGCTAATACCCAGTACCCCTGGGAAAAAATTCAGGAGCCTCTGCCTCCCTTCGCTCCCACGGAATATAATCCCGTAGGCTGTTACATTAAAAAATTCACTCTGCCTGACGGCTTTAAAAAGGAAAGGACTGTCCTTACCTTCGAGGGTGTGGAAAGTGCCTTCTACCTTTATGTGAACGGTACACGCTGCGGCTACAGCGAGGGCACCTTCAGACACAGCGAGTTTGACATCACGGAGCTGCTCTGTGAGGGAGAAAACACTCTCGCCGCAGAGGTATACCGCTGGAGCACGGCCAGCTGGATGGAGGATCAGGACTTTTTCCGCCTGTCGGGTATTTTCAGAGAGGTTTATCTCTACACCACGGGCAAGCAGTACATCGCCGATTTTAAGATAGAGGCTCTTCCGGAGCTTTCCGATTATAAAAACGGCACTCTTAAGGCGGAGGTGCTTTTAGGCGAAAGCACCGACTACACCGAGCTGGAGCTGACTGTTTACGATATGAACGGTGACATAGTAGCCACAGACTCTGTTTCCGCTGAAAACGAGAACAGGGTACAGCTTAAGGCTACTCTGCCCTACATTACTCTCTGGAGTGCTGAAAAGCCCTATCTTTACACCGTAGTAATCGCTATGAGAAACCGTGACGGCGCTTATATGGAATATGTCAGCGCAAAAGCAGGCTTCAGACACATCGAAATCAAAAACAGCGTCCTTTACTTTAACGGTAAAAGGCTTCTTCTGAAGGGCGTAAACCGCCACGAGTTTTCCTGTGATACGGGCAGAGTCCTTTCCAGGGAGCTTATGATAAAGGATATTCTTATTATGAAGCAGCATAACATAAATGCTGTGCGCACCTCACATTATCCTAACCATCCTCTGTGGTACGATCTGTGCGACGAATACGGTCTTTATGTTATCGATGAAAATAATCTCGAATCTCACGGCACACGCTTTATGACTGCCGGTGAGGACACTCCGCTTCTTCCCGACGGACGGGAGGAATGGCTTCCCTCCTGTATGGACAGGATAGAGTCCCTCTACGAAAGAGATAAAAACCATCCCTCGGTTATTATCTGGTCTCTCGGAAACGAGTGCAGCGGCGGTGAAAATTTCCTTAAAATGCACGATTATCTGAACAGAGTGGACCCCTCGAGGCCCGTTCACTATGAGTCAATCTGGCACAAGGAAACCTTCGGCTTCGACAAAAATGTCACCGACATTTATTCACAGATGTACCCCTATCCGTGGGATCTGGAGAGAGATATTCTTGCCCATCCCGAAAAGCCCTGGATGCTCTGCGAGTTCTCACATTCTATGGGTAATTCCTGCGGCGGAAACTACAGATATTTCGAGCTTATGGATAAGTACCCCTGCTTCTTCGGTGTCTTTGTGTGGGACTTCGTCGACCAGGGCGTGAGAATAAAAGCGGAGGACGGCACCGACTTTATCGGCTACGGCGGAGACAGCGGTGAAATCACTCACGACGGACATTTCTGCGGCAACGGTCTCGTCTTTGCCGACAGAGAATTAAAGCCTGCCATAAAGGAAATCAAGCAGCTTTATCAGAATGTCTCATTTAAAGAAATCGACGCTAAAAAGGGTAAATTCGAGATAAGGAATAATTTCCTTTTCACTAATCTTAAGGAATATAATCTTCACTGGCAGTTAGTCAGCGAAAACAGAGTGAACGCCAGCGGAGACCTTTCTCTCGACCTTGCGCCGGGTGAAAGCACCGTGGTGGAGCTCTCTCCCGAAAAAATACCCTCTACGGAATGTTATCTTAATGTGATGCTCGAGCTTAAGAGAAGCAACCCTTGGGCGAAGGCGGGACACACCGTGGCCAGAGCACAGTTCATCATCAATGAGCACTCCTTCCCGAAGGCTGACATCGAGGGCGAGGAGATGCAGGTACAGATTAATTACGGCACCGTCAGAGTTTACGGCGGTGACACAGAGGTATGCTTCTCCCGCAGAAATCATAAGCTTTATTCCGTAAAACATAAGGGCACGGAGCTTCTGAAGGGTGATGCGGAGCTTAATTTCTGGAGAGCCCTCATCGATAACGACAGAGGTAATAAGCAGGCTGTTCGTTGCGGATGCTGGAAATATGCGGGCAAGCTCGCAGGTACAGGCATCGGCGAGGTGAAAAATCACGGTAAATCAGTTACCGTGGAGATGAACTTTACCGTAGCTACCTCCCCGGAATGTAAGGGAAGGATTATCTTTACCGTCGGCAGTAAGGGTATTCACATCGACTACACCTTCAAGGCCGAGGCGGGTCTTCCCGAAATCCCCGAAATCTCTCTCGTTTTCCCGATTTCCCGCGAATATGAGAGACTGGAGTATCTGGGCAGAGGCCCTCACGAGAATTATATCGACAGAAAAGAGGGCGCCTTCATCGGCCTTTACAAAGCCTCGGTAAAAGAGCTGTTCGTGCCCTACCAGAAGCCCCAGGAATACGGCGAAAGAACGGGTATCAGAAAGGCGACGGTGAAAAAGGGCGACGGCTCGGCACCGATTACCTTTACGGCAGACGGAGAAATGGAAATCAATCTTTCTCCCTACACTGCGGATAAGCTTGAGAGGGCACCGCACGCTCACGAGCTTCCCGAGGGCGACACCCTTTATTTCAGAGCCGTGGCAAGGCAGATGGGTGTGGGCGGCTATGACAGCTGGGGCTCACATACCCTCGACGAATTTAAAAACCTGACAGGTAAGGAATATAAATACGGATTCACTCTCTCTTTTTAAAGAAAGGCGGAAGTTAAAATGAAAAAGAAGTCAGAGCCTATGGCTACATTTATGGCATTTACTACTCTTATTATCGTAGGTGCGTCTGCCAAGCACTGTATGAAAAAGTACACCGGCGGCACACGAAAGCACCCTCTTAAGGTTATTTTCAGGAGATAAGCAGTGAAACACAGTAAGACTACACAGAAAAGAGGCAAGGGTAACTCCTGTCCCTTTTACAAAAAATGCGGCGGCTGTCAGCTGCAGAATATGACCTATGAGGAGCAGTTAAGCTTTAAAATGGCAAAGACCATAAAGCAGCTCGGCCGCTTCGGTCATGTGGAAGAGATTATCGGAATGGAAAGGCCATATCATTACCGTAATAAGGTGCAGGCGGCCTTCGGCTATTCGGGAGGCAGGATAATTTCGGGTGTTTATCAGTCCTCGTCCCATAATATCGTTCCCGTGGAAAAATGTATGATAGAGGACGAAAGGGCAGACGAGATTATAAGCGACATCAGAAAGCTGCTGCCGAAATACAGACTCACCTCCTATAATGAGGACACGGGCAAGGGCTTTCTCCGCCACGTTCTGGTGAAAAGGGCCTTCGCCACCAATGAGATTATGGTAGTTCTCGTGACGGGCACGAGCCTTTTCCCGAAAAGGGAGGAGTTTGTCCGCGAGCTTCTCGGAAGAAATGAGGATATTACCACTCTGGTCTGGAACATAAACGGAGGCAAGACAAGTCTTGTCCTCGGTGAAAAGGAAACGGTGCTCTACGGAAAGGGCTACATCACGGACACACTCTGCGGTAAAAGCTTCCGCATCTCCGCCAAATCCTTTTACCAGATTAATCCTGTACAGACGGAGAAGCTCTACGGAACAGCCATAGAGTATGCGGGTCTGACGGGTAAGGAGAGGGTTTTTGATGCCTACTGCGGCATCGGCACCATCGGACTCGTCGCCGCAGACAGGGCAAAAGAGGTCATCGGCGTAGAGCTGAACGCGCAGGCCGTAAGAGACGCGAAAAGCAACGCAAGGCTTAACGGCACGGAGAACATTTCCTTTTACTGTGACGATGCGGGCGACTTTATGGTGGCTATGGCGCGTGACAGGGAAAGAGTGGATGTGCTCTTTATGGACCCTCCCCGTGCAGGCAGTGACATAAAATTCCTGAAAAGCACGGTGACTCTCGCCCCTAAAAAAATCGTCTACATTTCCTGTAATGTGGAAACCCAGGCCAGAGACCTCACATATCTGTGTAAAAACGGCTACAGAGTGGAGAAAATTCAGCCCGTGGATATGTTTCCGCATACAAATCATACAGAGACGGTTGTTCTTTTGTCCCAACGCAGACCTGCTGCAAAAAGCTGACCTTTTCAGAATGTCCGTGATACTGACAGTGAAATGGTATGATATAAAAATACAAGCAAAAATATTACAGTAACATCTTTAGGAGGAAAAAGCCGTGAATTTCCGGTCTGTTTTATTCTTATGCTTACTTCTTTCTTTTTGTGTGTTCACACCCGAGGTCAGTGCCGTCTCGGACGGTGTGCCTGATGTGACGATTCTCGAAGAAGGCGGTTATGATTTTCTTTTTCCCGATATAGTTAAAAAGAGCGACGGAAGCTTGCTGCTTGTAAGCTACAAAGACAAAGCCGGCTCGTCTCATGCGCCGTATCAGTTCGGAGATTCATTGGGTACTATCGTAAAAGTCGACGGCTCTGCTGACGGTAAAGTCTGGGGAAGGCCGGAGGTTTTGGTCAGCCCCGATAAGCTCGCTCAATGGGGCTTGGGTGTATGGTATAGCGAAAATACCGGTGAGTTTTATTACGACAGTGAAGCTGCCGAAAAAAACGGTGCAGTGTTATCGGTCGAGGCCAGAGACCCTAATCTGGCAAGACTCAATAACGGCACCTTGATTTTCACTTTCTTCACCCGTGTTCCCGGGGATTCCTTTTCGGGCGGACATCAATACTGGAACGAGGGAAGCTCCTGGTACACATGGGGTCGCACATATATAATGTACTCAAAGGATGACGGTGAAACCTGGTCTGCTCCTACGGAGGTTCCCTGCAGACATTTAGACCGCAACTGTGCTAAAAGAGGAAGCATTGCCGTTTATTCCGACGGAAGCATTTTAATACCTCTTTACGGTATGTCTTCTGCTGTCAGCGATTCCTTTTCCCGCTCAAAATGGTGCACGGTAAATGTAAGAGCAAAACTGGACGCCTCCGGAGAATGGGTCTTTACCGACGAATACAATGTGAACGGTTCGGGCAATATCCTCAGCGTTTTCGGTTACGGTACCACTGAGGCTGCCTTCGGCACCACGGCTGATGATGTTACTTATGCGATGATACGCTACTACAGATATAATGAGGGTGACCCGGGAGGAGATGTTTTTGTTTCCGAAGATAAGGGTGTCACCTGGACTAAAATCGGCAGTACAAATCCGAATGCTATGCAGGCGGGCTTTTACAGAATGAATAACGGAAGCCTTTTTGTTGCCTGGTCACAGACTCCTGTTCCGAGAAAAATTTACGGGCGGGTGTTTGACCCTCTTAAATCCTGGGATAATGCAGAGACAAAGCTGATTTATGAAAATACGGCTTCTTACGATATGGGGGACCCTTCGGGGATTCAATTAGACAACGGTGCTCTGCTTACTGTCTTTTATGACACGGAAAACCATCATATAGCAGGTGTTTTCAAAAATGAGCCGGATTTTTCAGCGGATGACAGTAATGAAGCTGATAACTGTTCCTGTAGCTGTCATACTACAGGGATAAAGAAGTTTATTTTTAAAATAATCAATTTTTTTCAAAAGCTCTTTGGTATGAATAAAATCTGCGTATGCGGAGCAATGCATTGAGACGATGGTATTATGCAAAAAGAGGTTTTGACAGAAAATAAAGCAAGAAAAGAGGTAAGCCTATGAATAACAATCAATGGTTCAAGGATAAGGTCTTTTATCAGATATGGCCCCGCTCCTTCAAGGACGGAAACGGCGACGGAATGGGTGACCTTTTCGGCGTTTATGAAAAGCTGGATTACATAAAGTCGCTGGGCTGTGACGGCATCTGGTTTTCTCCTCTTTATCCCTCACCCGGTGTGGATTGCGGCTATGACATTTCCGATTATACGGACATAGCCGGGGAGTTTGGCGGAATGGAAGCCTTTAAAAAGGTTCTCGACGGCGCTCACGAAAGAGGAATGAAGGTCATTATGGACCTTGTCGTCAATCACACCAGCGATCAGCACGAATGGTTTCAGAAAAGCCGTCAGAGAATAGAGCCATATACCGATTACTACATCTGGCGCCCCGCGAAGGAGAACGGAAAGCTCCCGAATAACTGGGACTCTCTTTTCGAGGGCAAGGCCTGGGCCTGGGACGAGGTCAGACAGGAATACTATCTGCATCTTTTCGCAGTTCAGCAGGCAGACCTCAATATGGATAACCCGCTCGTGCGTGAGGAGGTCAAAAAGGTACTCCGCTTCTGGCTGGATTTGGGCGTGGACGGCTTCCGTGAGGATGTAATCACCTTCATTTCGAAAAAGGAGGGCCTGCCCGATGACCGTATTATGCCGGCATCAAAGGGCTTCGGCTACTTTAATCACGGCCCCCATCTTCACGAATATCTGGAGGAGTTCAGAGACGATGTCTTTTCGCATTACGACTGTATGACGCTGGCAGAGGCACCGATGGTAAGTCCGAAGAAGGCACTGAAGTACATCGACGAGACAAATGACCCCGTGCTCGATATGATGATTCAGTTCTCCACCCAGGAGGCGGACTGTATGTTCACCGACTTCGTGCATATGCCCTTTTCTCTGCGCAAGCTGAAAAGAGCCTTTACCTCCTGGCAGAAGGGCCTCGAGGGCAAGGGCTGGAATATGCTTTATATGGAAAACCACGACCATCCGAGGATTGTCTCTCGCTACGGCAGTGAGAAATTCCTCGCGGAAAGTGCGAAAATGCTGGCCGTTTCCTACCTGTTTTTAAAGGGCACGCCCTTTATTTATCAGGGTCAGGAAATCGGTATGAGTAACTGGTATCCCGACGACCCGTCGATGTACGAGGATGTGCAGACCCGCTGGCAGTACGAAAATGTGGGAGTCAAAAAATCGCCCGAGAAAAGACTGCAGCGCCTGTGGCACGGCTCCCGCGACTCGGCACGCACACCCGTACAGTGGGACGACAGCGAAAATGCAGGCTTTACGACGGGCACACCCTGGTTTTATGTGAATGAGAATTACAGAGAAATAAATGTAGCCGCACAGGAGAAGGACGAAAATTCGGTGCTGAATTTTTACCGCAAGGCTATCTCTCTGCGTAAGGAGTTGTCCTGCGTGCGCTACGGAGATTACAGGGAATACGGAAAAGCCTCCGCTAAATTTTACACCTATTCCCGCGAGGATGAAAAGCAGAAGCTTCTGGTTATCTGCTCCTTCTCGGATAAAAACGAAAAATGGACGGCACCGAAGGGCTTTGATATGAGCAGTGCAGAGCTCTGCCTGTGTAACTATGGGGGCACGGAGAGTGCTGAACTGCGTCCTTATGAGGCAAGAGTTTACCTGTGGAATAAGCAGATGTGAATAAAAGTGCCGGAGAGGAGAAAAAATGAAACTGATTACTAAAGCTAAAAGTGTCTTCGCGGGCAGACCCGAATGGACTACGGAGCCCGGCGAAAGAGTGAGCTATTATTCCTATTTTGCGGGACAGAATATGATTTACACGCTGTTCAATGTGTGCCTTACCACCTACCTTCTGTTTTTAGGCATCGACCCGATGAAGTCTGCTACGGTTATGCTCATCGTAAAGGTGTGGGATGCGGTGAACGACACACTTTTCGGTGTGATATTTGACTCGGTAAAATTTAAAAGCGGTAAAAAGTATCTTCCGTGGATAAGAGTGTCTACTATGCTCATCCCCATCGCTACCATCCTTAATTTCGTTATCCCCGAGGGCTCCTCACAGACGGTTAAGCTCGTGTGGTTTGCCGTCGCCTATATGCTCTGGGATACGGCCTACACTCTTTGCGATGTGCCCATTTTCGGCATACTGACCTCTATGAGTCAGAGTGTGGATGAAAGAAACTCTATCCAGTCATATAAGAGCATCGCCACCTATGCGGGTGTGGGTATTACCTCCACGCTGACCACGGTTCTTGTCAGCGAAAAGGTGGGTATGAACTACAGCGTGATAACAGTCATAATCTGCGCTATGGCCTTCGCTCTGATGCTTCCCGCGTCCTTTAAGCTGAAGGAAAGATTCTGCGCCGAAAGTGAGGAAACCTTTACCGTCAGACGGATGCTTTCCTATCTGTTTAAGAATAAATATCTGCTGATATATTATCTCGGCATCTTCTTTTATTCCTCATTGAGCATCGGAAATGCTTTTACGCTTTATGTTTCCTATTATCTGTTCCACAGCGCCCTGTTCTCTCTCGTAGTAGGTGCCGTCGGAACAGTGCCGCAGCTTATTATCGCCCTGCTGCTTCCGAAGCTTATTCGCAGATTTGATAAAATGAAGGTTAATCGCGTGTGTCTGCTGCTTTATGTTATATTGAGTGTAGTCACCTGGATGATAGGCTACGGAAATGTGGCGGTTTACATCGTGATGTTTACCATCCGCTCTATTCCCTTGGCTGTGGTCGCTCTGGAGATGTTTATGTTTACTCCCGACTGCGCCGAGTACGGTCTTTTCAAAAGCGGCACGGAGGCGAAGGGTATAACCTTCGCTATGCAGACCTTTATGGCGAAGCTTACAGGCTCCATTTCGGGCTCTCTCGGACTGTTCATTCTCGGTCTCGAATCCGTAGGCTGGAAGCTCGTGGAGGTAGGCTCCTTCCAGGAGCTGGAGCAGAGCGGAGTAACACAGACACCCCACGCTCTGAATATGCTCTGGCTTATCTTTATGCTTATTCCTGCCGTGGGCGGTCTGCTGGCATACATCGTATGGCTGTTCTACGACCTTAAGGATAAGGATGTTCAGATAATGATAGAGTGCAAC
Organism: Acutalibacteraceae bacterium; assembly: GCA_045588555.1. GTDB lineage: Bacteria > Bacillota > Clostridia > Oscillospirales > Acutalibacteraceae > UBA6857. Next base: position 77,635 of record JAZNEL010000039.1, on the reverse strand, counting down.
ACAGGAAAAATCTCCCGTGAGCAGGCACTCTCGATGATGTCAAAAAAATACGATATTAAAGAATAAAATAAACTGAAAGGGAGAAGATAAAAATGAAAATAGCAGTAACCTTTGAAAACGGACAGGTGTTCCAGCATTTCGGTCACACGAGTCAGTTTAAAATCTACGAGGTGGAGAATGACACCGTAAGGTCCGCCGAGGTAGTGGATACAAACGGCAGCGGTCACGGTGCTTTGGCGGGCTTTCTCGCCGGACAGGGTGTGGATGTAGTCATCTGCGGCGGTATAGGCGGCGGTGCGCAGAATGCCCTGGCTGAAAAAGGAATCAAGGTTTACGGCGGTGTACAGGGTGCGGCAGATATGGCGGCAGTAAGCTTCATAGCAGGCTCTCTGCGTTATAATCCCGACGTAAAATGTGACCACCACGACCACGAGCACGGCGAGGGACACACCTGCGGTGAGCACGGCTGCGGAAACCATTGAGGTATTGATGAACACATTTGATAAAATTTACGCAGTAGTAAAGCAAATTCCGAGAGGCAAAGTAGCATCCTACGGTCAGGTGGCTCTTATGGCGGGAAACCCCCGCTGGTCGAGAGTAGTCGGCTGTGCCCTGCATTCTAATCCCGCACCGGGAGAAATACCCTGCCACAGAGTGGTTTTCTCCGACGGCAGACTTTCGAAGGGCTTCGCCTTCGGCGGTGAGCAGGTGCAGAGAGCTCTGCTCGAGGGAGAAGGAGTTACCTTTGATGCCGAGGGTAGGGTAAAAAGAGAATACTTTGTTTAACGGCAATAAACTACAAATATAAAAGCACAGGAGTGATTTCCTGTGCTTTTTGTGTGTATTTAACGGCTTCGGATTACATCTTGCTTCCCTTTGCACCCTTGGCTCCGCCGCCGAGCTTGACGCCCTGGAGAACATTTGAGTCGAAGGAGAAGGTGATGTTTTCCTGCTCTCTTTCTCTTTTGAGGGAGAGGGCTATCATTTTATCCAGAAGCTCCGTATATTTCACACCGATGGGCTCCCAGAGATAGAAGGAGAGAGAGCCGGGAATGGTGTTGATTTCGTTGAGCCAGATTTCGCCTGTGACTGTGTCCATCATAAAGTCGATGCGGGAAACACCGCTGCAGCCGAGCAACTTGAAGGCATCTACTGCCATTTTACGGACAGTGTCTCTTTGCTCGGGAGTGATTTCTGCGGGGATTTTTCTTTTGAGAGTAGCCATACCCTTACTGCCCGAGGGAGAGGACTTTACTCCGCCCTTTGTACCCTTTGCGCCCTTGGAGGAGCCGTCACCGATGTACTTTTCAGCGAAGGTGAGAATCTTATCGGAGGAAACGGGCTCTTCACATTCCGATGCCTCGGCACTGCTGTAGTCGCCTAAAACAGAGCAGTTGATTTCCTTGAGATTCTGCACAGCCCTTTCGATGAGCACCTTCGTAGCGTAGGCGAAGGCGGTTTCGAGAGAGTCGTAAAGCTCATTTCTGTCGTCAGCCTTCGAAATGCCGATGGAAGAGCCCAGGTTTACGGGCTTTACGATAACGGGGTAGCCGATTTCCTTTTCGATTTCTGCCACGAGAGCGTCTACATCGTCATCGTACTGATTTGATGTGTAGCATTTGCAGTCAAGGACGGGAATACCGTTATCCTTGAGCACGGTTTTCATCACATATTTATCCATACCCACTGCCGAGGAGAGAACATCACAGCCTACGAAGGGAACACCCATCATCTGTAAATAGCCCTGAAGGGTGCCGTCCTCCACATTTGTGCCGTGAACGATGGGGAAGGCGATGTCGATGTAGTCGTAAAGAGCCTTGCCGAACATCTTCTGGGGGTATCTGATAAGCTTTGCCTTGCCTGCGTCGTTAACTATAATGACTCTCTGGCTTTCCTTTAAGAGAGCGGGAATGTTCGTGTAGGAGCTGATGTCACCGATTTTTTCGCCTACATAAAATTCGTTGCTTTTGCTTATGTAGACGGGAATGACATCGTATTTTTCTCTGTTGATATAGCCGATGGCCTGAATGGCGGAAATAACGGAGATTTCATGCTCTGTGGTTTTACCGCCGAAAAAAACGCCGACTTTAGTTTTCATTATTATCACCTCAAAAGATTAATAGTTATCGGGAAGGTCGTTTTCTAAAAGAACTACCTTTTTTCTGCCCTCACTGCTGATGGCACACACATGAGAAAGAGCTTCCTCGATGGTATCTGCGATGAAGATTTTTTCCTCGTCATAGCCCTCATCGAGCAAGCCTGCCTTAATGGGGGCGGCCTGTCTCTGACCGACGAGAACCGTGTAATCACAGACCTTGGCGGCATTTCTGCCAAATTCGCGGTTAAGCTCATTCTGCTTCACACCGAGCTCGACCATACCGGGAGTCACGAGGATTTTAAAGCCGTCGAAAAGGCTTAATGCCTCCAGTGCGGCCTTTGTTCCGCTGGGATTTGAGTTATAGGCATCGTCGATGATGGTCATATCGCCTCTGTCGGTAAGCTGGAGACGGTGGGGAACACCCTCGAGGCGGCGTACCTGACCCTTGAGCTCCTTAAGAGAGATGCCCATTTTATGGCTGATGGCGATAGCGCCGACGATGTTAAGCACATTATGTCTGCCGATGAGCTTGGTGGAAAACTGCTCGCTTTCACCGTCGGGAGCTTTCACCGAGAAGGTGGTGCCTCTTTCGCTTACGGAAATATCGTATCCCACATAGTCGGCTTCGCCCTCGATGCTGTAGGAGATAAAGGGCTTTTTACTGCCGTGGGCCTTTATGTTGTCATCGTCGCCGTTAAGAAAGAGCATACCGCCCTCGGGGAGAGAGTCTGCCAGCTCGAATTTCGTGCTTTTTACGGCGTCGAGAGTCTTAAAGGACTCGAGATGCTGGGGGCCGATGGAGGTGATGACACCGTGGTGCGGATGTACGATGTCGCACAGCTCCTTTATGTCGCCTACCCATTTGGCGCCCATTTCGCATACGAAGATTTCGTGGGTAGCCTTCAGAGAGCCGCGCACGGTCTTTACCACTCCCATGGGAGTGTTATAGCTTTCGGGAGTCATAAGTACATTGTATTTCGCTCTTAAAAGAGTGGTAAGATAATATTTAACGCTGGTTTTACCGTAGCTGCCCGTGATACCGATGATTTTAAGGTCGGGGCAGGAGGCGAGAATTTTCTTCGCATCTCTGATATAGCCGTTATTGATGGAAAGCTCCATAGGCTTATTGATGAGATTGGCTAAAAGCACGAGCGCGGGGGCGAGAGTGTAGATGAGAGTGAGGATAAGAAGGTAAACCGTAACGCGTGCGGGATTAGCGAAGGTGAGACCTGCGCCGATAAAAATGAGGATGAAAGCGGCGAGCGTGACGAGCATTCGTTTTACTCTTGCCGTGTAAACGAGGGGCTTTTTAGCCTTTTTCGGCTTTTCGACGGGACAGGCCAGAGCGAAAAGCACAGCACAGGCATAAAGCTTAAGCTGACCGGGAATTTCGAGAAAAACGGCGATAAGAGCCAGAACGGAAATCACGGAGTGAAGAAAGTACTTCCTCGTGTTTTCTCTTATCCATTTCGTGTGGGTATCGAAGCGATAGGAATTGAGCTGGAAAAAGTGCATCGAATCCACGAGGCACATAACTGTGCTGACGGCGAAAAGCACCGTGCAGATGATAGCTGAAACTGTAAATACCATAATCTTTTCCCTTCTGAAATTATAAATCGATTTTCATAAATGAAGCGAGAACTCTCAAATACTGACCCTGTCTCTCGAGGAAGGAGTAATGGCCTGCACCCTCGAAGGTGACCAGACCTGCCTCGGGCATAAGCTTTTCCATTATTTTCGCATCGCTTAAGGGAGTGGCATCGTCTGCCGTGCCCCAGATAAGAAGTGCGGGACATTTCACATTAGGCATCAGATGGGTCAGGTCTTCGTTTACTACCCTGACTAATGTCTGCCTCATAATCGGAGAGGCGGCATTGTAGTCGGCAGAGCCGTTTCTTTTGCGGAGCTTTTCCAGTGCATCGGGGAAAAGGAGCATTACTATTTTGAGAGAGAAAATCCATTTCGTCATTTTATAAATACGCTGTCTGATTTTCTGCCTGAAAGTCTTTTTCGGCTTTACGCCTGCGGCATCGACGAGGATAACCCTTTCCACCTGGAAGGGATTAGCTCTCGAGCAAAGCTTGATGATAACTCTTCCTCCGAAGGAGTGGCCTAAAAGAGTGATTCTGTCAAACTCATAATCCTTTAAAAATTCCAGGACGAAATCCACATAATCGTCCACATCCCAGGGCTCCTTCGGCTCCTCGCTTTCACCGAAGCCGGGCATATCCATCGCCACTACCTTATAGCCCTTTTGCAAAAGGTCGATGCTGGCCTGAAAGAGCTTGATATTCGAGCCCCAGCCGTGAAGAAGCAGTACAGGGTCACCCTGTCCCTCTTCGATGTAATTTATCTTTAAGCCTTTAACTGTCTTAATCAAAAAGAATCCGTCCTTCCGACAACACATAGTCTTGATTATTATATCACACATTAAAGGGAATTTCCATATTAAAGCAATATTTTTTGATTTTTATAAAATTTTTCCAACTTCCGTGGTAATACGGCGCTCTTTGTGTTAAAATATACTATGCAAACATAAGAAAAGAGGTGTCAATATGAAGGATATTATCATTATCGGTGCAGGTCCCGCAGGGCTTACGGCGGCCATATATGCATCCAGAAGCGGAAAATCTGTCCTCCTTTTCGAGGGCAAGACCTTCGGCGGACAGATAAGTAAAAGCCATAAGGTGGAAAATTATCCGGGCTTCGAGGAAATCAGCGGCTTTGAGCTTTCGGCAAGACTGAAAAAGCAGGCAGAGCATTTCGGCACGGAAATAATCTCCCGCAGGGTAAGGTCGGTAGCGGAAGGAGACGGATTTTTCACCGTGACGGCAGATAAAGAATATGAGGCGAGGGCAGTGATTTTCGCTTTGGGCACCGAGCCGAAAAGGTCGGGAATAGAGGGCGAGGAGTCTCTCGTGGGCAGAGGCCTTTCCTACTGCGCCACCTGTGACGGAAATTTTTTCCGTGGCAGAGAGGTGGCGGTCATCGGCGGAGGCAATACAGCGGTACAGGATGCCCTTTATCTGAGCGATATATGTAAAAAGGTTTATCTTGTCCATCGTCGCGACAGCTTCAGGGCCGAAAAAAATCTCGTGGACAGAGCAAAGGAAAAGGAAAACATCGACTTCGTTTTAAACAGCGTGCTCCTTTCGGCCGAGGCATCGCCCGTCATAAAAAGCATCACCGTGGAAAACAGAGCTACAGGCGAAAAAACCGCGCTGGCGGTAAACGGGCTTTTCCTGGCCATCGGACAGACACCGCTGACGGCAGAGTTCTCCGACATTCTTCCTCTCGACTCCTACGGCTATGTGCAGTCGGGGGAGGACTGCAGGATAAAGGACGGAATTTATGTCTGCGGAGACTGCCGTAAAAAGGAGATACGACAGCTTACCACAGCCACAGCTGACGGCACCGTAGCGGCTACGAAGGCGGTCGAGTATCTGGACAGCCGTGATTAAACGGAAGATAAGGGGGAGGCGGCAGACACCTCCGTCAGCTTGTAGGGGCGACCATCGGTCGTCCGCAAAGACAGTCGTAACTTTGCGGCGGGGTAGAGCTCTCCTTCTGACTCATATACTAAAAACAATAACAGACACTTGATTTTCACATCAGGTGTCTGTTTTACTTTATCTTACATACCCACAGTAATAATCTCGAAGGGCTTATACTCGATAACATCGGTCTCGCCCTGCACTCTTTCGAGCAGATCGAGGATTTTAACCCTTCTGTCGAGCTTTATCCGACCTCTCGTGCCGTCCTGCTCGGAAAGTCGGATAACTGTCATTCTTCCGTCCTCGCTTTTCTTCGCACTCTGGAGATAAAGCGGCTCAAAGGTGGGAAGGAGCCATTCGCCGTCACACTTCACGAGAGGTACATTATACTGGAAGGCGATGTTATTAATCCTTGCCTCGACCGCATTACCCTTATGAGGCATAATCATATAGCAGAAATTATGTCTTCCCATATCGGAAACCACATCGGGACGAATGGTGGCACGCAGGAGTGAAAGGCTTATAACATTCTCCTCGAAGCCTGCTCCGTATTTGCCGTCATTGATGATCGCCACACCGCCGCCTGTTTCCGAAAGGTCGCACCATTTATGGTGACAGCATTCAAAGCGTGCCTGCTGCCAGGTGGTGTTACGGTGGGTTTCTCTTTCGATAAAGCCCGCAGATGTGTCGCAGAGAGCCTTGCGGGAAAGGATGTTACAGGTAAATTCCGCTTTGGCCAGGCGGTGCTTTTCGTGCCAGTCCACGATGTTTTCCACCTCGATTCCTCTGCTTCTGCGGAAAAGACGGATTATCATTTTCCATTCTGATTTTTCCGTTTTCAGCACGGCAGTAAACTCGGCGCACTCGCCGTCCCTCGCCGTAAGGGCAAGAGGCGAAGCGACCTTTGTCTCTGTCTGCTTATCCCTGTAATTCGGAAGAATGTCCCAGGCATCGTAGTTGCCGGGTTTGTCTGTGTAAATTTTCAGCTTATTGAAATCGCCCTGTACCCACTGTCTGTGAAGCTCTTTATCGTAAAGGCTTTCAAAGGAACCGTCGGGATTGAATTTAACGGTGTAGTACGGTGTTTCCACAGTCTCACCCACCGTTATCCATTCCTTGTCATACCGCGCACTGCGAAGCGTACCCGAGCTCATAGGAGCCAGAGAAGGAATGAGCCAGTTACCCTTTTTACCGTAGCGGACAGAGGAACCCTTTTTATTTTCTACGAAGGTGAGTGCGTCACGGGTAAGGTTAAGGGTGTTAAAATATTTGGTGCCCGTTCCGATGATTTTATCGACCTCTTTTTCGATTTCTCCGTAATCCTTCATAGCATCGGTGTAGACAGGATTTATGTGGGAGCCGGGAAGAATGTCGTGAAACTGATTTACTAGAAATTTTTTATAAAGCTCCGTGATTTTTTCTCTGTTATCCTCATTTCTTATGAGAGAGAGAATTTCTGCACTACGCAGCTTCCACTCCAGTCGTCTGTTAATCTTTTTCAGGTCGCTCTTTGTGGTAAAGGTGCCGCGGTGCATTTCCAGATAAAGCTCACCGTCCCAGACGGCAAGATTTTTATTATCCTTCAGGTTTTCTTCGAGAAACTCTGCACCGCCCGTATGCTCACATTTCGGCATAACGGAAAGCTTTTCAAATCGGTGCATCATTTCTATCATTTCTTCCGTACAGCCCGAGCCTCCGTCACCGTAGCCGAACATATTGAGGGTTTTGCCTCCGCTGTCCTTATCAATATATGCCTCCCAGTTTTCCTGAATCTGCGAGGGCATATTCCAGGTTATGAAGTGTGTGGGCGGGACGCAGGCATAAACCTCACTGCCGTCAATACCCTTCCAGATAAAGTTATTGTGAGGGAAACGGTTGGTATCGTTCCAGGTGGACATTTTGTTTGAAACGAAATAATCCACACCGCTCTTTTTTAGTATCTGGGGTAAAATCCAGCTGTTTCCGAAAACATCGGGCAGCCACGCATTATTCACGAAGGAGCCGAACATTCTTTTATATGTATACTGGCCGTAAAGACACTGGCGGACAAGAGACTCCGCCGAGGGAATATTACAGTCGGGCTCCACATACATCGCACCTACAGGCTCAAACTGACCTGCCTTCACCTTTTCCTTCAGCTCTGCGAATACCTCGGGATAATACTTTTCGAGAGTTTCGTAAACATAAGGCTGTGTATGAGTATATCTGAAGTCGGGATATTTATCCATCAGACGAAGCTGAATAAGCACTGTGCGGAGATTTTTCTGCACGGCGTGTATTTTTCTCCAGTAATAGGCCACATCCAGATGGGAATGGGCTATGAGAGCTACATCGCCCGTACCCTTGTAGGTGTCATTGGCATAAATCACTTCGTCCACATATTTTTTCGCACTGTCTGCTCCCGTCAGCTCTTCACCGTCAAAATCGATCAGATTCATAGCATTGTTGAGCTCTTTATTAAGAAATGCTCTGTAATCCTCATTGAACAGCTCACTTTTTGCTATATCCAGAAGCAGCTCAAAGTCCCATACCAGCTCCTGAACAGCGTGGTTTACGGTAGTGATATAAGCACCCTCGAAAATCTGCCTGCAGCCTCTTACGGAAAGAGATTCGGGATTTCTTTCGTCGTCGGGCTTTGAGCGGTTATAGCCTGTCATTTCGAAATGAAGGGTCTCGTTTTCGTTTATGTAGGGTGAAAGAAGCATCCTTTCTCTGTTTGGGTCCACACCGCCCACATATTTTCCGTTTACCTTCACACAGATTTCGGCGGCGGTTTTCAGAGAAAACCACAGCTCCTGTCCCTTCAGATCCTCGGGCAAATCAACATCTGCTTTTATAAAGGCGGTGCCGTCGGGGGTAAAGTACATATCACCCTTATTAAGGGGTCTGTAGTCAGCGGAATAATACTCAAATTCCATTTCACTGACCTGTCTCGCATCGCGGATGAGGAGATTTTTTATTTCCCACTTAGACAGATAAATGTGTCTTTTCAGCCAACCGAAGCGAAGGTCTGTCCATTCCTCGGGACGCATCGAGCGTCTTACAACTTTAATGTGTGCCATAAATAAGCTTCGGCACGGATATACCGTTTCTGCAGATATACCCGTACCGTTTTCCTTTCGTTATATGTCCTGAAAATAAGGCTTTTTGCGGATTGCATTAACCCTAACTGCTTTGTTAAGGTCTTTTTTTATTTCTTCTTCGATCCAAGCAGTACAGCGGTGAAGAATAAGGCATTTAGAGCATTCGCCTCTGAAAACAGCAGTAAGAACTCCGTCTTCACAGGAAACATATTCGATCCATCCGCCGTCACCCTGCAGCTTGGGCTGAAGAACATTTTCTACATAAGCCTGTACTGTCATTTTTTTACTCCTTATTGATTACCGAAGCGATGTATTCACGCAGACCTGCCAGCCTCTCCGTAGCCTTTTCCTTGTTTTCCTCGTTTACGGAGTAGTAAATTTTAATCTTCGGCTCTGTACCGGAGGGTCTGACAGCCAGCCAGGAGCCGTCCTTCCAGGTGTACTTGAGTACATTTTCCTTCGGAAGGTCGCCGATACCCTTGCTGAAATCGAGAACCTCATCGATGCCCTCATAAACATTTTTACCCAGAGAGCGGAAATAAACCATCAGCTTTTCGATTTTCTCTGCGCCGTCCTTACCCTTAAGAGTGAAGGAGTCGAGATAGTCAAGATAATAACCGTACTCGGCATAGATGTCGTTAAGTGCATCCACGAGGGTTTTACCCTGATTATAGTAATAAGCCGCCATCTGACAGATAAGCATAGAGGAAACGACAGCATCCTTATCTCTGGCGTGCATACCTACCAGATAGCCGTAGCTTTCCTCGTAGCCGATAACAAATTCTCTTTCGCCTGTTTCCTCGTACTTACACATCTTATCACCGATGTATTTAAAGCCGGTGAGAGTCTCCTCGATGTTAAGGCCGTAGCTTCTGCCGATGTTTGCGCCGAGCTCCGAGGTAACGATGGTTTTGATGAGGGTTGACTTTTCGTTCAGAGAAGACTTCTTCATCTCGAGAACGAATTTAACTAAAAGTGCACCGGTCTGATTACCCGTAAAGAGCACATATTCATCACCGTTTTTAACTGCGATGCCTACTCTGTCACAGTCGGGGTCAGTGCCTAAAACGAGGTCTGCACCGATTTCCTTCGCCTTTTCGATGGCGATGGTGAGAGCGTCCTTTTCCTCGGGATTGGGGCTTCTGACGGTAGAGAAGTTACCGTCGGGCATCTCCTGCTCCTTAACCACGGTAACATTCATACCCTCGAGCATTTTTCTGACGGGGATGTTACCTGTGCCGTGGAGAGGTGTGTAAACGATTTTGATGTCTGATTTTTCCTCGTAAAGGCTCTGCTTTTTGATCTGCTTACAGAATTCACCGAACACATCGTCACCGATCATAGTGATGTTTTCGCTTTCCTCGAGGAAGGGAATGGCCTTGTAATCCGTTACGGCATTGATGTAGCCTATGGCCTCGGTGGCATCCTCCGTGCAGAGCTGACAGCCCTTGCCGTCGTAAACCTTGTAGCCGTTATATTCCTTCGGATTATGTGAGGCGGTGATCATAACGCCTGCATTACAGCCTAAAAACGCCGTGGTAAAGGAAAGCACGGGAACGGGTAATGCTCTGTCGTAAAGATAAACTCTGAAGCCGCAGGAGGCGAATATGCCTGCCGCTACCTTGGCAAAATAAGCGGAATTGTTTCTCGTGTCATAGCCGAGGGCTACCTTGATTTCGCCCTCATATTTATTCTTTAAATACTGTGCCAGGCCGTAGGTTGCCTTGCCGACGGTGTATTTGTTCATACGGTTTGAGCCTGCGCCCATAATGCCGCGAAGTCCGCCCGTACCGAAGGCAAGATCCTTATAAAAGCGGTCCTCCTTCTCCTTTTCGTCGGTAACTGCGAGAAGCTCCTCACGGATTTCCTCGTCAAAGGTTAACCACTGCTCGTATTTTTCGGTATATGTCATAATTATGTCTCCTTTCACAGCAGTACTGTCAGTTTTTTCGGTAATTATCAGTGGCAAAGCTTTTTAAGAAATGCCATTTCTTCATCGGTGATTTTGCCGTCGACGGCGAAGATACCGATAAGCACGGAGGCGAAATCGTTAAGCTCGTCTTCATTCATACAGTCTACGATGTCTACCAGCTCCCTTACGATTTTGTCGTCCTTTTTAACCTGCTCCACGAAGCCGTGAAACTCCTTTTCACTGATGCCTAAAACATCGCTGATAAGCTTTACCTCGATGGGTGAAAGGTCATCGTCGACCGCAGCGGTGTAGGCGGTGAGACCTACGAGAGTGTAGTCTGCACCCTCGGGGTCGGAGTACTTACCGATGGTTTCGAGAACTCTCTCCACCGTTTCCTTTCCTTCCTCCACTAACTGCTCGTAGCTGTATTTCAGCGCTTTTCCGATTAATCTTGTCCAGTCTCTCATAATAATTCTCCTGACTTTTTTAGATTTTTATCAATGATATAAATTATCATTCTCATATTCGGGCTCCACCGTGAGATGTATTCCCAGCTTCTGGTAAATCATCTTATCTACATCCGACGGAATGACGGAAATGTGTGCCTGACAGTTTTTTAACAGAGGCAGACATTCGAGCACCTTCGCCGCATCCTCATTCGTCGCCGCCGAAACGGAAAGAGCCACCAGCACCTCGTCAGCGTGAAGACGGGGATTTTTACTGCCGAGATAGCTTACCTTCAGATTCTGAACCGGCTCGATAAGCGTCGAGGGTAAAAGCAGAAGCTCGTCGTCGAGTCCTGCCAGACTCTTAAGTGCATTAAGCAGTGCGGCCGAAGCGGCACCCAGAAGATCCTTTGTCTTACCGATGATGATTCTGCCGTCGTCGAGCTCGATGGCAGCTGCGGGAGCTCCCGTCTTTTCCGCCACCTCGTTTGCCCTTACGGCTACGGCTCTGCTTTCGAGGCTTATGCCGGCCTTATTCATCAGAATGGAAATCTTTTCTCTTTCCTTCAGAGTGTCGGCACCGTGTCTGGCGTCATAAAGAGCCGAGTAATATCTGCGGATAATCTCCTGCTTTGCCGCATCCTCTACTATTTTTTTATCGAAAATACAGTGACCTACCATATTTACGCCCATATCTGTAGGAGATTTGTAGGGGCAGGAGCCGTAAATTTTAGTAAAGATAGCCTCGAGCACGGGGAAAATTTCCACATCGCGGTTATAATTTACCGTGGGAATACCGTAGGCCTCCAGATGGAACGGGTCGATCATATTAAGGTCATTGAGGTCGGCCGTGGCCGCCTCGTAGGCTAAATTTACGGGATGGTTAAGGGGCAGATTCCACACGGGGAAGGTTTCGAATTTGGCATAGCCCGATTCAATGCCCCGTAAATGGTCGTGATAAATCTGTGAAAGGCAGACCGCCATTTTTCCGCTTCCGGGGCCCGGTGCGGTAACCACCACGATTTTTCTTTCAGTTTCCACATATTCGTTTTTACCGTAGCCCTCCTCGGAAACGATGAGGGGCACATTCGAGGGATAGCCTTCGATTTTATAGTGAGTGAAAACAGAAATACCCAGCTCGCGGAGCTTGGCACGGAAATTATCGGCGGATTTCTGTCCGTCATACTGCGCTATAACCACACTGCCCACATAAAGGCCCACGCTTCTGAAAAGGTCGATAAGTCGGAGAACTTCTTTATCGTAGGAGATATTAAGGTCGCGACGGAGCTTTTTTTCCTCGATGGCCTTCGCACTTACGGCGATAACCACCTCTGCCTCATCCTTAAGCTGTAAAAGCATTTTAAGCTTACTGTCGGGCTCAAAGCCGGGCAGTACACGGGCGGCGTGATGGTCATCGAAAAGCTTGCCGCCGAATTCGAGGTAAAGCTTACCCCCGAACTGGGACAGTCTTTCCCTGATGTGCTCTGATTGAGTTTTGATGTATTTTCCGTTATCGTATCCTATTTTCACATTTACATCTCCTAAAAAAAACTACACATATTAATATACCACAAAACTTACACCATTTCAACAAAAAAACTTACGAATAAAAAGAAATTTTACTGTACAAAAAACACAAAAGGCGGTATAATGAATATGTAAAAAAAGGAAAATGAGGTGAAAGAAGTGAAAAAAGATGTTATCACCCGGGCTAAAAATGTCCTTCTTCCCTACACTCCTCTGAAGGCGGACTGCGGTCTGCTCTGCGGCAAGGCCTGCTGTAAGGGTGACAGTGAAACGGGGATGCTCCTTTTTCCCGGTGAGGACACGGTCTTTCCCGTAACCGTAAAGGACGGAGTGAGGCTTTGTGTCTGCGAGGGACGGTGCGACAGAAAAACGAGACCGCTCTCCTGTATTATTTTCCCTTTTTTTCCTTATATTACTGAAAGCGGAAAAATTAAAGCGAGGGCGGACATACGCGGAATTAATATCTGTCCTCTCGTCTATCATAAAAATCAGGTGCTTTTCAGTAAAATCTTTCTGCGCCGTGTCGCCCGTGCAGGCCGTATCCTCGCAAAGGATGAGGAATGCCGCCGCTTTATGCGGGAAACGAGCAGAGAGCTGGACACTCTGGAAGGCTTTTACAAATAAGAAAGGATTCTAATTATGCTTACCGAATTAATCGAAAAAATTTACCGTAAAATGATTTACACCCGCGCCGACGATAACGGCTGTGTTTTTTACTTCACTGCCGATGATTACGAGAACCTCCGCCGTGAGGAATATCCCTTCCCCTCTTCTCTCGGCCATACCCTCGCAGGTAATTTCTACTATTATGACGGCTTCGACGAAAGCAGACTCATCATCTTCGAACACGGTATGGGCTCGGGACACACAGGCTATATGACGGAAATCGAGAGACTCTGCAGAGAGGGCTACCGGGTCTTCGCCTACGACCACACGGGCTGTATGGGCTCGGGAGGTGAGGCCACAAACGGCTTTGCCCAGTCTCTGCGCGACCTGGACGATGCGGTGAAGGCCATCAGAGCTGACGGGAAATACTCCTCTCTCCCCTTAAGCGTCATCGGTCACAGCTGGGGTGGCTTCTCCACGCTGAACATTTCCGCTATTCATCCCGACATCGAAAAATGTGTGGCTATGTCGGGCTTCATCTCCGTAGAGCAGATTTTAAAGGGCTTTTTCCGCGGCCCTCTTGCTCCCTTCGGCAAAAAAATTCTCGCTCTGGAGAAGCAGGCGAATCCCGATTATGTAAAATATAACGCTCTCGAAACCCTTAAGGGCACAAAAACGCAGGTGCTCGTCATCCATTCCGCCGACGATAAAACTGTCTCTGCAAAGAACAGCTTCGACCTTTTGGAAAAGGAGCTTTCGGGCAAGGCAGGCATAAGCTTCCTGCGTCTTAACGGTAAAAACCATAATCCGAATTATACGGATGATGCGGTGAAATATAAGGATAAGTTTTTCGCCGAATATCAGAAGGCACTGAAAAAGAAGGCTTTAGTGACCGAGGAGGACAAAAAAGCCTTCAAAGCAAAATATGACTGGAAAAGAATGACCGCACAGGACGAAAATGTGTGGAAGGTAATCACGGAATTTCTGAAATAAAGCTGAAGGCGGGCGGTCCGATATTATCCTGCCCGCTTTTCCGCGGCGCGGCTTGCAAACTTTTTGCGTGTTGCCTCGCCGCCTCTTATGTGCCGCTCCTCTTTATTGATGTCGAGGACACATCTTACCTTGTCATAAAGGTCGGGCTCGCTTTTCATCAGCCTTACCGTTATGTCTGTATGCACGGTGCTTTTGCTTATGCCGAAATACCCTGCCGCCTGTCTGACGGTGGCACCCGTTTCGATTATGTAAAGAGCCAGCTCTTTTGCTCTGTCTTCGGGTAAATACTTCATATCAATCCCCCCGAAGAAATATATGCAAAAATAAAAGGCAATATGCCGATAAATTACGAATGATTTTAAATATATTTTTTAATCATATATTTATTGCAAATATATGATTAAAAAATTGAGCATATTATGCTATTTTTTAAGCAGTAAGATATAGAAAAGTTGTTTCTATGTTTAAACAATTTTTGATTCAGGAGAATGTAAAATGAAAAAAATAGTAGTATATTTTTGCTCAATTGTTTGTTTAATTAGCTCTATCGTTATATATTCATCAGCGTGGGAGCCAATTGCCGTTTTTTCATATTGGCATTCGAACGGCAATTCCATTGCATACATTCCATCAAACGGTAAGAGAACAGTTTATATTTTAGATAGCGCTTCAACAAAAATGAGCGAAGAAAAATTGCTAAATTATTTTTCTTATGCTAAAGGCAACTGGACAAGCGAGGGAACTTTTACCAGAACGACTTTATCATCAAATTACGGTATTCTGTTTGGTGACATCAGTCGTTCAGAAGCATCTTCTACATTTGATATTCCATCCAATGTAGAAGCTTTTACTTATCAAGAGTATAATTTTGTCGGTTACGCAAGCTACAAGGGCAGTAAACGACAGGTTTATACAATTAAAAATGGTCAAATCGTAGCTCTAATATATGACAGTAATACCTCAAAATATTCAGACAGCAAATGGAAAGCGATTTCTACTCATGAATTCGGTCATGTAGTAGGATATTTAGATCATGACTCCGGAGCTACTAGCAGCAACAAAGCAATAATGTATTCTTATACGGATACTTATTGGGATAAATGGAAAATATCTAAACCTCAAACACGAGATTTACAGCATTTAGGAAATATTTAAAATTAAGGAGGCATTTTATGAAAAAAAGAAATTTTCTCATCTTATCAGTAATCGTACTTTTCAGCTCCGTATTGATTTATTTCAGTATGAGCAATATTTCAAAAGATGTTGGTTCAGATGTTCCGCAGACAGACAGTTTGGCAGAGCTGTTAGAAAAAGAATTGGCTGATTCTGAAAACGGGCGGGTGTTTGCCTCATACGGCGATTCTGCCGAATCCTTTGACGAGCTTGAAAAAGAAGCGGAATGTATCGTTATAGCTGCTGTTTCTTCTGTCACTGAAAACGGAATTTCACAAACAGCGAAATTACAAGTGCATTCCGTGTTGAAAGGCGAGGTAAATTCATACATTACTCTTTACCAGATGCTGAACGACGACAATGTGGAGGTTGAAAAAGAATATATTATTTTTATGAATAAACAGGAACCTGCGGAAACAGAAAAGGATTGCTATTATCCTATAGCAGGCGGTCGGGGAATAATGTTATTTGACGAAAAAAATAACACTATAGAAATTGACTCTCAGAAATTAAACTCTGACTCACTGTCAGAGTGGTTGACAGAAAACATATATTCGAAGAACAGAACTGCAGAAGCATACAGAATTGTCGTGAGATAAGCTTACTGAAGCATCAATCCCCCGAAGAAATATATGTGCAAAAAGAAGTAAATATGCAAAAACTCTCCCGAAACCATCAGCATCGGGAGAGTTTAATATTATTCGTTTTTACTTTCTTCTTTTTTATCTTTCTTTTCGGAAAGCATCTTTTTAATGTCCTGCACATCCCAGCGTACATCAATTAGAATGACAAGCAGTACCGCAAGCAAACCGCCGATGAAAGCAATACCGTAGCCGTAATCAGCGGCGCTTAAAACAAGTGCTAAATATCCGACAGCCAAAAAAGCAATTACAGCAATTACTGTCATTATATTTTCTCCTCTCAATTACTGGACTGTTATGCCTCCGCCCAAAAGATTTGAGAAATCAAGCTCACCCTTGAAAAAGCTTGTGATGAAATTGAGAAGCATTGTAAAGAAGCGCATAAAGGCCGCCAGTCTGGTCTGTGTGGTGGGCTCGTCTACGGGACGGGTGATCCACTCGTAATCTGCACAGTTTTCCTCGGTCATAACAGAGGCTTTTCCGGTAGCATAGTCGTAAACCATAAACTGCGAGAGACCTGTTTTCTCGTAAACAGTGTCCACATTTTCCTTCGTTCCGTTAAGGAAGGCGAAGATGACGGGATGCAGACAGTCAATAATATCGTGGTGGGCATTTTTCAGAACCCACACTCTGTCGGGGGCAATACAGGTGGAAAGGTCTACCTGCTTATCGGGAGAGATGTATCTTCCCTTACCCTCGGCAGTACGCTGTGCGATGTAATCCTCGGAGAGCTTCTGACCGATGGGAGCGGTATAGGCTCCGTAGGTGGCGTGGGTAAGACTTGACAGTGCGTCGCTGAGAAGATCTGCATCAGCAGTAAAGGGAGCATTCATAAAGCCGTACTTACCGACAAAGGCATAATGGATTCCGTTTTCGTCGAGGCTTTTATAAAAGCCGTCGAGATCCGAGGAAACGTGCTCTCTGTAGTACTGAATCTTTTCGATGAGACCCGCATACTTGGTGCGGAGCTCCGAGCCCTCCTTACCGTAAAGAAGGTCAAGAGCCGCATCCATATCCTCCTCGGCAATCTCTGTCCAGTAATTCACCTGGGTAGCCATACCTAAAGCGTGACAAAGAGCAGGGATGAGAGCCTTATAAAGCTTTCCGTAAAGCTCCTCCACCTTATCGAGAGCCTTATCCGAAACATTTATCTGATTAAAGAAATCCATCGTTTTGAATACGATTTCATAAAGCATTTCGCTGAAGGCAAAGCCTACACCGTCGCCTGTCTGTCCGCAGAAATCGAGCTGACCGGCATATCTTTCCACCATATTGGCATCGAACTCTATCTGACCGCTGAAGGCTTTGGAAATAACCGTAGCTTCATTAGAAAGCACATCACAGTATAAAACATTTTTTACCAGACCGAGGTGGCCGTATCTTTCGAGATAGGCCGAGAGAAGGCTTCCTCCCATACATCTGGCATACATAGAAACCTGTGACTGACCGGTAGTTTTGAGCACCTGGAGCACATATTCGTGAAGTCTGTCTACATGGTCGTAGGGAGACAGACGCCAGTCGTAAGCGAAGCAATAGCTCGAATTGACATTATAATAGTAGGTGGATTTCGCCGCCGCTACGGAATCAGCCATAGTCGAGGGGTGAACGCCTACGCCCTTTTTGGGGTTTCCGTTTTCATCGAGACCCGAATCGGGGAAAAGAGGAGAAATTTCGTCGTAGATAGCCTTTCCGTAGTTATCCCATTCGTCGAAAAGCATTCCCTCTAAAACGAAGGGCTTAAGAATATTGACCACAGCCTCTACGATGGCGTCCTTATCCGTACCCTCATCGCCGCCGAAGCTGAGGTCCTCCAGCTGTGCTACACAGAGAGTGCCGTCGGGATAGTAAATACCGTCTCCGTTACCGCGGATATAAACGATGGGTGTTCTTTCGTTGACTGCTGCTGAAACGGGTGCCGTTACTGCGAAAAGCATAACAGCCACCAGAAGTAATGAAATGAGTTTTTTCATTATGAGCGCCGCCTTTCCTACAAATAATTTTTTTATTATTCTAACATTACGGTAAATATTTGTCAATAAAAAGTCTGCTAAATTCATAAGTGCCTCATCTGCCGTGCCGACTGCATTATTAACTGCTATGTTTACCCTTCAGAATTAACTGCTATGTTTACCCTGCAGACTCTTGCATTATTTTTTAACTTGTGTTAAAATAAAATGATTATACTTATAATCAGAAAAATAAGAGGTGATTATAATGGGCTTACTGAAAAAGCTTTTCGGTGATTATTCATCGAAGGAAATAAAAAGAATAAGACCTTTGGTTGACAAAGTGCTCTCCTACGACGAGGAGTACGGCAGACTTACCGACAGTCAGCTTAAGGCTAAAACCCCCGAGTTCAAAGAAAGATTAGCAAAGGGCGAAAGCCTTGACGACATTCTCCCCGAGGCCTTTGCCGCCTGCCGTGAGGCTGCATGGCGTGTCCTGGGTATGAAGCATTTCCCCGTTCAGATTATGGGCGGCATCGTGCTCCATCAGGGCAGAATCGCCGAAATGAAAACCGGTGAAGGTAAAACCCTCGTGGCTACCCTTCCCGCCTACCTTAACGGTCTTACGGGCGACGGTGTCCACATCGTCACAGTAAATGACTATCTTGCCCGCCGAGACAGCGAATGGATGGGCAAGGTTTACCGCTTTATGGGTCTTTCCGTAGGACTCATCGTAAACGGTCTGGAAACGGACGAGAGAAGAGCTGCCTATGCCGCCGACATTACCTACGGCACAAACAACGAGATGGGCTTCGACTATCTTCGTGACAATATGGCACAGTACAAGGAGGAAAAGGTACAGCGCGGCCACTGCTTCGTTATCGTGGACGAGGTCGACTCCATCCTTATCGACGAGGCAAGAACTCCCCTCATCATTTCCGGTATGGGCGGAAAGTCCAGTGAGCTTTACTCCGTGGCAAACACCTTCGTAAGAAGTCTCCGATGCTACAAGGTAGCCGAAACGGACTCGAAGGCCGATTTGGAGGAAATCGCCAAGGAGGCAGGCGCCGACTACATCGTAGACGAAAAGAGCAAGCACGTTTCCCTTACCAAGGCAGGTATACAGAAGGCCGAGAAATTTTTCGGCATTGAAAACCTTAGTGACCCGGATAACCTCACTCTTTCCCACCATCTCAATATCGCCATCAGAGCTCACGGCATTATGACCCGTGACATTGACTATGTGGTAAAGGACGGACAGGTGCTCATCGTAGACGAATTTACGGGCCGTATTATGCTCGGCAGACGCTACAGCGACGGTCTCCACCAGGCCATCGAAGCCAAAGAAAACGTAAAAATCGCACGTGAGAATAAAACTCTTGCCACCATAACCTTCCAGAACTATTTCCGTCTTTATAAAAAGCTTTCGGGTATGACGGGTACTGCTATGACCGAGGTAGAGGAATTCAGAGAGATTTACTCTCTTGACGCTGTGGAAATCCCCACTAATAAACCTCTTTTAAGAAAGGATAACACCGATGTTATCTATCAGACAGAGCAGTTTAAATTCAACGCCATCATCGAGCAGATTCTGGAGTGTCACGAAAAGGGACAGCCCGTTCTCGTCGGTACGGTTTCCATCGAAAAGAGTGAAAAGCTTTCCTCCGCTCTTAAAAAGAGAGGCATAAAGCATAATGTGCTCAATGCGAAGCATCACGACAAGGAAGCTGAAATCGTAGCACAGGCAGGTAAATTAGGCGCGGTTACCATCGCCACAAATATGGCGGGCCGAGGCACCGACATTATGCTCGGCGGTAATGCGGAATATCTGGCAAAGAGCGAAATGAGAAAGCTCGAATATCCCGAGGAGCTCATTTCCGAGGCCACAGGCTTCGGTGACACGGATAACGAGGACATCATCGAGGCAAGAGAGAAATTCAAAGAGCTCGAAGCAAAATACAAAGCGGAAATCGCTGACGAAGCAGAGCAGGTAAGACAGGCAGGCGGTCTTTACATCATCGGTACCGAAAGACACGAGTCCCGCCGTATCGATAATCAGCTCCGCGGACGAAGCGGACGACAGGGAGACCCGGGCGAAAGCCGCTTCTACCTTTCTATGCAGGACGACCTTCTCCGTCTCTTCGGCGGTGACAGAATGATGGCGATTATGAACTCTATGCCCGTGGATAACGACCTTCCCATCGAGGCAGGTATGCTTTCGAAGCAGGTAGAATCCGCACAGAGAAAGGTCGAGGGTAATAACTTCGCTACCCGCCGACATGTTCTTTCCTTCGACGATGTTATGAATAAGCAGAGAGAAATCATCTACTCCCAGAGAGACAAGGTGCTCAACGGTGAGGATATGAAGCCTGTTATCACAAAGATGATCGACGACTCCATCGGTGACACCGTAGAATTCTGCTGTCCCTCAAACATTCCCTCAAGCGAATGGAACTTCGCCACTCTCCGTGACAAATATATGGGCTGGCTCACCTCCGAAAACGATTTCAGAGAGGACAGAAAATATAAGGCTGACGAAATCTTCGATATGCTCACCGAAAGAGCCCATCAGCTTCATAAGAGCAGAGAGGTTATCTACGGCGAGGAAATGATGCGCGAAATCGAGAGAAGCGAGCTTCTCCGTAATGTAGACCTTCAGTGGATGGATTACATCGATGCTATGGATGAGCTTAAGCGCAGTGTAGGTCTTTTGGCCTACGGTCAGAAGGACCCCGTCATCGCCTTCAGAGAGTACAGCTACGATATGTTCGAGGAAATGACGGGCGCCATCCGCGATAACACCGTGAAATGCGTTCTCGTTAAGCGCTTCGCTGTCGAGGAAGAGGTAACCCGCGAAAAGGTAGCCAAGGTTACCGTAGCCAAGGGTGCCGGTGACGGCAGTGAAAAGGGCAGAACCGTCAGAAACGACGGTAAAAAGGTCGGCGTTAACGATCCCTGTCCCTGCGGAAGCGGTAAAAAGTATAAGAAATGCTGCGGCAGACCCGGAGCAGAAAAGAAATTCTGATTTTATCAGATGAATAAAAAATTTACGGTCGGAGAAATGAAACTCCGGCCGTTTTCGCGATTATACGCAGAGACAAGGGGTCGGGCTCGGTGTGCGGAGTACACCGAGCCTGCACCCTTGTGAAATGTTTCTTTTACTTCCCGCAAGGGTACTCTGTGCTGAACACACAGCAGGCTACGCACCCTTGCTGAAAAAGCCTCCCCTTAAATCAAGGAGAGGCGTTCACCTTTCGGATCAATAATGAGCCATACCGCATTCACATACGGGGTTGATTTTAAAGAGCTTTGAGAAGAAGTTTATTATCTTCCAGATGAAGCCCATAAAGCCGGATTTATGGCAGAGGTGTGAGCAGTCATCAGCTTTACTGTCACCGCATTTTGTGCAAACAGCATTTTGATAATCATGTCCTGTGGTGGGGATGGTTTCTGTATATGTATCAGTACATTTACATGTATATACAGTATAACCGTTCTCTGTGCAGGTGGCGGGAGTGGTTGCTGTTACTGTGTAATTATGGATATGCGTGAATTCATAATCGCAAATGTCACAAATGCCGTTTATATCTTTGTCCTCTGACATATGGATATTTTTTGTAAGAGGTGTGTTTCCGTAATCGATTGTTATATTGTTCCACTGCTCCTGTGTACCGCAGTAATGGGCAGTTGTGATAGCTGTTGAACCGAATGCATATGACTCGATATTTGTTACTGTTGTGGGAATAATAACACTTGAGAGATCTTCGCAACGGTAAAAAGCATCACTGCCAACAGTAGTCATACTATCGGGAATTTTTATGCTTTTTAAACCGGAGTATGAAAAAGCATATGCACCTATGCTTGTTACACTGTCAGGAATTTCAAGAGTTTCAAGTGAAGAACAATCGTTAAAAGCATAGTCTCCTATGTGTGTCACACTTTCGGAAATTTCTACATTTTTAATACCGTTCTGGGAATGAAAAATGCTGTTGCCGATACTTGTTATACTGTCTTCAATTATAACACTTTCAAAAAAGTAATCGGCATACAAATATCTGTCGAAGGGTGACAAGGTACCTTTGAAAGGATCGGCATAATAATCCCACATATCACCCTTACCGCTGATAATGAGAACTTTTGAATCTTTATCGTAGTTCCAATAGACATTATCGCCGCATTGTCCGGTTGCCGGAACTGTGTCATATACATCCAGGGCACTCGCACCGAAGCACAGCACAGTCATCATCAGCATAACCACAGCTATACCGATAATCAGTTTTTTTGTTTGTTTTTTCATAGAAAATTTACTCCTTTACTAATTTTTTGTACCAAGAAAATTAGTACAGATGAATTATAATAGAAAATTATTGGTATGTCAACTACCTTTAGAAATATTTTAGTATAATAATCCCATAATTTTCTATAGGAGTTGAGTGAAAATGAACAGAATACGAGACCTTCGTGAGGACAGAGATTTAAGGCAGGTAGATGTTTCCGAAGCTATCGGCATAGACCAGAGAACTCTCTCTAATTACGAAACGGGAAAAACCAACCCCGACTCCTTCGCCATAATAAAGCTCGCGGATTTTTTCGGTGTTTCCGCCGACTATCTTATCGGCAGAACTAACGAAAACAAAATTACCGCTGATGAGATAATTAAAAAGATAGACCGTATACGACTTGCTCTTGATGACATAGAAAAAGACATAAAGAATATAAAGTAAAACAGACACCTGATGTAAAAATCAAGTGTCTGTTTCTTTATGCAGCTTAATAAAATGTCTCACAAGATAAATCACAGCTCCTACGGGTATGCAGAAAATGACTATCCTTATAATAAGGTGAATGGGGATGTAGTCATAAATTCCGTCACCTAAAATCGTGAACAGCACCACACGGGGCATAATGCCGATTACCGAGGCGACGAAGTAGCGGGGGAATTTACATTTAGATGCACCCCAGAAAAGACTGACGAAGTCGATGGGAAAAACGGGAAGCGCACGGATAATCAGAAGGGCAGGAAAGTTATCATTGAATTTCTTTTCGAGGATTTTCTGTCCGCCCTTGCTTTTCATAAGAAGCTTTTCCACATAATCTCCGCCGAGAAATACGCCTAAAAAATAAGTGACGGTGACCTCGAGTATGATGCCGACGAGACTGATGAGACAGGCAACAGGTGTATCGAAGGCCATACCGATGGAAATGTAGATAAGTGAGGCGGGGAGGATGAAAAGCACGGATTTCACGAGATAAATGCCCCATATAGTCAGCACGGCCGCCGTCAGATTTGCGCTGGCATCTACCAGAGCGCGGACATCGATGTTTTTCAGCTTTTCGTAATTCACTACGGCTATAACGAAAATCGCCATAGCCACGGCCACACGCAGAAGTGCGAGAAGGGTAGATTTCAGCTTTTTACTCATAAGATAACTCCTGTTTATAAATGTAAAATTGCGTAAAAACGCAGATTAATCCGTTTTTGGCGGTACATACGCCTCTGTCATACCGCTTATTTGTCCCTTTTGCGGTCGGAGCGGACACGGCCGCCCATTAAACGAAGCCCGAAAATGAGCAGGAGAGGAAACAGTGCACCTATCAGTATTCCTCTGTTCATATTGCCGCCGGAAAGAGTGATAGCCTTGCCTACGGCGCCGGGACCCAGTGAACAGCCCATATCGCCGAAAAGAGCGAGGAAGGCAAACATCGCCGTACCGCCCGCGGGTATTTTCTCCGCCGCCAGAGAGAAGGTGCCCGGCCACATAATGCCCACGGAAAGACCGCAGAGAGCACAGCCGAAAAGAGAGAGCAGGGGCAGGGGAGAGAGGCTTGCCGTGAGATAGCTGACCGCACACAGAAGTGCGCTGACCGTCATTATTCGGGCAAGAGAGATTTTTTCGCTGATTTTCGAATAGAGAACTCTCGCCGAGCCCATCAGCACCGCGAAAAGGCAGGGACCGAGCAGGTCGCCTACGGTTTTCGATACCTTCAGACCCGATTCGGCAAAGGCTGATGCCCACTGACTCATACCGATTTCAGAGGCTCCCGAGCAGAGCATAATCAGTGCGAAAACATAAAAAAGCCTCGTTCCGAAAAGCTGCTTTACCGTCATTCCCTCACCGCCCGAAAGGGTATCGGGAATGGGCACGAGAGCAAAAAGGACACCGTTTGCCAGAGGGACGAGACTCCATAAAAGGGCGAGGCAGGGCCAGCTTTCTACTCCGACGAGGGTGAAAAACACCGTCGAAAGAAGGACTACCGACATCTGTCCCCAGCAGTAAAAGGAGTGAAGAAGGCTCATCGAGCCGCTTTTGCTTTTACTGGGACAGGCCTCTACGAGGGGGCTGATGATGACTTCGATGAGACCGCTTCCCGAGGCATAGATTATTATGGAAAGTATTATACCGCAGTAGGGCGGCAGAATAAAGGGAAAAATGCCGAGAGAGAAAAGTCCCGCGAAGGCCAGACCGTGGGCTAAAAGAGCCGAGGCGCGGTAGCCGATTTTATCGATAAAGGAGGCGGAGACCATATCCACCACCAGCTGAACACCGAAATTTATGACGATGAGCAGAGAGATTTTATCGTAGCTTAAGGAAAAATCCTTCTGAAGGGTCAGAAAGAGCAGAGGCAGAAAATTATTGATTATCGCCTGTACGAAATAGCCTGCATAAGAGGCATAGAAGGTATATCTGTAATCTTGCCGCAGAGACAAGAGCCTCTCCTCCTTTCACGGAAATTCAAAAGGTATGATAACATATAACGGAAAACTTTTCAATAAAGATAAAAAATTATTAATAAGTGGCGTGTAAATATTGAAATGTGAGACGGATTTCTGTATAATGTAGCTGAACATCTTCCCGAAAGGAGAAAAATATGATTATCATTAAAAAATTAGTTTCAATTATGACAGCGGCCGTGCTTATGGTTTACGGCTTCGCGGGTCTGAGCGACAATGTCAGCGACGACTACACCGAGGGTAAATATAAAAATGTTATCCTTATGATAGGCGACGGTATGAGCTTTAATAATCTCGAGGCTACGAAGGCAAACCGCGGAGTAAGCCTGGCTATGGAGACTATGCCCGTAAAAACCTCCAGCGACATTAATTCCTTCCTTCTTCCCTACACGGACTCTGCCGCAGGCGGTACAGCTCTGTCCAGCGGTATCAGAGTGTGGGCAAATTCCGTGGCCGTTTTCCCCATCGGGCCCGTGGTCACGGCTCTTTCCGATAATGTTCCCGTAACCATCGCCGAGCTCGTCAAGGCAAACGGCAAGGCTGCAGGTGTGGTTACCACAGACAAAACGAGCGGTGCCACTCCCTCTGCGTTCTCCGCTCACGCTTTGGCCAGAGGGCTGGAAAAGGACATCAGTAAGGATCAGCTTAAAACAGGCTTCGACCTTATCTGGGGTGCCGCCTCCGAGAGTATAAACGAGGAAAACACCGCAGAAAACGGCTGGACCTACATCGACAGCGAAGCCGAAATGATGGCTCTCGGGGAGGGCAGCCGCTCCTTCGCACAGTTCAGCTTCGACGACCTCAAGTATGTGACAAACAACTACGACACTCCCACAGTCGAGGAAATGACGGTAAAGGCCATCGAGCTTCTTTCGGCTGATGAGGACGGCTTCTTCCTTATGGTCGAGGGAGCCTGTATCGATAAGCACGCCCATAATAACGATATGGATAATATGACTCTTTCAGCCGTAGAGTTTGACAAGGCTGTAGCCGCCGCTCTCGATTTCGCAGAGAAGGACGGAGAAACCCTCGTGGTGGTAACTGCCGACCACGGCACGGGCGGTATGAAGTATGACGCCGAAAAGGATGAATACTATTTTACCAGCGGTGACCACGACTTGGACGATGTTCCCGTATTCGTTTCCGCCACCGATGCCGGCTTTACCTCCGACGGCGAGATTAAAAACCGTCAGATTCCCGTACAGCTTGCCAGAGTAATGGGCTACGGTGAGGATATGTTCCCGGCAGGCAAATGAGAAATTAATAAGTGTGAAAACGGTGCAATCCCGAAAGAGGGTTGCACCGTTTTTTTTTGTGAATTAATGTAGGGGCGACCAATGGTCGTCTGCTTTTTTGTTGAGAAACAATCATTTTTTAGCCCGAGTTTTAGTCATATAAAATTTACAGTGTTAAAACTTTCAGCGACTACAGCTTCGCAGAGTTACTTTTGTTTCGACAAAAGTAACCAAAATCATTCTTCGGCTACTGTGAATATACGACTGGTCGGATGATAATTTTGTTTTTTTTCGGAATGAGGCTTAATAAATGAATTTATGCCACTTCCTCATTCTGCCGTTGTGTTTTTTCTTTACAAACTGCACTACCGAAAAAATACAGATTATCACCGTTGAAAGGTTATCGTATCTCCATTTTCCGTCGGGCTTTCCCGTGGCTCCCTTTTATGTCCGCACCGAGATGCGTACTCCCTCTTTACGGGGTAGCCTACTGAAATGTTTTTTCTGACCTTCGGGGGAAAGCGTGATAAAGGAATAAGCTCCGTGCTTTTGGTTATTTGCACGATGTAAAAGAAATCGAAGTTATGTGAAACCTTTCTGCAGAGTAAAATCTTATTCCCTGTCTTTGCCCCTGCCACGGGGCAACCCCCTCTGACTTTTTCTCATTTGAGGTACTGAAAGTAGCACCCTGCGAAAAAGTGGTTTTGAACGGGACTAAAGGTAACAAAAATTATTTACAGTATGGCTGTTCACTGTCTCCGCCGAGTTTACGAAGGCGGCCACCGAGGGAGAGCATTTTCCCGAGGCCAAAGGGAGCTTTGCATACTTTGCCGACCCGGGCAAAGTATGAGCCCGAGCGGCTTGAGCGGAAAACCTTTATGTTTGCGAATTAAAAAAGACGACCAATGGTCGCCCCTACGGTTTACAGGTAGGGCTGCGGAGGATTACAATGTGTCTGCGGATGTCAGCTCCGCCATTTTCTGCACAAACTGAAAAATTCTCTGCCCGTTTTTTCACTTTCTGCTATTTATTTTTTAACATAAATGATGTATGATAAAGCTACGACAATGAAAAGGAGTTGAAAAAAATATGAAAGCAATAGGTAATCTTATCTGGGTTATTTTCGGCGGAGCGATCACAGCGGCTGTATGGTGCTTTTACGGTGTGCTCTGGTGCTGTACGATAATCGGCATCCCTCTCGGTAAGCAGTGCTTTAAGTTTGCGCGCCTGTCCTTTATGCCCTTCGATAAGGAGGTAAGGGATAATGACAGCGGTGTTTTCAGCACCGTAGCCAATATCATCTGGATTATTTCCACAGGTGCAGTTATGGCCTTCGAAAATCTCTGCATAGGTCTTATCTTCTGTGCTACGATTATCGGTATCCCCTTCGGCAAGCAGTATTTCAAAATGGCGAAGCTTGCTCTGGCCCCCTTCGGCTTCGAAGTAGTGAAAAAATAACAGTTTTTTCCGCAATTACTTCAAATATTTTTGCTTTATACTATTGAAAGATAAGAAAAATTTTGTTATTATTATCAGTGGTAAAGTAAACCAATAAAATTCCGAAAGGAGATTTGTTCATCATGAATTACACACATGAAGTAGAAAAAATGTGTACGGTCGCAAAAGGACCCAAGCACGGACCTGCTCCCATTCCCGAAGAAGGCAAATGGGTAAAGGCTTATGAAATCAAAGATATTTCCGGTTTCACACACGGTGTAGGCTGGTGTGCTCCTCAGCAGGGCACCTGTAAGCTCTCTCTTAACATCAAAGAGGGTATCATCGAGGAAGCTCTCGTCGAAACCATCGGCTGTTCAGGTATGACTCACTCCGCCGCTATGGCCAGTGAAATCCTTCCCGGCAAAACTATTCTCGAGGCTCTTAACACAGACCTTGTTTGTGACGCTATCAACACAGCTATGCGTGAGCTTTTCCTTCAGATCGTTTACGGCAGAAGCCAGTCTGCTTTCTCCGAGGACGGTCTCTCTGTAGGCGCAGGCCTCGAAGACCTCGGTAAGGGTCTCCGCTCACAGGTAGGTACCATGTACGGTACAAAGGTTAAGGGTGTCCGTTATCTTGAAATGGCTGAAGGCTATGTAACAAGAATGGCTCTCGACGCTGATGACCAGGTTATCGGTTACGAGTTCGTTTCCCTCGGCAAGATGACCGACTTCATCAAAAAGGGTATGGAGCCCAATGAGGCTTATAAGAAGGCTATGGGCACTTACGGCAGATTCGCTGATGCCGCTAAGTATATCGATCCCCGTGAAGAATAAGGAGGTAAACGGACATGGCATTATTTGAAAGTTATGCAAGAAGAGAAGCTAAAATTCTCGCTGTTTTAAAGGAATACGGCATTTCTTCCATCGAAGAATGTAAAGACATCTGCGCTGAAAAGGGCATCGACCCTTACAAAATCGTAGAAGAAACCCAGCCTATCGCATTCGAAAATGCGAAGTGGGCTTACACAGTAGGCTGTGCTATCGCTATCAAAAAGGGCTGCACAAAGGCTGCTGACGCTGCTGCCGCTATCGGTGAAGGTCTCCAGGCCTTCTGTATCCCCGGTTTAGTTGCTGACAACCGTCAGGTTGGTCTTGGCCACGGTAACCTCGGTAAAATGCTCCTCTCCGAGGAGACAGAGTGCTTCTGCTTCCTCGCAGGTCACGAATCCTTCGCAGCTGCCGAGGGCGCTATCAAAATCGCTCTTAACGCTAACAAGGTAAGAGTTCAGCCTCTTCGTGTTATCCTTAACGGTCTCGGCAAGGATGCCGCTATGATCATCTCCAGAATCAACGGCTTTACTTATGTTCAGACCGAGTTTGACCCCTACACCGAAACAGTAAAGGTAGTTAACGAAACAGCATACTCCGACGGCGACAGAGCCAAGGTTCGCTGCTACGGCGCTGACAATGTTCCCGAAGGCGTAGCTATTATGAGAAAAGAAAATGTAGGCGTCTCCATCACCGGTAACTCTACTAACCCTACCCGCTTCCAGCATCCTGTAGCAGGCACCTACAAAAAGTGGTGTGTTGAAAACGGCGTAAGCTACTTCTCCGTTGCTTCCGGCGGCGGCACAGGCCGTACCCTTCATCCCGATAATATGGCTGCAGGTCCCGCTTCCTACGGTATGACCGACACCATGGGCAGAATGCACTCCGACGCACAGTTCGCCGGCTCCTCATCAGTTCCCGCTCATGTTGAAATGATGGGCCTTATCGGAGCTGGTAACAACCCCATGGTTGGTATGACCGTTGCATGTGCAGTTGCTATTGAAGAGGCTAGTAAATAAATCCTTTGTTTATAAGGCTTTCTGAGACTTTTTAAGACTTTATAAGTTCTTGAAAAATCTCGTCACGTGAAATTTAAACATTAAAAACCTAGACACATCATTTTTGAGTTTTCTTAAATGATGTGTCTGTATGTTTTTAAAATAATATCAGGAATATTATCATGGACATTTGTTTTGAATGAAACAAAATAGCATAAATAAACGCTTTCAACCAAAAAATGTTGAAAAAGCACAAAAAATGTGATATATTACACAATGGATGAAAGTATATTGGTCGATAGGCTTATTATGCAATAAATCGGACTTTACGTCCGAAAATACTAAGGGGTTGCATTTTGTATGACAGACAAAGAACTCAGAAAACTCAGCCGTCTTGAACTGCTTGAATTACTTCTTGAAGCCAGCAAGGAAAACAGCAAACTTAAAGAACAGATTGACAGACTGAATGATGAAAATAAAACTAATCAGAATATCGAAAATCTTTCTATGATGACCCGTCATATGGAAAACTCCCTCAGATATGCCAAAAGCCTTGCAGACTCTCTTAAAATGACTTCAGATAAGGCTGTTACATCGGACAATATAGTTAAAAAAGACAGGGTTGGAGAAGTCAGAACTAACGATAAGTCTGAACAGTTATCAGATGTAGAAATCTATAAGCGTATGTTACATTTTTTCGCTAACAACGATGACAAACTAAGTGTGTTTCCTGCTGATGTGGAAAATTCTGTCAGAGCAAGAATAAGAAGCATACTTGAAAGAAGAAAACAAAACTGATACCCATTCATAGGAGCGTTACCGCCAATGGTAAGGAGAAAATCAAAAGGTTTCGGGTCAATTCCCACAGCTGAACAAATAGAGGCTGAAATTCTCAGAGAAAAATATAATCAAAAATATAAACAGGTGCTCAGAAGTACAATGTATTCACTTATTGTTGTTGCTGCTGTTGCGGTGTTGATTGCTACACTTGCTTTACCTGTTCTGCAGATTTCGGGCAGCAGCATGGAACCGACACTCAACGACGAAGAAATAGTCGTACTGTTAAAAACAACAAATATGAAAAAAGGGGAGCTGTGTTGCTTTTCTTATCAGAATAAACTTCTTATAAAGCGGGTTATCGGTCTGCCGGGCGATAAAATAAACATTGATGAAAACGGTAATGTTTATGTAAACGATGAGCCAATTGATGAGCCCTATGTTACGGACAGAGCTTTAGGTGAATGTGATATAGCTTTTCCATGCTATGTAACAGATAATCACTATTTTGTTTTAGGTGACCACCGTTCAACTTCAATAGACAGCCGAAGCTCGGTGATAGGCCTTGTAAGTGAGGATTATATTGTCGGAAAAATATTTTTCAGAATATGGCCATTTGACAGTATCAGCCTGGTCGACTGATATTTATAAAGCGTAAAAGGAGGTGGCAGGTTTGGAAGGTGTCAACAAGGATTATCTTGGTAAGCATAAAAAATTCAGAATGGATAGCAAAAAGCTTGCCACAGCATTTTTACTTGCAGCATTCATAGTTGCAACAATAGTTTTCTGGTGGCTCAAGCTGGTCGGCATCACCGTAACAGGCGAAGCATTCTGCGGTATTGATGAACATACTCACGGTGATGACTGTTACATAAGTGAGCTTGTTTGCGGTTTTGATGATAATTCAACAACTGATGTTATCGTTGAAGACGATACAACTGAAGCCTCTTTGAGCGACGAAACAACCTCAGAAGCGCATACTCATTCGGATGCTTGTTACATCAAAAATCTTTCTTGTACGCAAGCAGAACATACCCATTCTCAGGAGTGCTTCCCTGATAAAACAGCCGACACCGAAACCGTCAGCGATTGGCTCAGCACAATTGATGATGTTAAAATAACAAACGATATCCCTCAGAATCTGATTGGCATTGCAATGTCGCAGATGGGTTATGAAGAAAGCGAAAACAACTTTGAATATGACGGTGAAGGCAACAAAAACGGCTACACACGCTACGGTGAATGGTACGGCAACCCTTACGGTAAGTGGAATGCCATGTTCGTGTCTTTCTGTCTGCACTATGCAAATATCAATAATGCAGACGAGCTTAAGGCTTCCGGTGCAGAAGCTTTAAAAATTGCCTGGCAGAACAGAGGCGTATATTCACCAAAGAGTGAACACTCACCCGAAAGGGGAGATATCGTCTTTATTGATAACGACGCAGATAAAACGGCAGACTCTGTGGGAATAGTTTTGTCTTCAGACGGTAAAAGTCTTGTTGTCGTAATGGGTGACAGCAACAATAAGGTTGAAACTGTGAGTATTGATAATTCTGACAGTGTTATCGGATACGGACTTACCGTCGAACTCAGCTTTGCAAAGGATACCGAGTATAAGCAAGAGGATAAAGAGTCAACAACCGTTACAGAAGAAGAAACCGAGCCTGATGCTGCGCCTCTTATGCTGTTTAACTCAGCGCCCGTAAATACACAAGAGCCGAATATCACATATATAAATGACCTTACAACGGTAGTTAAAGCGGTCCAGTTCAAAACGATGGAAGGCGAAGTTATCGACAACAACTCAACCGTATACATCGGACAAACCTATGTTGTTTCAATGGAATTTGCCGAAAAAAATACGGGCAGTGAGTGGATACAGTTCCGGCACGACGAGGATCACCACCTTCATTATCAGATTCCCTCAAACATCCATTGTGAGCCTTTTACAGAATGGCACCCCATTACTGCGAAAACGGAAAACGGCACTATTGAAAATGTCGGTGAATATTTCATAAACGAAGACGGGCTGCTTATTGTTGTCTTTAAAGATGACCCGGTAACCGGTGAATGCTTCGGTGCAAAGTATTCTAATGTGGACTTCACTATAGATTTTAACGCTACGGTTGGTTCAACTCAGTCAGGTACATCGGAAGAGGTTGTTTTCAACGATAAAATCAGCGTGAATCTCAATATTGACGGCAGCGCAGGTATGACTGTCACCAAAACCCACGGCAACTATGACAGCGACAACAATACTATGGAATATACTATCAGAGTTGAAGCTACAAAGGGTGTTGTAAAGGATCTTGTAATAGATGACCAGATCTGGGAAAATCATTATACTCTGAGAGACACAATAGTTGTAACTGACCTTGACGGTAATGTTCTGAATCCTCAGCCTACTGTCAGTAATCACCCGTCTCACAACAACGGCGCAGAGGAAGGCTTCCGCATTTCGGATTTTCCTGATTTTTCAGCAGGAAACGGCTTCCTTATTACCTATAAAACAAAAATATACGACAATCTGCTTTCCAATGATACCGTTGATATGTGGAACGGTCTTGACTCGACAGGTAAGGATTCAAACGGCAATGATGTTTATGTTTGGTCTGATGACTGGCTGAGAGTCGAGCTTGAAAAAATGGAAAAAGACGGCAAGCAGTCTGTTCTTGAAGATGATGACGGTAACCCCGTTCCCGTAATTGAATGGGAGGTTGAAATCAAGAAGGACAATCATAATCTTCAAGGCACCGTTATTATCGACACGCTCGGTACAGGATTGGAATATTACACCGACAAGGACATACGCGTCAAGCGTTATGATGAATGGGGAAACAGACTTTCCGATGTTTACATTAGCTGGAACGATGTTACGGTCAACGGAAACACAATGTCCTTTGCTCTTCCTGACGGTTATGCCTTTGACATAATCTACTATACAGAATACGAAGAGCTTCAGGAAGGTGAAAAGAAGCATTACACCAACAGTGTATCAGCCACAATTAACGGTAAAGAAGAAACTGCAGGCGGTGCAGCAGATGTTGTCGGCTTCATACCCAACGTAAGAAAAAGTGCAAGCGGAAACGACGGTGAATATGTATATTTCACCATTGAAGCTGATGTGCCTGCCGTAATCAAGGATTGGGGCAACTTCTTCCTTACTGACCTTTCGGCATTCTGGAGCTACAACAACGCCGAGGGATATCTTTATGTAGAAAATATTCCCGAAGATATGGTGATTACTGCTGTTACAAAAAGCGGCCGCACGGTTAACTTTACACCTTATGTGGCCGGAGGTCCCACAGAGAATACATATATTCTTATAGCTCCCGCCGAGGGTGACCAGTATCACAGCTTCAATGTCTTATTCAACACATCGGATACAGAATTCGCTTCGTCAAAGTGGATACTGAATGAAGACTCTACACTTACGATTACATATAAGCTTCCCTTCAGCTCAAAGACAGGTACTGAATGGGAGGGCGAGCTCAGCGGAGATAAAACCCTTGAGGATGTGCTTCTGGAAGGGAAAAAGATGGCAAACGAAGCTTATCTTAATTATACAGATGTCATCAGAGGTACGGGAGCAACCACCTATGAGTACTCACCGAAAATTACAAAAGAGTCTGTTGTAAACGAGAACGGCACGATAGATTATACGGTTGTTTTCCATAATACAATTCCCGGTTCCCACGGTGACGGAGGTTATCTTAACGCGGCAACAACCAATGTTTATTTCAATGATACCTTTGATGAAAAGCTCGAATATGTTGTCGGCTCACTGAAGGTTACCTGCTACGACCCCTGGAGAGACGGGCTTTGGATGAACAAATATCAATATAACGGTACAGTGTCGGGTAACAGTATGAGTATACCTGCAAACCTGTTCGAATATGTTGAATCAAACCCCGATGCTACGGCAGCAGGCTGGAGCAACTTATATAAAAGAACTGACCTTGAAAAGTTTTACAAATGGGTCAATGCCGGCGGTGATTACATTTTCACCTACACCCTTAAGCTTAAGGACGAATACCTCAACACAACCGAATATAACAAATTTGAGCTTGACAATACGGCTGAGCTCACATGGGACACTGACGGTTCATCAGGTCCGGTTACTGAAAACTCAGAATACAAAACCGGTCTTATTGACAAGCACGCCGTACAGGAAAACAATCAGCTGAAATTCGATATTCACATTAACCGTAATTCATTGGATATTCTGGAAGGAACCAATACTCTTACAATTGAAGATACGATGACAGCTAATCTTTCGGTTTATTGGGATTCAATCAAGCTTTATTATGAGGATGCAGACGGTAACTGGATAGACTTTGACGAAACTGATGACGATTACTCCTACACCGTTACCTATGACCAGGCAAGTAACAAGCTGACCTTTGTTATCCCCGATGAGCTTCATATAAGAATTGACTATACCACTCTTATCACTGAAAGCGGCCTTATTTCCGTAAATAACGCTGTAAAGGTTGACGGTAAGGCTCAGGTATCTGACCTTATTGATGCGATATTCAAGGTTGATGACCATAGCGGCGGCGCTTCAGGTTCAATGCACAGCATAACCCTTCTTAAGCAGGACGGCGATACAGATATCCGCCTGCCCGATGTAGGCTTCCTGCTTTACGGCCCTATGGGTGACCCCGGTGCAGTTCTTCCCGACGGAGTTAACAGAAGTATTACTACAGAAAGCGGCACTAATCTTTATTATATTGGCTCATACACTACGGGCTCTGACGGTACGGTTGAAATTAAAACTCAGTACCTTACTCTCGGCGGACCTTATGCGTTGGTCGAGAAAACAGCCCCCGAAGGGTATAATAAGCTTGAAAAGCCCGTATATTTCTATTTCTACGAGCCTGACCCCGACGGAATCATACAGACGGTTACAACTATTATAGCAATAGAAAACTACACCTATGGCTTTGTACTTCCCGAAACGGGGGGTACGGGCACATTACCTTTGGCAATAATCGGCATAATCCTTATGGCTTTTCCGGTTTTGTATAGCATAATTCGTCGTAAACGGGAAAAGAGGTTTTCATAAATCTCCAAACCGCAAAAATTACGATTGCGACGGAGAATGCACACTAATTCACAAAAAATTGCAAATTAAAAAAAGAAAGGAAGTATTATTTATGAAGAAATTATTTGCAGTTTTAATGGCACTCACCCTCGTTCTCTCCATGGGAACAATGGCTTTAGCAGCCGACACAGGCACAATCACAATCAGTAATGCTCTCGAAGGTGCAACCTACAACATCTACAAGATGTTTGACTTTGCTCCTGTAGAAGGCAGCACAACTCAGGGTCGTTACACTGTTGTAGCAGGCTGGGAAGATTTCCTTGCAAATGACGGTGCAGCTTACCTTAAGGCAAACACTGAAACAGGCACAATTGAATGGGTCGGCGAAGAAACAGACGCAAGAAAAGCTGAGCTTGCAAAAGCTGCTATTGCTTATGCAAAGGCAAAATCCATCACTGCAACAGCAAAAAAGACTGCTGATGCTGACGGAGCCGTAACATTTGATGGTGTGGATCTCGGTTACTATGCAATCGACACATCACTTGGTACAATCTGTGCTCTTACAAATGTTGACAACACATTTGAAGCACACGAAAAGAACGAAAAGCCCGACATTGATAAGTTCGTTCAGGAAGACAGCGAAATGACAAATGCTGACGAAGGCTGGGGCAAGGTTAACGATGCTGACATTGACCAGCAGGTTAACTACAAGTCAACAATCACAGTTGGCGTCGGTGCAACAAACTATGTAATGCACGATACCATGGAAGCAGGTCTTACATTCAATAACGATGTTGTTGTAAAGCTTGCTGACGGCACAGCTGTTGACGCTGCAAACTATACAGTAGTATATCCCGCAACTGACGGACACACATTTGATGTTACTTTCAAAAATGACTTCATCGCAGGCCTTGATAAGGGCACACAGTTCACAGTTTACTACTCGGCAACTCTTAATG
Source organism: Acutalibacteraceae bacterium (assembly GCA_045588555.1). Classification (GTDB taxonomy): domain Bacteria; phylum Bacillota; class Clostridia; order Oscillospirales; family Acutalibacteraceae; genus UBA6857. The sequence goes on along the minus strand of JAZNEL010000039.1, from coordinate 41,700 downwards.
AAAACGCTAACATCGTAACTGACGGTAATGACAACACAGTTTACCTTTCATACGGTGAAGACAGCACATGGGAAACAGCTGAACACAAGACAACAACCTATACCTGGAAGATGGATGTACTCAAGTACACAATGGACGGCGAAAACAAGGTAAGCCTTGCAGGTGCTAAGTTCCAGCTTCTCGGTGCAGACAGCAAGGCTATCAAGTTCTCAGAAGTAACAGATGCAGCAGTTCCTACATACAAGGTTGATGCAGACGGCGCAATCGATACGATTGAAACTGATGCTAACGGTAAGTTTGAGCTTGTTGGTCTTGACGAAGGCGCATATAAGCTTCACGAAACAGAGGCTCCCGCAGGCTATAACAAGCTCGCAGCTGACATTGATGTTATCATCACAAGCACATACAACGAAGGTGATCTCACAGCTACATATGAAATCAACGAAGAAGCTCCCGCAACAATCGAAGTTGAAAACAAGACAGGTTCACTCCTTCCCGAAACAGGTGGCATCGGTACAACAATTTTCTACATCGTTGGTATCACACTTATGCTCGGCGCAGGCATCATCCTCATCTCAAAGAAGAGAATGGCTTCCTTCGCTTGAAGGGATAAAGAATCAGACGGTTCCGAGTCTGAAGATAACTAAGCAATTGACTCTGAGCCAAAAGATTCAGCAGTTAAAAGCTGACGGACGGTAACATAAAATCCCTGCCGACTTAATGTCGGCAGGGTGATACCCCAAAATAAAATTCTGACCGTTGTTTCTGAAATTTTTCAGTGATGACGTTGAGAATTTTAAATTAAGTGAGATTTAATATGAAAGAAAATAAAACTGCTCAAAAAAAGAAAAAAAGCGGTAGTGCTTCAACTATTATTCTTGTGGCAATATTTTTTGTTGGATTAAGTGTCCTTCTTTACCCGACAGTAAGTGATTTCTGGAATGAAAAAAGGCAGTCTCAGGCAATCATCAACTATGATGACCTTATTGTTGACCTTACCTCCGAGGATTACACTGAGCTTTTTTCAAAGGCCGATATTTATAACCAAAAGATCAGAAATATGTCCTTCCCTTTCCTCAATCACAAGAATATTGCTGATGAATATAACAGCACCCTTGATGTGAACGGTGACGGAATGATGGGTTATATCACCATTGAAAAAATCAAGGTCCAGCTGCCCATATACCACGGCACAAGCGATAAAGTGCTTAATTCAGCCGTCGGTCATGTTGAAGGCTCAAGTCTGCCTGTAGGCGGGGAGAGTACACATACGGTTTTATCAGCACACAGAGGTCTGCCCTCAGCAAAGCTTTTCACTAATCTTGATAAGGTTGAAGTCGGAGACATATTCACAATCAGAATTCTCGACAGAACAATAACATATCAGGTTGATCAGATTCTTATTGTTCTTCCTCATGAAACAGATGCACTTAACCTTGTACAGAATGAGGATTATTGCACTCTTGTCACCTGCACCCCCTATGGTATAAACACTCACAGAATGCTCGTAAGAGGAACACGAATCGAAAATGTGGAGCCTGAAAGAGTAGTTAATGTTATAACTGAGGCTTATCAGATAGACCCGTTGCTTGTGACCCCTGCAGTTGCGGCTCCTATACTGGGCATACTGCTTATATACCTTATAATCAAATCCTCTAAGGATAAGAAAAAGAGAAAGAAAGATTAAACAAGAAAGGTGGAACAGTGATGAAAAAGAAAAAAATTATGGCAGGCACAGTTTCTTTTATACTGGCTTTAACTCTGTGCCTTTATGCTTTTTCTCCCGCCGTTTCCGCTATAATTAATAAAAACGGCAGTATTACTTTGCATATAGTTGATTCAAAAACTAAAGCAGCTTTGGACGGCGCGTCCTTCCGACTGTATTTCTTTGCTGCTGCCTATGAAAAAAATGACGGTGTAGGCTATGATTATGTCGTTCCCTATGATAACTGTAAAATGGATATGGGAAATCTGCAGGATGCATATTTGCCCATACACCTTGCTCATTTTGCTTACACATATGACTTACCCTTTACGGTTAAAGCATCAGACATAAACGGTGAGATCGTTTTTGACGGTCTCACTCCCGGCGTTTACCTGATTGTTCCTTCCGAAAACATCCACGAATATTTTATGCCGTCTCCCTTTGTAATAAACATTCCTCTCTACGATAAAGAAAACAAGGATTGGGTTTATGACATAAATGCTACTCCGAAAATGCAGGTTTACGAGGAGCAGGGCACAGCGGACACGATCTATATCAGTGTAAAAAAGCAGTGGGACACTGAGGGTGAGCATCCCGAATCCGTGTCTGTCAGCCTTTTATGCGATTTCAGAGAGGCAGAGAGAATTACACTCAACGAAAGCAACGGATGGCACTACAGATGGAATAATCTTTCAAAAAAGCACTCATGGAGTGTGGTGGAAAGTGAAGTTCCTGACGGATATACTGTTTCCTATGAGGCTTCCTCGAGCACCGTTACCATCATTAATGCGAGAGAGTCATCTCAGGAAGATGTACCTCCTTCAGTCGGGCCGGATGAAAAGCCCGATAAAGAGCCTACGACAAAACCGGAAGAGCTTATTCATACCGGACAGCTTAACTGGCCTATACCTGTTTTCTCTGTGGCAGGTCTGATTCTTTTCAGCCTTGGCTGGGCGATGCTGAATTTCGGAAAAAAAGACGGGGAAGCAGTATGAAAAGAAAAATAGCCATAACCTTTATGACTGTAGGAATTATTCTTGTTTTTTCTGCAATGAGTCTTCTGATTTATAATAATTATGAAAACAGAAAGGCAAATAAAAGTTCTGATGCACTTGTAGAGTCTATTCGTCTGAGTATGGCAGAAAGTGAGTCAGAGGATGTAACCGCCGATCCTTTCGATGAAGAAATGAAGGTCAGGGAAATTGACGGTTACGGTTATATAGGGTATCTTTCCGTTCCGGAACTTGACATTGACCTGCCCGTTATGTCAGAATGGGATTATGGCAGGCTTAAAATATCTCCTTGCAGATATTACGGCAGCACAAAGACAGACAATTTAGTTGTTGCTGCTCATAATTACAGAGCACATTTCGGCTATCTGGGTAATCTTAAACCGGGAGATACCGTTGTTTTCACGGATATGGATGCAGTTACACATAATTACAAGGTTGATTCAGTAGAGCTGCTTATGCCGACAGATGTTGATAAAGTCAAGGAGGCAGGAGATGACCTCATACTGTATACCTGCACCTACGGCGGTGAAAAGAGAATAATTGTCAGATGCAACTATGTGGAATGATTACTTTAACAAGCAAAACTGCAGAACGGAAAAGGTTTAAACCTCCATCCCACACCCCAAAACTTTACAACAGCAGGTTACACCGGGGAACAATAAGTACATTTTATGTGCATTTTAAGGCATAAAACCCATCAAAAATACCCTCGAAAACAACCCATAAATTAAGGTAACAACCCCATAGTTGGTATGACAGCCCTTGTGCAGTTGCTATTGAAGAGGCAAGCAAGTAAGAATTAAATTTATTATATTTTTGTCTGTCTGATGATGCTTATGAAGCGATGCTTGGGCGCCGTAAGTGTGCGATAGCGGAGCGACACTGCCTGTGCCGATAAATGTAAATTTATTCATAATAATATCCTGCGCTGTCAGCTTTTGTATGATTATATATGGCCTTCGGATACTGTCAACAAGAAAGAAGGGTGTATCTTGATTGATTTTTTGCAGATAAAAATTCAGCAGATAATATATGTATATGGCTCTGCGGGAAATTCATCTTGATTTTTTGAACACGGGTATGCTATAATTACGAAGGCGATTAGATTTCTCATAATGAAAAGGAGAGACTATAACTATGAAAAAATTTATCTCAATCGTTCTTGCACTTTCTTTTCTTCTGTGCAGTATGGCTGTCTGTGCAGCCGCCGCAGAGGGAAAGCAGTACCGTGATTACAAAATATACACTCTTCTGGGTGACAGCGTAGCATCAGGATATGATGATGTCGAAAAGGATTCATCAAGCTGTCAGTTCAAATATAAAGAAAACGGCTACGGTGCCAAGGTAGCAAAGGCTCTCGGGGTTAAGCTTAATTCTATGGCTTGTCCCGCAGTAAGAACTGTCGAAATGCGCTACCTTCTCGAGGACGTTTATCCGATGGACGATTATATGTTCTACGGCATCGGCTACGACTGGCAGAGAGAGGGCTTTAAGGAGGAGTACCGCAACGCTGTCAGAGAGGCAGATCTTATCACTGTAGGCATCGGCGGTAACGATTATCTGACCTATCTTGTGTGGGTTGTTCTGGAAAAAATGGATGAAAGCGGTCTGGAGATTCATAAGGAGCTTGCAAATCAGATTATTGAGGTGATAAGAGAAACAGGTATAAATGAGGATACCCTTGAAACTATTTTTGATGTCGCAAGCGTTATAGACATTGTGCCTGATCTGGTGCAGATTCTTCCGGAGGCCTTTGCGGAAGCTCTTAAGCGCTATTATGAAAACTGGAACCGCGTTATCGAGGATATTTATTATTATAACGAGGATGCAGAGCTTTATGTTGTCGGCGGTCTGAACTACAGCTACAGCGTAATATTTGACGGAATAGAGGATTCCACGGGTATTTTGTATAACATCGGCAGGGTAGTGGCAGAGGTCGGAAACAAGCCCCAGAAGGACGGTGCCGAAAAGTACGGCTACACCTTTATTGATGCAAATGATATCGACACTGTGCTGACCCATCCCACACCGGAGGGCTATACTGTTATCGCAGAGAGAATTTTAGCTGCTCTTCCCGATGCGAGCTACTGCTATACCGATGCAGCTTACGGCACGAAGTACTATGATGCAGTTTATTATATGTCCAGAAGCGGTTATATGAGCGGCAGTTCAGCCACAGAATTCGGTGTAGAGCAGAAACTTACTTCGGGAGAGCTGGCAAAAACGCTGTGTAATATTTCGGGACAGACACAGGACGATGCTTTCGCCTGGGCGGCGGAAAAGGGTCTCGTAAAAGGCAAGGCTGACTCGGAGACGGGCTATTTTGATTTGCTTTCGGCATTAAACGGCTTCTCGAAGGAGCAGGGTAAAACGGACTTTTTCTACAGAGTAAGATTCGTGATTTTTGCTGTTAAAAGCATTTTCACCTCTGCGACCTTCGGTTCTGTCAGCAGAGGCGATGCCGCAAGAGTCATCAAAGGCTATTGTGAATTATAATTAGTCGTACAGTTTTATTAAATTTAAAAGAAAGAAGGAAACAATTATGGATTTTTCAACAGTAATTATTTATATCAAGGATTTGTTGGCTACCGTTCTGACTCTTCTTATGATGATGTCACCTGCCTTCGGTACAGCTGAAATTACATACACTGCTGAAAAGCCCGAAGAAGTGATAATGAGCTTCTCTGCAGTTTCTGACATTCATGTGGAGTCAAATAATCCTAAACCGTACACCGTATTCCGCGATGTGCTCGAGGGTCTCAAATCAGGCGGAGATAATGATGCTGTGGTTTTCCTTGGTGACAACACAATGAACGGACAGACCATTGAAAATCTCCTTTTCTTTTCAGCAGTGAGAGCGATGAAGCCCGCTGATAATATTTTCGTTGCTCTGGGCAATCACGATGTGGGAAACGGTAACGGAGATTATAACAAATTCAGAACAGAATATATTCTTAATAATATGCTTTACCTCGGTAACAGAATAAGCAAGCCTTATTTTTATAAGGTGGTAAACGGCTGTTATATGATTTTCCTTGCTACGGAGGATCTGGCAGTTAATGACTGCGTTATGACCGAAGAACAGCTTGTATGGTTAAAGGGTATTCTTGATGAGGCACAAGCAAAGGGAAGCAACATATTCGTTTTCAACCATCATCCTCTTTATCAGCTTACAGGCGTGGAAAACGATGCACTTGCAGAGCTTTTGAATGATTATGATAACCTTATATACCTTTACGGCCATACCCACAATGAGCTCGATTCAGATAACTTCGGTGTTCAGGGCGGAGTCATAACTATAAATGTTCCCCGTTCCACTGCAGAGGGTAACGGCGTGGTGGTCGAGGTTTATGAGGATGAAGTTTTGGTCAGAGGCAGAGATTTTGCCGCCAATGAATGGCTTGAGGGCCTTGAGTACAGATATTAAATAATTCGCTCTGCCCTTTGGCGGTATTTAAGCCGCATATGCCGACATCCGATAAGGAAGCATTTCTTTAAAATATGAGATAAGCACACAATAATGCGTTAAAAATCACCGATATGCGTCAGCATCACCGGTGATTTTCGCCTTTTCTTACATATTAATTTCGCATTTTAAAGGGCTTATAAGGATTTACAAACCCAAAGAAGCCTTTTAAAAAATGTAAAAACTTCGTTTTGCAGCTCCTTTTGATTATTTTCTTTGCTCGTCGAAGTATTTCAGCAGCTTATAAATCAGCTCGATTTCACTGCTGCTGTAGCCGTCGAGCACGACGGTTCTCTGCTTTTCCAGACCGAGCAGATAGTCGGTGGAAACACGGAAAATTTTCGCTATTTCTACGATGTAGGGGGTGGTAGGAGTGGAAAGACCCATCTCCCACGCATTCACGGAGCTGCGGGAAATGCCTAATTTTTTCGCTAATTCCGACTGGGAGCAGCCTGCATCCTCGCGCAGATTTTTAATCATATCAGAAATCATAGTAAACACTCCTTTTGTTAATTATAATCTGCATCAAAGGATAATAAATTATCAGTATATGTATTGATTAGTTGACAAAAGCGGCAAAATGTGCTATATTTGTTTTGCAGAAAGGTGCAAACAGTTGCTTTATTTAACATAATATGCTATACTGTGTGTATAAATTATGTTTATTTTGTTGTTTTGTATTAATAAAAAGGAGGAATTTGAATGAAGAAAAAAAGCACGGTAGTATTTACGCTGTTTATGATGCTTATGCTGGCTCTTTCGCTTTCCGTGAGCGCCTCGGCGGCACAGTACGAATATAAAGCCTTTACCAGTGACAGCACCTTCAAGCCCGTCAGCTACTCTACCCATAAGAGCGTCTCGAGCGTTACCCTTTACGGTAATGCGGACTATCTGTGTATGAAATCCGTAAAGGATACGAGCGAAAGTCAGGAGTTCAGACTCGAGATTTATTCGGATTCGAAAAGAAAAAAGCTGGTATCCGAATTTAGCAGCGATTATAAAAAAGGCACCAAATATAACGATATTATCATCGACCTGACAGGGCTGAAAAGTAAAACCTATTATGCCACCTCGTATGTCATTAAAAGGAAAAATGATGTATACTCAAGCTATCAGAAGGATCCCGACACGGTTACGAAGTTTAAAATAGTGGTTAAAAAGGACGGCACCTCTCTGAAAAAGATGAAAACCGTTATGTACGGCTACGAGAACAGTCCGAGCGGCCCTGTAGTTTACTGGTATTCCGTGCCCGGTGCCACCAAATACGAGGTCTACAAAAAGAAGGACGGTAAATTTAAAAAGATAAAGACCGTAAAGGCAAAGGGCGGAGATTTTTCCTACTATACGGACACATCTCTTAAGGATAAGAACGCTACAGCCGTTTATAAGGTAAAGGCCGTAAACGGTACGGGCAAAACGCCTCTTTCCGAGGATGAGCTTAAGGTAAATGCAGTCAAAACTCCCAAGGTTACCGTAAAGCCTTACTCAAAGGGTGGCTTCAGACTTACCTGGAGCAAGGTATCGAGTGACGCTACCTACTATGTTTACGGGGCGACGGCTAATTCCGACTGGTGCTATCTGGCCGAGACGAAAAGCAGAAGCTATGTAGTAGACGACAATGAAATGATAAACGGAAGCTATCTGAAAAGCGGAACGGCCTACTGGTTCACGGTTATCGCCGTAAACAGTAAGGGCACCAGCGGCTACGAGGATAATAAGAGTCAGGTTTATCTGGTTAATCCCGAGGTGAAGTCACTGAAGGAGGTTTCGGGTAATTTGGTGGTTTCCTGGGATAAGGTAAAGAGCGCAGACAGCTATAATGTTTACCGCAGGCAGAGCGCTGATGATGAGTGGACGAAGATAGGCTACACCGGCGGCACCTCCTTTACTGACTATGATGCCGCGAGAAATACCCTGTATATGTACTGCGTGAGGTCTGTGCGTGATTCGGCAGAATGTGTGAACAGGGATTGGAGCAAAACGGGTGCTATGCTGGATGTGCCCGTTATCGATGAGATTAAAGCCGACGGAGCCGGTAATCCCGTAATTACCTGGAATAAAACAGAGGGTGTTTCCTACTGTGTAAGGAGAAGGGCCGAGGGTGAAAGCAGCTGGACGACAGTCGGCACTACTAAAAATAACCGCTATACCGATAAGAATAACAGCGTAAACGGACAGAAATATCTTTATGCCGTAAATGTTTATGTCGGCTATATGAACGGAGATTACAGTAAGGAGGAAGCCTTCAACTGGTATCTTCCCATAAAAAATGCTGTTCCGTCACCGGCAGATGAGGGTATCGGGCTTAACTGGGAAGCGGTGAAGAATGCGGAGGGTTATAACCTTTACAGGAAAACAGCCGACAGCAGCTATTCCCTCATCGGCAGTACCGAAACCAATTATTTCAACGATAAAACCGCTGTAACAGGTGTGGCTTATACCTATAAGATAGTCTGTGTGGCGGAAGGCGCGGAAAAGAGCATCACCGCCGCAGAGCTTCCCGCAAGGATAGGCACGGGCAGCGTAAAGGCTTTAAAGGATACGGCTGAAGCCGACGAAGCTCTGTTCTGCAGCGTGAAGATAGCGGACTACGACAGCTCGTGCAAATACACGCTCTATACGAAGCTGAACGGAGTGTGGACAGCCGCACGGGAGCAGACTGTGTCAGAGGACGGCACCGTTCGCTTCAGAAAAAATTACGGACCTTATGTTAACGAATATGCTCTGTCCTCTCTTTCCGCAGACGGCACGGTAACCTCTGTCAGCGATGAGAATATCTTTACTGTCGAATACATTCTTCCGCCGGAAATTTCGAGCAAGGCAAGCATCGACGAATCCAATGTTACGGTAAGCTGGAAAAGAGTAGAGGGTGCGGAAAAATATAACATTTATCTCGACGGAGAAAAAATAGCTACCGTGGACGGCACGAAAACGAGCTACAAAAGCGGTAAGCTGAAGGCAGGGCCGAACGAATATTACTATTTCTCCGTAGGTGCAGTCAGAGGTAAAACAGAATTTGTTTCCGACACCAATATGGTAAATGTACCCGTAAGAGCGACGGTAAAGGCACAGAACGACGAAAAGAGCATACTCGTTTCATGGAATGATGCTACCTATCACGGTGAGTACATCGTTTACCGAAAGACCTCCGCCAACGGCGAATGGAAGGTAATCGGACAGACGGCAAAGGAGAAGTATACAGATAAAAATGTCGAAAACGGAAAGACCTATTACTATAAGGTTTTAACCACCGAAGGCATAATGAGCAAAAACGAGGCTAAAATCACATTTATTAAGCCTGTTACCTTAAGCACTCCGACCCTCGGTAAAAATTATGTTCAGATAAAATGGAAAAAGTCCTCACAGGCAGATTATTATATGGTCTACAAAAAGAAGGACGGAAAATGGAAAAAGGTTTACACTACTGAAAGTAATAAGACCGTCAAATACACCGATAAGGATGTAAAGACGGGTAAGAAGTATTACTACAGAATTTATGCCGTTAAAAACGGAAGCAAGAGTGAATATACCTCCGAATCCGTGCGCTTCGTCACGGCACCGAAAGGTCTGAAGACTACAGCGGTAAGCGGCGGTGTTAAGCTCACCTTCGGCAAGGTAAGCGGGGCAAAGAAATATGTCATTTACCGTAAGAGCGGTGACGGAAAGTATAAGAAAATAAAAACTCTCAAAAGCTCCGTGCGCACCTACACTGACAAAAGTGTAAAGAAGGGCGTGAAATATACCTATTATGTAAAGACCTATAACGGCTCCGAGTACAGCGTCGCCTCCTCAAAGGTAACCTATAAGAAAAAGTGAGCAGAATCAGTGAAGCTGAAGGGAAAAGCTTCCGAGGTCTTTTGAAAGAAGTAAGATAATATGAAAAAAGGGCTTCTACGGATTTTTATCCATAGAAGCCCTGTTATTATTTTGGTTTATGCGGTCTGCACTTTTTTTACAGCCCCTTTTACTCGTCGTAGGGGAGGATGCAGGCCGCCTGCGAGGCTTGCTACCCTCCGCCTTTGCGGTGGAAATTCGTTTTATCAGAGGTAGGTGTTTATCAGTCTGTGTGTGGCGTTATATCTCGCATTATAGCTTTCACAGCCGATAACCACGGTGATGATGGTGCGTCCCTTTTTCGTGAAGGCACCGATGATTCCCGTGTATTCGTCGTCCACGGTGCCCGTTTTCATTCCGTGGGCATAGGGTGAATAGTAGTAGGCATAGGAGGCGATGAGGGAGTTCGTGGTGCTCCATTCGTGGCCTTGCCCCGTGAGTGAGCGGACATATCTGTAGGGGGTGGAGGTTATGCTCTTAAGAGTTTTATTTTTCAGTACCCTCTGTGCCACGAGAACGAGGTCGTGTACCGTAGAGTAATGTCCCTTTACGGGGTAGCCGTGGGGGTTTACGAAGTGAGAGCCTGTGGCACCGATGTCATCCATATATTCGTTCATCAGCCTGACGAAGTAGTTTTTCGCCGCCACATAACCCATATTTTTATTTCCGGAGACCTTACGGGCACAGTTTACCGCGATGGTGTAGGCTGCATCTCCGCCCGAGGGGAGCAGCAGACCGTAGAGAATGTCGCGGAGCTTGAATTTTTCGCCTCTCGTTATACCGCATCGGCTCGAGTAGGCCTCTACCATATTAAGCTCGCTTCCGACTACTACGGTGTCATCGAGATCCATATATTTGAGCGCTACGAGAGCGGTGACGAGCTTTGTGATGCTGGCGGGATAACAGCGGCTGTTAAGGCCGTTATGGTAAACATATTCCTTATTGGTCACATCGTAGACCGCGGACAGATAATTTACCGTAGGGGCGGAGACCTTTACGGTTACGGTTCTTTTATATTTTTTCTTATATGTAGCCGTAAGCTTTGCCGTGCCCTGACCTGCGGCCAGAAGTCTGCCGTTTTTTATTTTGATAACAGAGGTATCCGAGGATTTCCACTTTACCTTCGAATTATAGTAGGGGACGGTGATTTCGGGATATTCGCCCTTACGGATGATGTCGGGAAGCTCGATGGAGATTTTACCGATGGAGGCCTTTGCTATCTTCGAGGCCTTGCCCTTCGAGTACTGATTAGCCGTATCGATGACGGGAACTATCTTAAAATAGTATGCCTTTTCGGGGGTTTTCTTTTTATAGGTATAGGTGGTCTTTTTAGTGGTGGTGACCTTTTTGTATTTGCCGTCCTTCGAGGATGCCACATAAACAGCGTAAAGGTTAGCCTTGCCCGATTTCGCCCATTTTACGGTTACGCTCGCGCCGTCGCGGGAAACCACGGAGGGCTTCGCGCCTCTCGGAGGAAGAGTGTAAAGTCGGATGAGCTCGCTTCTGTCCGAGGAGGTTTTACCCTTGGCGGTGGCCTTTACCTTGATTTTATAGCGCTTATCAGTGGACAGATTTTTGATAGTGAAGGAGGTTTTTCCCGTTTTGCCCACGAGAGAGTAGCCGTCCTCGCCCGAAATACCGCAGTAAACGCTGTAGCTTTCGGCACCCTTTACCGCCTTCCATTTGACGGTGATGCTCGAGGTGGTCGCCTTCGAGTAGGCAAGACCCGTGGGTGTGGCGAGCTTTTCCTTTTTTGGCTTTTCGGCAGGCTCGGAAGCAGTCGGCTCCGTTACGGCCGGCTCGGTCCCGGGCACAGACTCTTCGGCTGTCGGTGCTGTGGTGACAGGGTCGACGGGGATGGCCGTTATGTCCTCCGAGGCGAATACAGCAGTACCCGACAGTGCGAAAAGTAAAGAGAGTGTGAGCGTGAGTAGAAGCTTTTTCATTATACAGTAACCTCGTGAAGTAAAAATTATCCTTTTCTTTTAATTCTAACACAGGGTAAAACCGTAGTCAATTCCTAAAAGGGGAAAGATTTATTAAGATTTTGTTTACGGTGTGCTTTTTTAGGAAAATCCGAAAGGAAAAGCTTTACTGCACCGAAAAAATCAAATCACATATTACCGTTTGCGGGGCCGTCAATTACCCGTCCGCTTCCCGTAAATCTCGAGCCGTGACAGGGACAGTCCCAGCTGTGCTCCGCCCTGTTATACCGCAGTGCACATCCGAGATGAGGACAGCGCCTGGCTGTGGGATAAAGATAGCCGAGCAGACTTTCGGCGCCGTTAAGAAGAATCTGACCGGTGAGCATACTGCGCGAAGGGGAGAAAATCTCGGCGTACGGGTTAACCTTGCCCGAAAGAAGGTCGCAGAGCAGCTCCGCTCCCGCCATAGAGCCCGTCATTCCCCATTTGTTGAAGCCTGTGAGAGTGTAAAGGCGGTGGGTGCTTTTCGAGTAAGAGCCGATGTAGGGCATAGAGTCGAGACTCATACAGTCCTGTGCCGCCCAGTGGAATTTCTCCTGTGCCCCGGGATAAAGGCTTTTCGCCTGCCGCCGGAGCTCGGTGTAGCCGCCGCCCTTTTTTCCCGTTCTGTGATCGCCTCCGCCGAGAAGGAGCAGGTTGCGGTAGCTGCGGAAGGAAAGCCCCTTTTCCTTTTCGTCCAGATACATTCCGTTTATGTCGTCGGCATTTTCCAGCGCGAGCACATAGGAGCGGTGCTGACAGAGCTTCAGAGAGTAAAGGCCGTGCTTGTTTATAAAGGGAAAATGAGTGGCGACGATGACATTTTCAGCCTTTACGGAGCCGCCCTCGGTAACGGCAGTATTTCCCTTCATTTCGGTGACACGGCTGTTTTCGTAAATGTCCAGACCGTTCGCTATGTGTGCGGCGAAAAGCAGAGGGTGAAGCTGTGCCTGCTTTTCGGTTTTTACCGCACCGACAGTGCTCAAGGGCAGAGACGGAGTCTGCGAAAAGGTGCCCGGTGCCCCGATTATCCGAAGCGCGTTCAGCTCATCCTCGATTTTTTGACGGCTGTCAAGAGTGTAAATGTAGTTATCCTTTATTTCGAAGTCGCATTTTATGCTTTCGCAAAGAGAACGGTATCTTTCCAGAGCGAGTCGGTTGATTTCGTAGTAGGCCTTTGCCTTTTCGACTCCCTTTTTGATGAGCTCGGAGTAAATCAGACCGTGCTGAAAAGTAATTTTGGCTGTGGTGTTACCCGTCGTACCGCCGCAGATTTTACCGCTGTCGAGCACCACGGAGGAGATGCCGCGCTCCTTTAACAGATAGGAAGTGAGCAGACCTGCCATACCTGCGCCGATGATGAGCACATCGGCTTTTTTGTTTTCCCGCAGAGTCGGAAAGGAGGGCAGAGCTGCAGTTTCGTGCCACAGAGAAGACATATATCCACCTCGTTTTTTTTATATTATGCTTTGCATTTATGAGGGGAATATACAAATTTTTCAAAGGGCTCATTACGCTGACCGTAAAATACAAAACCCTCACCGCAGGGTGAGGGAATCGTATTTATACTATAGAGAAACAGAAAAGTGTCGAGCGAGCAACAAAAGAAAGAGAAATGTTGCACTCAACACTTATATAATATAACTGTTTCTTTAAAATGTCAAGGCTTTTTTAACTCTTTTCAGCTGTAGAAATGGGCTTGATTGTTTTTTTGTACACATAGAGGAAGCTGACTGCCGTAACCGTGAGAGACATAACCTCTGCGATGGGGAAGGCAAACCAAACATTATTAAGCACGCCTGTTTTAGAGAGAAGATAGGCGGAGGGGAGCAGAACCACTATCTGACGGCAGAAGGAAATAATCATCGAGAAATAGCTTTTTCCGAGAGCCTGGAAGGCAGAGCCCAGATTAATGCACACGCCCGCCAGAACGAAGCTGGTGCTGATTATTTTAAGAGCGGGAATGCCCAGGGACATCATTTCCTCTTTGGCGTCGAAGAGACGGAGCATCTGCTCGGGCATAAGCCACATAAGCAGAGTTCCCGCGGCCATAATGGAAACGGCGATTACACAGCTGAAGCGCAGACATTCGGTGATTCGTTCCTTTTTACGGGCTCCGTAGTTGTAGGCGATGATGGGGATAACGCCGTTATTAAGACCGAAAATAGGCATAAAGATAAAGGACTGAAGCTTAAAGTAAACTCCGAAAACGGCAGCAGCAGTGGTGGTGAAGGTGAGGAGAATTTTGTTAAGGAAGAAGGTCATCAGAGAGCCTATACCCACCATAAGCACCGAGGGGATACCGATTTTATAAATGTCGAGGATGATTTTAAGGTCGGGACGGAGATTTGAGAAACGCAGATTAATTTCTCTGTTAGCCTTTTCGTTAAGAATTATACCTGCAATAAAGGCTAAAATCTGACCGATGACCGTGGCGACGGCGGCACCCTTTGCTTCCATACGGGGGAAGGGGCCTATGCCGAGAATGAACAAGGGATCAAGAATGATGTTAGTGATGGCACCGATGAGCTGTGTGGTCATGGAAAGAGTGGTCTTGCCCGTGGCCTGCATCAGTCTTTCCATAATAACCTGGCCGAAAAGACCGAAGGAGACGATGCATACGACGGAAAGATAATCGACACCGTAGTTATAAATGGCACTGCCCTTTTCTACCTGTGCGGCGAAGAAAAGCCTCGTGCCGAAGATGCCGAAAAGTGCGAAGAGCAGAGAGGTGACCATAGCCAGCAGAACACCCTGTGCGGCTATTTTGTTTGCCTTTTCGAAATTCTTTTCACCGAGACTTCTCGAAAGCAGAGCGTTTACACCGACACCTGTACCCGTAGCGAAGCCTATCATCAGATTCTGGGCAGGGAAGGCAAGAGATACGGCTGTGAGCGCATCCTCACAGACCTGGGAGACGAATATGCTGTCTACCACATTGTAAAGTGCCTGCACGAGCATAGAAATCATCATCGGCAGGGACATAGTAATAACGAGCTTTTTTACGGACATAACGCCCATTTTGTTTTCTCTGTTCATTTTAACCTCCTTGGTTTTTCATAATACCCGTCTATTATATCACCTTTTAATATTCATTTCCATAGAATAGAGAAAATTTCCTGTTTAATTTGTATGGTTTAATATTTTGTTTTTTGTGCAAGGTGACGGTACAGTTGGTCTTTTCCGCCTTAACAGGGAGATGCTTTCGTAGTGGTTTATATTGCCGTGTCCCTATATTTTCAAACAAACAAAAAACACAAAGGGTCGGGTTCGGTGTGCAAAGTACACCGGGCCTGCACCCTTGTGCGGGATGTTTTCCTTTTCGCATGGGACATACCCTGTGCTTAAGGCACAGAAGGCTACGGTCCCTTGCGGTGACAGCAACAAACAAAGGCGCCCGGCATTTAACAGCAGGGCACCCCGTAGTATTTTCTTGCTTTACTTTTTAATGACACTCTTAAAATAAACTATCTCACCGGTGACATTATGCACCGCGCCGCTTACCTTTTTACCCAGACCGTAGTAATTATCCGTTTTATAAAGAGGTACGGCTACACAGGCGGAAATCAGATACTGTTCAGCCCTTTTGGCGGCGGAGGAGATGGGAGCGATGCCGTCGGCCTTTTTCATCTTCGACAGCAGGGACTCGTATTTTTTATCCTTGAGGAAGGTGATGCTTTCCTTGCTCGAAGCGGAGAAGGTGCTTAAGGCGTGGTAGACTCTGTTTCCCGTGAAGTCGAGGTCAGTCAGAGCTATCTGATAATCACCCTTACGGATACGCTCCTTCAGAGTGACCTCGTCAGCGGCCTCGGCATAAACGGTGAAGGAAACGCCTAAAACTGACTGCCAGGACTGCATAAGAGTGCGGACGGTGTTTTCGTTTTCCTCGGAGCAGAGGACGGTGACGGAGACGGTATCCTGTCCGATTTCGGAAAGGCCCTTTTTAAAGACGGTAAGAGGACTCGGATTATAATATCGGTCCGTTTCCTTTCTGTATTCGCCGAATTTCAGCGAGCCGGTCAGCAGTGAGTCGGGAATGAGACCTGCGGCGTTGCTTTCGCCCATGGCTTCCTCTGTAACCGAGTAGTCGAAGGAGGAAACGATGCCCTTTCTGATGTTTTCGTTTTTCAGGCTTTCGTCACTGCAGTTAAAAATGAGAGCCGTAACGGAGGAGGAAAAGCTGTTTACGGTGTAGTGCTTCTTTTCCGAAAGAGCGTCAGCCTGCTCTTTGGTGAGAGGAGTCACCGAGTAGGTGCTGTCCGTGAGCTTTTTCAGTCGGGTGGGCTGCTCGTTATTCATCGAAAAGTAAACGGAAGCGGGCATAACGCTGTCGGCGCTGTGGTAAGCGTCGCTCCTTCTGACGGAGACGGAAACATCGTCTGCCCAGTTATTGATGTAGAAGGGTCCGTTAAAGATGAGGTATCTGGTGGCAAGACCGTAGCGGCCGCCCGTCTTTTCGAAAAATTCTTCGTTACACGGCATACAGTAGCTTTCCGTAAGCGTGTAGAGAAAGTCGGGGTCAGCCTGCGAGAGAGTGATTTTCAGAGTGTAGTCGTCGATTACCTTTATGCCGAGGGCGGAGGCGGGAAGCTTTCCGCGGTAAACCTTTTCGGCATTCTTTACGGAGAAAAGACTGTCCGCACCGGGGCAGAGGGTTTCGGGTAAAAGAGCACGGGTGAGACCGAAGGCGAAATCGCGGGCGGTGACGCGGAAGTCAAATTCTTCCTTATAATTTTCACCAATGACCCTGCCTGCGGCGGCCGTGACCTTCCATTTCATATCCTTACGCAGATAAAAGGTGTAGACCGTTTCTTTGGCGTTGGTTTTCCAGCTTTCCGCGGCGGCGGGTATGATTTTTCCCTCGCTGTCGATGGCGACCAGACCCTCGAAGCAGTTTGCGATAATATTTTTCGCTCCGATGTCATAAATTATCTGTGGGTCGAGATAACCGGGGTCCTTGTCTATGGGATAAACGAGCTGTGCATCGGCACCCTTGCTTCCCGTGCAGGAGCAGAAGGAAAGAAGGGTCAGAAGCACCAGAAGAAGGCAGATAAGTTTTTTAAGCATTTTTTTCATTCCTTAATCTATTAAAATAAGATAAATTTCCAAAATCGAATTAACCTTTCATTCTTTACTGTTATAATAAAGGGTGAGATTTTTGCTTGAGAGCGACGGGCTTAAGCCGAGCCTTGCCCGAAGCCTTCTCAAAAGCAGAGCACAGCACACAGCAAAGCCTTTCGGATTTGCGAGTATTTAAAGTAGAGTCGGCGGAAATCCGACAGGAAAAACGGGTCGGTTATTTCGCCATACTGAAGGAGAATAAAAAATGAACGGTGTTCCGGGTATAATCGTGTATGCGATACTGATACTACTTATTATATGCGTAGTTCTTCTGATTTTATTGCTGAAAAAGAAAAATAACGGAGAATATGAGAGACTTTTTGAGCAAAATGAAAAAACGACGGATAAAATCGAGCGGATGGTTACCTCCGTGCAGGGCAGTGTCCGTGATGAATTCAGTAAAAGCCGAATGGAAAATACTGCCGCCGCAGCTCAGCAGAGGAAGGAGCTGACCTCCGCCTTTGCCGATATGAATGTTATTCTGCGGAAAATGACCAACGATAACTATGAGCATAATCTGAAAATGAGTGAAAGCATTTCGCAGAAGCTTTTAGAAATGAGAAAGGGCAACGAGGAAAAGCTCGAGCAGATGAGACTGACCGTGGACGAAAAGCTCAATGAAACTCTCACCAAGCGTCTCGACTCCTCCTTTAAAACCGTAAGCGAGCAGCTCGAAAATGTCTACAAATCTCTCGGAGAGATGAAGATTATCTCGGGCGGTGTTACGGAAAATGTAACCTCTCTTAACCGTATTCTCACTAATGTAAAGGCGAGAGGCACCTGGGCAGAGGTACAGCTGGAGGGACTTTTAGACCAGACCATCCCCGGTATGTATGACAGAAATGTTATGACAAATCCCGCCTCGAGAAACATCGTGGAGTTTGCAGTTAAAATCCCCTCGGGAGACGACAAAAACAGCATAACCTGGCTTCCCATCGACTCCAAATTCCCCGTGGAGGCCTACATCCGTCTCTGCGAGGCGGCAGACAGGGGAGATACGGCGCAGGTCGAGGCTAACAGAAAGGCACTCGAGGCCACCGTAATAAATCAGGCAAAGGAAGTCAGAAAATACATCAACGAGCCTGCTACCACACCCTTTGCCATTCTTTATCTGGCTACGGAGGGGCTCTACAGCGAGATCATCTCCTCTAAAAACGGTATAGCCGAAAGATGTCAGAACGAATGGAGCATTATGATAGCGGGACCGAGCACCGTAACAGCACTGCTTAATTCTCTCTCCATCGGCTTCCGCGCCATGGCCATCAATGAAAAGGCCAAGGAGGTGCGTGCCGTTCTGGCCGCCGCGAAGGTGCAGTACGAGAAATTCGGCACCGTCCTCGAAAAGGCAAAGAAGAAAATCGAGGAGGCAGGAAAGAGTCTCGACGATGCCAGAAGCAGAAATGACATTATTCAGAAAAAGCTCCGTAATGTGGAAACCATCGACTCGGGTGAGGGTGCGGAGATTTTAGGACTCGATGAATAATTCGTAATTCAGATTTACACGAGGTAATTATGTATAACAGAACTTACAGAGAAATTAACCTGAAGGCCATAGAGCATAACTTTGACCTTTTATCGGAAAGGGTAGCCGAGGGCGTAAAAAAGTGCGCCGTAATAAAGGCGGATGCCTACGGTCACGGCGCCGTGGCTGTGGCAAGGGTGCTGGAAAAAAAGGCGGATTATTTCGCCGTGGCCTGCTTCGATGAGGCGATGGAGCTTCGTCGGGCGGGAACGGAAATACCCATTCTCGTCCTTTCCTACATCCGACCCGACTGCTTCGGCGAGACGGTGGAGAATAACATCACCGCCACGGTTTACACCCGTGAGGATGCCGTCGCTCTGAACGAGGCCGCCCGTGAAAAGGGTAAAAAGGCAGTGGTGCATATCGCTCTTGACACGGGAATGAACCGAATCGGCTTTCCGCTGACTGATGAGTCCGTCGGAATAATCAGAGAGATAACGGAGCTTCCCTTCCTCGAGACGGAGGGCATATTCAGCCATTTCGCCAAGGCGGATATGGAGGATGACAGCTATTCCGACGGGCAGATAAGACGCTTCGATGCTTTCCTCGGAAGGCTTTCGGAAGCGGGCGTGAATATACCCCTTCCCCATCTTTATAACACGGCGGGTATCTTCCGCTTCGAAAATAAATATCCGATGGTGCGTATGGGCATAGCCATTTACGGCATTAACCCTATGGACTATCCCACCGAGGATGAGGGGCTTATCCCCGCCATGGAGGTAAAAACCCACATCGTTCATATCCACAGCGTGGATGAGGGCGAGGGCATCAGCTACGGCCACACCTATGTGGCGGAGAAGAAAAGAAAAATCGCCACCCTCTCCGTGGGCTATGCCGATGGCTTCCGACGGGTTTTATCGAATAAGGGCTATGTGCTCATAAGAGGGGAAAAGGCTTATGTCACGGGCAAGGTATGTATGGACCTGGTGATGGTGGATGTTACGGACATCGTCGGAGCCTGTGTCGGTGACGAAGCGGTCATCATCGGTAAAAGCGGTGACAGAGAGATTACTGCCAATGACTACGGCAAAATGTACGGATCCTTCGCCTATGAGGCACTGTGCACCTTTTCACCGAGAGCAAAAAAGATTTACAAATGAGGTAAAAGAAAATGATAAGATTTGAAAGCGACTACACACAGGGTGCAGTACCCGAGATAATAGAAAGGCTCGTCGAAACCAATATGGAGCAGACACCGGGCTACGGTACGGATAAATACTGCCTTTCCGCCGCAGAGAAGATAAAAAAGGAAATCGGAAACGAAAAAGCGGATGTTCACTTCCTCGTCGGCGGCACGCAGACCAACTACACCTTTATCGCCAGCGCACTCCGTCCCCATCAGGGCGTTATCTCCGCCTGCACGGGACACATCAATGTCCACGAAAGCGGCTCTGTAGAGGCTGTGGGACATAAGGTTATCGGACTTCCCTCCGACGACGGCAAAATTACCGCCGCACAGGTGGAGAAAACCGTAAGGGAGCATTATGCCGACCCGACCTTCGAGCATACGGTACAGCCGAAAATGGTTTACATCTCCTTCCCGACGGAAAACGGAACCATCTATTCCAAAAGGGAGCTTTCCGAGCTTTATGCCGTATGTCAGGAAAAGGACCTCATTCTTTTCATCGACGGTGCGAGAATGGGCTACGGTCTGGCGAGCGATAAAAACGACCTTACCTTAAGAGACATAGCTGCTTTGAGCGACGCCTTCTACATCGGCGGCACCAAGGTAGGTGCACTTTTCGGTGAGGCTCTCGTCATCACGAAGGAAGAGTGTAAAAAGGATTTCCGCTACATAGAAAAGCAGAAGGGCGCTATGCTCGCCAAGGGCAGACTTTTAGGTCTGCAGTTCGATGTGCTTTTCACCGACGGACTTTATCATAAAATCTCGCGACACGCCGCCTGTCTTGCTATGAGAATCCGTGAAGCCTTCCTCTCGAAGGGAATAGAGCTTTACTACGATTCCTACACTAATCAGCAGTTCCCCATCCTTACCGATGAACAGCTCGAAAAGCTTAACGGACATTTCGTTTCATCCTATTGGGCGAAGGCGGGCGATAAAACAGCCGTTCGCTTCTGCACCAGCTGGGCAACACCCGAGGAGGATGTGGACTTCCTCATAGAAAAGATAATGGAGCTGTAAAATTATGAGAATGAGAAAAAAGAAAAATCTTGATTCCAGACTCGAGGCGGTCAGGGACTACATCCTCGATCTGCCTTTAGGCGAGGAGAGAGATTTCAATAAGGCCATCGAGGAGAAAAGCCTCATCGACTACAGGGAGATTTTCGGGAACGATAACCCTGTGAGAATGGAAATCGGCTGCGGCAGAGGCCAGTTCGCTATGGAAATAGCCAAAAGACACCCCGACATTAACTTCATCGCCGTGGAAAAGGTGCTGAATGTTATCGTGCTCGCCTGCGAAAAGGCTAAAAAGGAGGGGCTTACGAACATAAAATTCATCTGCGGCTCTGCGGAATATCTGCCGAAATTCATTCCCGAAAAGAGCATCGAGCTTCTTTATCTGAATTTCTCCTGCCCCTATCCGAAGGCAAGATATGCCAGACACCGCCTCACGCACCGCTTCTTTCTCGACATTTACCGCGGTTTTCTTAAGGACGGTGCAGAAATTCATCAGAAAACGGACAATATGCACTTTTTCGAATTTTCTCTCGCCGAGCTTTCCCAGAGCGGCTGGAAGATAAAAAATGTCTCTCTCGACCTTCATAACAGCGGCTTCGAGGGTAACATCGTGACGGAATACGAAAAGCGCTTTTCCGACCTGGGTCAGCCTATCTACAGACTCGAGGCCTGGTACTGATTAAAAATTAATTTGAAAGGGAAGATAAAAAATGAGTAAGGTTAAAAACGAAGCAAAAATCAAAAATCCTCTTATCGTAGCTGTCCGTGAGCAGTTAGAGCACAGAGCCACCTGGCTTTATCTCCTCTGCGACGAGGCAAGCAAAAGAGGTCTTGACCCGAAGGATTTCGGCTCTGCGGCTGTTAAGCGCTGCGGTCTGATGCAGGGAGCAGGTCTCGTGGAAAAGGGCAAGACAGACTCTCTCAAGGGTCTTCGCAAAACTCTTTTCACAAAGCCCGCACAGTGGGTTTTCGAAATGGACATTAAAAACTGTACCGACGATGAGCTGGAAATTCATTTCCACTACTGCCCCCTCGTAAAGGCCTGGCAGAAGGCCGGCTGCAGTGACGAGGAAATCGCTATGCTCTGTGACATCGCTATGTGCGGCGACAGAGGTATCGGTGAGCGCTACGGTGCAGAGCTCGATTTACCGAAGACCATCGCAAACGGTGACGACATCTGCCATTTGAGATACCATAAGAAATAATGGCTGCGTAAAAATAAACCGAAGCAGACAGAGGGCTTCTACGGATTCAAAACCCGTAGAAGCCCTTTAAAGCATTAAGCACATAAAAGAAGTACAGAAACGGTGTTTTTCCGGCTTGCTCATTCTGCGCTTTTTTACAGCAGCTTTTGCCCGCAAAAGCAAAAAAACTGATAATTTTTTCTTAATCCTATTGTTAATGGGCAAAATTTATTATATAATAAGTTATTACAATGAATTATTATGCCCCTTTATACTTTTTTAAAAGGAAAGGAGAAAACTTATGTTATTTTCCCAGGATATAGGTATAGATTTAGGTACAGCCAATACTCTCGTTTTCGTCAAGGGTAAGGGTATCGTTATCCGTGAGCCCTCCGTGGTTGCCATCAATGTGGCATCAAGACCTGCCAAGGTGGTAGCCGTAGGCACCGAGGCCAAAGAAATGATAGGCAGAACACCCGGCTCCATAACCGCTATGCGTCCTTTGAAGGACGGAGTTATCGCGGACTTCGATGTTACCTGCGAAATGCTGAAAAAGTTCATCCATAAGGCTATGGGCGGCTCCTATTTGGCTAAAGCGAGAGTCGTAATCTGCATTCCCTCGGGTGTTACCGAGGTCGAAAGACGAAATGTCCACGATGTAGCCATCGAGGCGGGCGCGAAATATGTCAGCCTCATCGAGGAGCCTATGGCGGCGGCTATCGGCGCAGGACTTCCCGTGGGACAGGCTATGGGCAGTATGGTAGTGGACATCGGCGGCGGCACCGCAGAGGTGGCGGTAATCTCTCTGGGTGACATCGTGTGCTCACGCTCTGTCAGAATAGCGGGCGACAGCTTCGATAACGCCATCAGCCTTTACATTAAGAAAAAATATAATCTTCTCGTCGGCGAAAGGACAGCCGAGGAGATAAAAATTAAAATCGGCTCTGCCACGGAATATGAGGGCGAGGGTAAAATGGAGGTCAAGGGAAGAAATCTTCTCGACGGTCTGCCGAAAAGCATCACCGTCACCAGCGAGGAGGTCCGTGAGGCTCTTAAGGACTCCGTGGACCAGATTCTCGATGCGGTCAAATCCACTCTCGAAAAAACTCCCCCCGAGCTTTCGGCTGACATTATGGAGCACGGTATCACCCTCACGGGCGGCGGTGCGCTCCTGCGCGGCATCGATAAGCTCATTTCACAGCAGACGGGTATGCCCGTAAATGTTTCCGATAATCCTCTCGACTGCGTGGTAGACGGCACGGGAATTTATCTCGAATCGGATGTTCTCGGTGCCAACGGTAAGCGTTTTTAAGTAAAAATAAAGATATTGACAGAAAATAATAAGGGTGTTTGAAATGCTTCAGTTTTTAAAAAGCAGAAAATTTAAAACATTTCTTCTGACTCTCTGTGCACTTACTGTGGGTGCGGTTTTAGCCGTGGCGGTGAGAAGCTCATCCTCGCCCTTTACGGGTGCCGTCAGTGTGATTTTCGCCCCTGTTCAAAGGCTTTCCGGTCTCGTGGCAGAAAAGGTGGACTGGTTCACCGACTCCTTCCGCGGCTCGGGAACCTATCTGCAGGAAATCGAGAGATTAGAGCAGAAGATAGCCGAATATGAAAATAAAATAGTTGACTATAATGAAATGGAGCAGAAGGTGGCTTCCTACGAAAAAATGCTCGGTGTGAAGGAGAAAAACCGCGACTACGCTCTGCAGAGAGCGAATGTTATCGGCACTGACGGCGCCGATGCCTTTTCTTCACTCATCATCGATAAGGGCAGTAATGAGGACATCGCCGTAAATGACCCGGTAATCAGCGGTAATTATCTGGTCGGTATCGTAAGCAGGGTCAATCCCTCCTACTGTGTGGTGAAGACGGTGCTCAGTCCCGACCTTAACATCAGCGCTCTGGAAAGCAACACCAGAGAGACCGCCTATGTGACCACCACCGTAGAGCTTTCGGGCAAGGGAGGCTGTATGCTCGCAGGACTGGAAAGAACGACGGGCGTGACTCCCGGCGGCATAGTCATAACCTCGGGTATAGGCGGTACCTATCCGAAGGGCATCATCATCGGTACCGTAAGCGAGGTAAACGAAAGCAAGTACGATCTCTCTAACTATGCGGTAATCGAGCCGGGTGTAAATGTCCGCGAAATCGAGGATGTTTATGTTATTACGGACTTCGACGGCCAGGGCATAGAGGAGAAGGTAGACTGATAAAATTCTGCTCTGACAAAAAAGGAAAGGACGGTGATAAAAATGAGATTTGCTTCTTCCCGTAATATTTATATCAGAAGAGCGCTGACTGTGCTTCTCGTTTTTGTGACCGCTCTTTTTCAGCATTCGGGCTTCATCCCCGAGCTTTTCGGTGCACCCGCACTGCTTCTCATTCCGCTGACGGTGTGCATCGCTATGTTTGAAAGAAGCATACCGGGTATGTGCTTCGGTGTGCTGGCGGGTATTCTCTGGGATTTCGCCGCTTCGGGCGGTGACGGCTTTTTCTCCGTGATGCTCACGGCGGTGGGCTTCGTTTCCGGGGCACTCGTTACCTTCGTTTTCAGAAATAACATCCGTGCGGCGCTTCTGCTTTCTTTCGGTGCGCTGACGGTGTGCAATATCTCCTACTGGCTTATGTTTATCGTGCGGAAGGGCTACGAGGGCGGAGCAGAGCTGCTCTTTACCCGTTATCTTCCCTCGGTGCTTTACTCGATGGTATTTGTGTTCGTTTATTATTATGCGGTTTCTTTTATCTTCAGAGCCACGGCGGAAAAGTGGAAATAATTTTCGCCTCATCGGACACGGAATACCCTTCGGTAAAAAGCTGAAAAATGAAAGCGGCGGAGGCTCTTTCTCCGTTTCCGACGCTTATTACACAGATTATCAAGAAAGGATGTGAACAGGATATGCAGAATAAATCGGGCAGAAAAAGATATACTCTCGTTATAGTGCTGCTCTTTTTGCTTTTCGCAGGGTTTCTGACATATCTTTTTAACATCCAGATTATCGATACGAAGCAGAAGCAGGACACGGTGGTTTCCTCCGTGGAGGTGAGCGTGGACGCCATCAGAGGCAATATCCTCGACAGAAACGGTTACCCCCTCGTAACAAATAAGCAGGTCAATAAGATAGTCTTTAACTATCTTGCCTTTCCGAAGGACTACGGGGAAAGAAATCCCATCATCCTCGAGCTGATAAAGCTTTTTGATAAAAACGGTGTCGAGTGGAAGGATAATTTGCCCATCGAGCTGAAAAAGGGTAAGCTCCGCTTCGCAAAGGACAGGGAAAATGAGGTTTCCTATCTTAAAAGCGAGGCCTTCCTCGATCTTAACTACTATGCCGATGTAGAGGACTGCTTTAACGCTCTGGTGGAAAAATACGGCCTGTCCGACTATTCCCTTAAGCAGCAGAGAGACATCGCCTCCGTCTACTATTCGATGGTAAAGGACGGCTTTAATGCGGGACGGAATTACGAATTTGCCACAGAGGTTTCGTCCGCTCTTGTTTCCGTCATAAAGGAGAAAAGTGCACGCTTCCCCGGTGTGGATGTGCAGGTTTCCTCCGAGAGACAGTACACCGACGGCAAGATTGCGCCCCATCTCTTAGGTATGGTGGGTCCCATTACCAATGAGGAATACGAAAGCCGCAAGGAGCAGGGCTACACCCTTAACGATGTTATCGGTAAAAGCGGCGTAGAATCCGCTATGGAAAGCTATCTGAAGGGCGCCAAGGGTGTAAAAACCATAAATACCGATGCCTCGGGTAATAAAAGTGAGGAGTACACTCTTCTCCCGCAGACGGGTGACACGGTAATTCTCACCATCGACTATGAGCTGCAGAAGGTAGCACAGGAGGCTTTGGCGGACGGCGTAAAAAGTCTGCAGACGAGTCTCGAGAGAATCTATCCCATGTCGGGTGCCGTGGTGGTTATGAACACGAAAAATAACGAGGTTCTGGCTATGGCCTCCTATCCCACCTACGATAACTCCACCTATAACGATAATTCCGATAAGCTTAATACGGATCAGGCGAAGCCTTTGTGGAACAGAGCCCTGAGAAGCACATATACTCCCGGCTCGACCATAAAGCCGGCAGTGGCTATGGCGGGTCTGCAGGAAAAGGTTATCTCCGCCTCCACTCTCATTAAATGCCTCGGTATTTACACCTATTACGAGGACTATCAGCCCGGCTGTACGGGAAGACACGGAAATCAGAATGTGGTAAACGCTCTGTTTAATTCCTGTAACATCTTTTTTTACGAAACCTCCCGACTTTTAGGCATCGAAAAGCTGAACAGCTATTTCGCTATGTTCGGTCTGGGCGAGGAGACAGGCGTGGAGCTTTACGAATCCACGGGTACGGTGGACTCTGTCGCCCTGCGTAAGAGTATGGGTGAGCTGTGGACTCCCGGTCTTACCATTCAGGCAGGCATCGGTCACGGTAATAACCAGTTCACTCCCATTCAGCTGTGCGCTTATGTTTCCACCATCGCTAACAGAGGAACGAGATACAAGGCAAGCATCATCAGAAGCGTAAAGACGGCGGACCTTTCCGAAACAGTCAGAGAAAATGAGGTGCAAATTCTTTCACAGGCAGATTTCTCCGACGCTAACTGGGATCTGGTTCATAAGGGTATGCTTCTGGTAGGTACGGAAAGCTATGCGAATTTCAGCAGGGTTCCCGTAAAGGTAGCCGCTAAAACCGGTACCACCACCATCGAAAAGACAGTTAACGGCAGAAAAATAGAGACCTATAACGGTCTTATTCTCACCTTCGCTCCCTATAATGACCCCGAAATCGCAGTAGCAGTCGTGGTCGAGGGTGCGGGAAGCGGCGGTTCGACGGCACCCATAGCCTCGGCGATAATGGAGCACTATTTCGCTGAAAAGGATACAGCCGAGAATCAGCAGAACGAAAACACATTACTCGGATAACAGGAGAAAAATTATGGCAGAAAAAATTCTTATTGCTTCGGGTAAGGGCGGTGTAGGTAAAACCTCCCTCACCGTAGGCCTCGGCAAGGCTCTGGCCGCTATGGGAAACAGAGTGCTTCTCATCGACTGTGACTGTCTGCGAAGCATCGACCTTTTGGTAGGCGTTACCGAAAAGCTGGTTTATGACTGGGGCGATGTAATAAAGGGGGCGGACGGCGAGGATGCCCTCTATGACGCGGGGGATGTGAGCGTGCTCACCTGTCCCGAGGATTACGGCGACATCACGGAGAAGGATATGAAAAGGCTTCTCGATAAATACGATGCCGACTTTAATTACATACTCATCGATGCACCCGCAGGCGTGGACAGGGGACTGACTCTCTCTGCCGCAGCTGCCGACAGGGCGATAGTGATTTCCACTCCCGACCTTGTCTGTGTGAGGAGTGCCTGTATCGCTGCCCGTAAAATAGGCAGTCTGGGTATCGACGATGTGCGGCTTATCATTAACCGTGTGGCACGCAGGGATGTCATCAGAGGCAGACTTCTTAACATCGACTCGGTAATTGACGGTGTAGAGGTACAGCTCATCGGTGTAGTGCCCGAGGACGGAAAAATCCGCTTCGGTGCTATGGGTATGAATATTTATAAGGAAAATCAGCTTTCCTTTGATTCGCTTAATAACATCGCGGCAAGAATAACAGGGGAGTATGTGCCCCTGGATTTATAAAAGAATGGCTGTGACGGAATAAAGAAGGGGGCACAGACTGTCTTTAAGGATGCTTTTTCGGCCCGAAGGGGAGGAAAAAACCGCGTTTCATCTGTCACAATAACAAAAAATCACACGAAAATTTCATAAATCTATTGATTTTTGACAATGTTTTTGTTAATATACATAATGACAAAGATTTGAAAGGGATGAGTAGATGAACATTGCTTTAATTGCACATGACGCAAAAAAAGAACTTATGACCCAATTCTGTATCGCCTACTGCGGTACGCTCAGCAAACACTCACTGTGTGCAACAGGTACGACCGGTAAAATGGTCAGCGAAGCAACAGGCCTTGAGATTACGAAATTCCTTTGCGGTTATCAGGGCGGCGAGGAACAGATTTCTGCGCGTATCGCCTGTAATGAAATCGACCTGCTTCTGCTTTTCCGTGACCCGCTCACTGCGAAGCCGAATGAGCCCAACGAAGCCAATCTTTTAAGACTTTGTGATGTTCATAACATCCCTGTGGCCACAAACATCGCCACAGCAGAGGCACTGGTTATGGCACTCGAAAGAGGCGACCTTGACTGGCGCGACATTATCAACCCGAAAAGCTGATTAATTTAATAAAGAATAACAGCCGTGACGGAAAAGAGTAACGGAAATTCCCCGTGCAGAGAGAGGTGCCCCGTGCTGAAAGCATCTTACGTAAGGAAATCCGCGAAGACATTCCCGAGCTGACCGTATGCCGCGTTAAGGCACCAGAGAGGAACGGCCTGTCCGTTCAATCGGGGTGGTACCGTGGAGTTTATGCTTCATCCCCAATGCAGTTCTTTTGCGTTGGAGATGGAGTTTTTTTATTAGTGCGGAACGGGCAGAAAACACCTTGGAAATGAATGACGATTCGTTGCCGCTTTTACCGCCGGTCTCACGGATGCCCGTAGGGGGCGGCGACCGCGACGCCCCGTAAGCTTAATTATGTAAAATACGAAAATCTATATATTTCGGAGGATAAATTATGGCATTAGTAACCAAATCAATCAAGGGTACACAGGATACCCTGCCAAATGAAAGCTATAAGGTGCAGTTTTTAGAGCAGACCGTTCTCGAAACTGCGAAAAACTACGGCTACAGAGAAATCAGAGTGCCCGTTTTCGAGCACACGGAGCTTTTCCAGAGAGGTGTGGGCGACACCACCGATGTAGTACAGAAGGAAATGTATACCTTCGAGGATAAGGGCGGCAGAAGCATTACTCTGCGTCCCGAGGGCACCGCAGGTGTGGTACGCTCCTACCTCGAGCACGGACTTTTCAATGAGCCCCAGCCGATGAAAATGTGCTATCTCACCTCCTGCTACCGCTATGAGAAGCCCCAGGCAGGCAGACTCCGTGAGTTCCATCAGTTCGGCTGTGAATGTATCGGCACTGCCTCTCCCGCCGCCGATGCGGAGGTTATCTCCCTCGTAAACGACATTTTTACCTTCCTTAATGTAAAGGATATTTCTCTCGAAATAAATTCTATCGGCTGTCCCGAGTGCAGAAAGAATTATCACAAGGCGCTTCACGACTATTTCGAGAGTAAAAAGGGTGAGCTTTGCGGCACCTGTCTCGACCGTCTCGAGAGAAATCCGATGAGAATTTTAGACTGTAAAAGCCCCGTCTGCTCCGGCATAGCCAAGGATGCACCCAAGGTTACGGACTATCTCTGCGAGGAATGCGAGAGCCATTTCGCTTCCGTTCAGAAGTATCTGGACGCTATGGGTATTCAGTATAAGGTCAACCCCTCTATTGTAAGAGGCCTCGACTACTACACGAAAACCGTTTTCGAGTTCGTTTCAAATCAGATAGGTGCACAGGGCACCGTCTGCGGCGGCGGCCGTTACGACGGTCTGGTCAAGGAGGTGGGAGGCCCCGACACTCCCGCTCTCGGCTTCGCTATCGGCATCGAAAGACTGCTTCTGCTTATGGCGGCACAGAACACTCCCTTCCCCGAGGAGGCAAAGTGTGACATTTATCTGGCCTCGATGGGCGAAAACGCTACAGTGAAGGCCGCACAGATAGCCTCTGACCTTCGCGGCGAGGGCATCCACGCGCAGTTCGATGTGGTGGGCCGCTCCGTAAAGGCACAGATGAAGTTTGCCAATAAAATCGGAGCCGCTTACACCGTGGTGCTCGGTGACAGTGAGCTCGGTGAGGGCAAGGCAAGGCTTAAAAATATGGCTACGGGTGAGGAGACCGAAATCCCGCTCGAGGGCTTCGAGGACATCTTTATGAGAATATCCATAAATGAGAGCCTTAAGGAGCTCGAGGACTTCGGCTATGAAAGCAACATCGACATTGATTCTATTTTAAACGGAAACTTATTTTAAGGAGGACTGAAAAATGGATTTTATGACAGGACTTAAAAGAACAGACTACTGCGGCACCTTCACCGCCAAGGACTGCGGCAGAGAGGTAGTAGTGGCAGGCTGGGTACAGAGACAGAGAGACCTCGGCGCGCTCATTTTCGTCGACCTTCGTGACAGAACAGGCATCGTACAGCTTGCCTTTGACGATAACACCCGGAAGGAAATCTTCGACAAGGCCTTCACCGTAAGAAGCGAATATGTTCTTATGGCAAAGGGTGAGGTCAGAGAGCGTTCATCTAAAAATATGGACATCCCCACAGGTGAAATCGAAATCTTCGTAACGGACCTTCGCATTTTGGGCAAGAGTGAAACACCGCCCTTCGAAATCGTGGAGAACTGTCAGACAGCGGAAAACACCCGTCTCAAGTACCGCTATCTCGACCTTCGCCGTCCCGACCTGCAGAAAAACATCATTATGCGTCATAAGATAACTAAAATTATCCGCGACTATTTCGACGATAACGGCTTCATCGAAATCGAAACACCCATTCTCGTAAAATCTACTCCCGAGGGTGCCCGCGACTTCCTCGTGCCCTCCCGTATTCATAAGGGAAGCTTTTACGCTCTTCCCCAGTCACCCCAGCTTTATAAGCAGCTTTCTATGGTGGCAGGCTTCGACCGCTATATGCAGATAGCACGCTGCTTCCGTGACGAGGACCTTCGCGCTGACCGTCAGCCCGAATTTACCCAGATAGATGTGGAAATGAGCTTTATCGATATGGAGGACATTCTCGGACTCATCGAGGGCTTTATGAAAAAGGTGTTCAGGGAAGCCATCGGTGTGGAAATCGAGACACCCCTTCCCCGTCTTACCTATAAGGAGGCTATGGAGCGCTACGGCTCCGATAAGCCCGACACCAGATACGCTATGGAAATCACCGACATCAGCGACGAGGTCAGAGGCTGCGGATTCGGTGTGTTCGCCGGTGCGGTAGAAAACGGCGGTAAGGTAGCCGCCATCACAGCTAAAAAGGCATTCTCCGTCCTTACCCGTAAGGAGGTAGACAAGCTCACCGAAACCGTAAGGGGCATCGGTGCGAAGGGTCTTGCCTGGGCGAGAATAGCTGACGACGGTACCGTCGCATCTTCCTTCGCCAAATTTATGACAGAGGACGAAATGAAAGCGATTACGGATAAGTGCGGTGCCGAAAACGGAGATGTTATCCTCATCATCGCTGACAAATCAAGCACCACTCTTTCCGTTCTCGGAGCACTCCGTCAGATAGTGGCCAAAAAGCTCGACATCATCCCCGCAGACAAATATAATCTCCTCTGGGTAGTAGAGTTCCCCTTCTTCGACTGGGACGAGGAGGCAGGCGAGTACGTGGCTATGCATCATCCCTTCACCGCTCCTCTGGACGAATGTATGGAATATCTCGAGACAGACAAGGCAAAGGTAAGAGCCAACGCCTACGACCTGGTGCTTAACGGCATCGAGCTCGCCTCCGGCTCCATCCGTATCACAAATCCCGACCTTCAGAAGAGAATTTTCACTCTCCTCGGTCTTTCCGATGAAGAAGCACACGAAAAGTTCGGCTTCCTCACCGATGCCTTCAAATACGGCGCACCTCCTCACGGCGGTATCGGTCTCGGTCTGGACAGACTTGTTATGCAGATGCTCCGTCTCGAAACTCTCCGTGATGTAGTAGCCTTCCCGAAGCTTCAGAATGCCAGCGAGCCTATGACAGAGTGCCCGTCGATAGTAGACGGCGACCAGCTCGAAATGCTCGGCATAGGCATCGTCAAGGAAGAAGAATAAGAAAAAGGGTCTGTGCTTACTGCAACAGCCCCTTCAGCGGCGTAAAAAAATGCTTTTTAATGTTTTAAAGGGCTTCTGCGGATTTTTTATCCATAGAAGCCCTGCTTTTTATTTTGACTTATGCGGTATGCGCTTAATGCGACGGTTCAGTCCGTTCTCACACTTAAATCCTGGTTCTTATAATACTCCTCGTAACGGCTGATACTCTCGCTGACATCATCGCCCCTTTCGTACCAACTCTTATCCCCGAGGTAAACGCTGTAGTGATAGTATATGCTTTCGCCTTCATCGGCGGCAGTGCACATAAAAACATAGGTGGTGTCCTTTTCGGGCATAGCACGGTTCATATCCGAAAGCATACCGTTAGGCAGCTGACCGCCGTGGCAGAGCATAGTGAACTCCTCGGGTGCCGTGCCCTTTATATTATGCTTTACTTTTATGCGGTAGTGGGTGACGGGGTCGTAGTCGTAAAGACCGAACCAGTTTTCGTTAAGGATGTATTCGAGATTTGTGTACTCCGTGCCGAGAATTTCCTCCACGGTGCCGATAAAGGTGTAGTCGGACCAGCCGATGCTTTTTTCGATGTCGTCGAGGGGAAAAATGTAGTCTACACACATAGGCACGACCTTCATCGAGGAGAAGGGCTCCGTCACGGGATGAAGCTTACCCTCCATAAGACGGATTCTGATGTATCCGCCCGTGATGACGGTCAGCACCATAACCGACGCGGTGACTACTACGGCAAGAGTGATTTTCAGCTTCTTTTTCATTTCTTTCGCCCCTTTCATTATATAAGATAAATTAAGAGACAGTTCTGTTGCATAAGAAAGGGAAAGGGTAAATATAATTAATTAAAATCCCAGGTTATCGTTTACGAGGATGACGTGAATCCTTTCCTTGTCTCTGCTGCGACGGGTAACGACTATCTGATTACAGATGCAGTCCGGAGACATACAGTCACCGCATTTACCCGTAACGGCGCAGGGAGTGTTTTTATTAAGTCTTACTGTGTTCGGGGGAGAGGCGATGTTACGGGTGCGTCTGACACCCTCCTGCACATCAGCCACTACCTTATTCATACCCGCCACCACGATGACATGCTCGGGTCCGAAAATGAGTGAAGATAAACGGTTGCCCGCTCCGTCGATGTTAACCAGCTCACCGTCCAGAGTAATGGCATTAGTGCTCATAAAGAAGTAGTCAGACTGAAAGGCGAGAGCGTAAAACTCCTTCTGCTCTGCCGGTGTCACATATCTGCTTCTGTCGTAGACGGTGTATTTGCCGCTTTCACGGAGTGCAGAGGGGATACCGCATTCCTTTATGCTTTCGCTGCCGCCCCAGGCGATGGTGCTGCCCTCGGGCATAAGAGAGAGAACGAGCGAAACACATTCCTCTCTGCTCTGACAGTAGTGACCCGTCATATTTCTCTTTTCGAGAGCGGAAATTATGGATTTGGCCTGATTTTCACGGGCTGTAAAAAGATGTGACATAGTAATTTCTCCTTTTCTGTTTTATGGTTACATTTTACCAAAGAATAGGGAATTTTACAAGGGGTAGTATGTTATTATACATCTGTCTACGAAATATATCGGGGGCGTTTGTGTGATATACATAAAAAAATAAACGATAACTAAAAACTTTTTGTCTTATTTACAAAGTTAAAAAACGCGTTTACTTTTTTCTTGCAATTTCGACATTATAGGTATAAAATATTTTGCATCACACATTAAAGCGTTAATAGCTTTAGTGCTTATTCGCCCTTTTCAAGGGTATAAAAGGAGTTTGGAATTAAATGAGTTATGTACAGAATGTAATCGATTCAGTAGCAAAAAAGTATCCCCACGAGCCTGAATTCGTGCAGACGGTAACCGAGGTTCTTGCCTCTCTCGAGCCCGTCATCGAAAAGCATCCCGAATACGAAAAGGCTGCTCTTCTCGAGAGAATGGTGGAGCCCGAGAGAACTGTTTCCTTCCGTGTTACCTGGGTAGATGACCTGGGTAAGGTACAGGTAAACACCGGCTACAGAGTTCAGTTTAACGGCGCTATCGGCCCTTATAAAGGCGGTCTGCGCTTCCACCCGTCCGTTTATATGGGCATTATGAAGTTCCTCGCCTTCGAGCAGACCTTCAAAAACAGCCTTACCACCCTTCCCATGGGCGGTGCCAAGGGCGGCAGTGACTTCGACCCCAGAGGTAAGAGTGATGCAGAGGTTCTCCGCTTCTGCCAGGCCTTTATGACAGAGCTCAGCAGACACATCGGTCCCTCTCTCGACGTTCCCGCAGGTGACATCGGTGTAGGCGGCAGAGAAATCGGCTATCTTTTCGGTCAGTACAGAAGAATTAACGGTAACTTCGAAAACGGTGTTCTCACAGGTAAGGGTCTTTCCTACGGCGGCTCTCTCATCCGTCCCGAGGCTACAGGCTACGGCGCTACATATTATGTCGTAGAAATGCTCAAGCACTTCGGCGAGGACATCAAGGGTAAGACTGTAGCTGTTTCCGGCTTCGGTAATGTAGCCTGGGGTACAGCTAAAAAGGTAGCAGAGCTCGGCGGTAAAGTAGTAACCCTTTCCGGTCCCGACGGCTACATCTACGATCCCGACGGTGTTATTACCGAGGAAAAGATAAATTACCTTCTCGAGATGAGAGCATCAGGCAGAGATAAGGTACAGGATTATGCAGATAAATTCGGTGTCGAGTTCCATGCAGGTGAAAAGCCCTGGGGCGTAAAGGTAGACATCGCTATGCCCTGCGCCACACAGAACGAAATCGGTATGAAGGAAGCAGAGCAGCTGGTAGCTAACGGTGTACCCTACTATGTAGAGGTAGCAAATATGCCCACCACAAACGAGGCTATGTCTTATCTTATGGAGCACTGTAAGGCTGTCGCTCCCTCAAAGGCAGTAAATGCCGGCGGTGTAGCCTGCTCCTCACTCGAAATGAGCCAGAACGCTATGCGCTTCAGCTGGACAGAGGAAGAGGTAGATGTAAAGCTTAAGAAGATTATGAAAAACATCCACGACTCCTCCGCCCGTGCAGCAGAGGAATACGGCCTCGGCTATAATCTGGTCGCAGGTGCTAACATCGCAGGCTTCCTTAAGGTAGCTGACGCTATGATGGCACAGGGCCTTATATAAGATAAGAGGCGGGACACGGAGCCTCCGTGCCGAAGTAAGAGTAAAATTTAAAGCAAAGCAGATATGTGACGGCAGCAGAACCGAAGCGTATCTGCTTTAATTTTTTTAAATCGGAATTTTTTCGCGGGCAAGATAAAACGGGATTTTATAGCTTAACAGGGGGATGCAGCTGACTTTAACAAAATTCTAACAAAAAACTGTATGTTAACAAACAATTAAAAAAGATTAAAACAAAACATCAAAGTAAGAGAATAAAATTAATCCGTAAAAATCTGAAAAGGTTGCAAAAATGCTATGAACAGTAATTTATGCAGACGGAGAATTTCTGTCCCTTTGCCGTACATTAAGGTGTATCGGTGCGGATTTTTATTTTCAGAAAAGGAGACACGGAATAATGAAAAACACAGCTAAAAAAATCCTCTCACTTGTCCTGGCCTGTATGATGGCCTTTTCAGCGCTTCCCGTAGCCTTCGCGGCTAACGGCACGGATAAGCCTACTGCCTCTACGGGTAAGGGCGACAGCTATGCTCACCTTCCCCAGATTTATGTTACAGGCTTTCAGTCTGCGAATATTTATTATGAGAATGACCCTGAAAAGAAGCCTCTTTTTGCTCCGATAGACACGGACAGAATTTTAGGCAATCTTAATAACATCGGAGATTATATTCTTCAGTCCGTAAAGAATAAGGAGCCTGACCTTCTTTACACCTGCGTACGCTCCTTCGTTCTCGACAGCTTCGGTATGCTCGAAATTATGCCGGACGGCGTATCCTCTGTGCCCGGTGTTACCGTAGAGCCTACGGTTATCGCCTATGAGGGCTACGGAAAGTACACCTTCTACTATGACAGCCGTCTGAGCCCGGTGGACATTTGCGACCGGCTCGACGAATACATCGATAAGGTTATCGAGGACAGCGGAAGTGATAAAATCGAGCTGGTCGGCTCCAGCTACGGTGCGAGTGTGGTTACTACTTATCTTCACGAGTATAAGGATAAGCTGGACAGAGTAGACTCCGTGCTTCTCTGTGTGCCTTCCGTACTGGGTATCGACTTTTTCGGTGAGCTCTTAAGCGGTAACTTCAATGTGGATGTAGATGCCTTCGAGGATTTCCTGACAAATATGATGGATTCGGAGGAATTAGGCGATTTGCTTAAGCTGATGAATAAAACCGGCTACCTTGACCTTTTGCTTAAGGCTATGGTGGTTCCCGTTCTCCGAGAGGCTGTTTACAAGGGTCTGCTCGATGCCTGCCGCGAATTTATGGCACCTATTCCCGCTATCTGGACGACTATTCCCGAGGAATACTTTGAGCCGGTTATGATAAATATGTTCGGTGAAAATTATGCCGACCCTTCACACGAATATGCCGTCACCATCGGCAAAATGACCTACTACCATAACACCATCAAGCTCAACGCAGAAAAGATAATCAGCGATGTCAGAGATATGGGCAAGCATGTTTCCGTTATCTGTAAGTACGGCTCTCCCGCTATTCCCCTGAGCGAGTCAGGCGATCTGATGGATGACGGACTGGCTACACTTAAGGTTACCTCCTTCGGTGCAACCTGTGCCCGTTACGGTCAGCAGCTTCCTGCTGATTACAAGCAGGCACTTTATCCCGAATATAATTTTATCTCCGTAAACAGAAACATCGATGCCTCCACTTGTCTGCTTCCCTTCAATACCTGGGTCATCAAGGGACTCGGTCACGGTCAGAAAAACGAGGATTACTGGAAGCTTATCGATGAAATCATCTACAGAGATCTGGATGTTTTCACGGATCCCGACATTCCCCAGTTCCTTCAGGTCTCCGACAGCGATGCGGAAAGACTTATTCCGCTTCAGCAGGAGGAGTTCGAGGAAGAAACCAATGTAGTTCAGGATTTCTTAAAGGTTGTTATGAATTTCCTGTTCGGCCCGTTCAAGGCGCTGCGTAAGCTTTTCGAGAAGCTTTTCGGATAAGCGGAAATAAATCCGATTTAAAAAAACTGTAAAAAAAGTGCAGACCGCATAAACCAAGATAAAAACAGGGCTTCTATGGAAAAACCGTAGAAGCCCTTTAAAGCATTTAAAAGCCTAAAATAATTGCAAAAGCTTTGTTTTTTGCGGTTTATGCCTCGCTCTCGGAGTACCCTTGTACGCCGTCGGGTAACCCGAAATAAGACTTTCAGCCTTATTTTGGCTCGGTTTGTTCATTCTGCGCATTTTTTCGCGCCCCTGAAAGGAGCCGCAAAAAAACTTCCGTTTTTTACAGCTTCTTCATTTTTTGCCTCGGAGAGCTCGACGGAACGAAGAAAAATTATTCAATTTCTATAAATTTTTAATCAAAATTAACCCTGTTCTACTTGACATATTGTATAAATTGTTTTAAAATATACAGGATAGTGCGAAACTGTCGTTCGAGTAACATTACTGTAATTCTTTTGATGAACCAAACGGTGATATTTAATTTTAAAAAGAAGGAGGTGCTGCTACTTTGGATTGGTTAATATATGTAATAATCGGCGCTGTCTGTGCCGTGGTCTTCGGTGTTATCGGCTTCGTTGCCGGTCAGGCACACAGAAAAAAGACCGCTGAAGCACTCATCGGCTCCGCTAATGAAGAAGCCATCCGCATTGTCAATCAGGCAGTTGCAGAGGCTGAAACGAAGAAAAAAGAGGCTATTCTCGAGGCTAAGGATGAAATTCATAAATTCAGAAATGAAACTGATAAAGAGCTCCGCGAAAGAAGAAGCGAGGTTCAGCGTCAGGAAAGAAGAATGATTCAGAAGGAAGAAAGTCTCGATAAAAAGATCGAAAATTTAGAGAAAAAAGAAGAACAGCTTGAAGAAAAAATTAAGCAGGCTGAAAACCAACTCTCCGAAGCAGAAAGCATCAAAAGAAGTCAGTTAGAAATGCTTGAAAAAATATCGGGCTATACAAAAGAACAGGCTAAAATTGATTTGATTCAGACAATCGAGGAATCTCTTAAAAGAGAAAAGGCTGTCAAGGTTATGGAATATGAGCAGATGGTACGCGAGGAAAGTGAAAATCTTGCCCGCGAAATCATTACCACTGCCATCCAGCGCTGTGCTGCCGACCACGCCTCGGAGGCTACCGTTTCCGTGGTGGCTCTGCCTAACGATGAAATGAAGGGCAGAATCATCGGCCGTGAGGGCAGAAACATCCGTACCCTCGAAACCATTACGGGCGTCGACCTCATCATCGACGACACACCCGAAGCCATTACTCTTTCGTCCTTTGACCCTGTGCGCAGAGAGGTAGCGAGAATCACTCTCGAAAGACTCATCAGCGACGGCCGTATCCATCCCGCTCTTATCGAAAAAATCCACGAAAAGGCAAAGCGTGAGGTGGATCAGACCATCAAGCAGGCAGGTGAAAGAGCAGTTATCGACGCCGGCGTAAACGGAGTTCATAATGAGCTCGTTAAGCTGCTCGGCCGTCTTAAGTACCGTACCAGCTACGGTCAGAATGTTCTCAACCACTCTCTCGAGGTTTCCTACATCGCAGGTCTTATGGCCGCTGAGCTCGGTGTGGATGTTAAGCTTGCACGCCGTGCAGGTCTTCTCCACGACATCGGTAAGGCTGTGGACCATCAGCAGGAGGGCTCACACATCGAGCTTGGTGTGGAATATGCTAAAAAGTATAAGGAAAATGACATCGTCGTTAATGCCATCCACGCTCACCACGGTGATGTGGAGCCGAAAAGCGTTATCGCCTGTCTCGTTCAGGCTGCCGATGCTATTTCCGCCGCCAGACCCGGTGCGAGAAGAGAAAATCTTCAGAATTACATCAAGCGTCTCGAGTCTCTCGAAAAGATTTCGAAATCCTTCAGCGGCGTAGACAGTGCCTTTGCAATTCAGGCAGGCCGTGAGGTTCGTATTCTCGTTAAGCCCGAGGCAGTCAGCGACGAAGAGATGGTTCTTCTCGCTCACAGCATCGTAGAGAAGATCGAACAGGAGCTCGAGTATCCCGGTCAGATCCGCGTCAATATGATCCGTGAGACCAGAGCGGTAGATTACGCTAAATAATTTAAAAATCAGAGGAGTTGCGGCTTTCGTTGCGACTCCTTTTTTTCGTGAGGCAAGGTATGGAAATACTTTTCGAGGATAAGGCTTTAATCGTGTGCATAAAGGAAAGAGGTATTCTCTCACAGCAGGGTAAGCAGGGCGAAAGGACTATGCTCACCCTGCTTGCGGAGCATACGGGCGCAGAGGTCTTTCCCGTTCACCGTCTCGATAGGGAGGTGGGCGGAGTGATGGTCTTCGCTAAAAATCCGAGAGCCGCCGCGGCTCTTTCCGCACAGGTCTCCGACCGTACGATGGAAAAGGAATACATAACCGCTGTCGAGGGCTGTCCCGAAGAAAAAGAGGGGACGATGGAGGATTTACTCTTTTTCGACAGAGGAAAAAATAAAGCCTTTACCGTTAAAAAGGAAAGGCGGGGCGTGAAGAAGGCCTCCTTAAGCTACAGAGTTCTGGCTGAAGGAGAGGGGCTTTCGCTGGTGAGGGTAAGGCTCCACACGGGCAGAACCCATCAGATACGAGTCCAGTTCGCCTCCCGTAAAATGCCTATCGTCGGAGACAGACGCTACGGCAGTAAAAGAGAGAGCAGGATAATCTCTCTGTGGTCCTGCTTTATTTCGTTCCTTCATCCCGTGACGGGGGAGAGAATGGAGTTTGAGAGACTGTCTGACGAGGAAGCATTCAGCCTCTGACACCTTATTTGACGGTAAACCGAAGCGACCGAATAATACCGAAAGGGGTACTTTTATGAAAAGAACAGTTTCGTTTTTTATGACTCTCGTGATGATGCTTACTATGCTTTGCGGTCTTTCCTTCGAAAGCTCTGCGGCTAAAAGCACTCACAAAATCACAAAGAAAAACCCAGCTGTCGTTATCCGCAGCACCTTCGCTACCTGCGGCTATGACGAAAACTGGGGCGGAGTGCATACGGCTGTGCCCGTAAAGGATAAGGAGGGCTATATTCTCTATGATGTAATCATCTGGGAGGACAGAATCAATATTTACAAATTCCCTAACGGTGTGGAGGAGAATGAGCAGGAGGGCTTCGATTTCAGCTGTGATGTAAGCACGCCCTCGGGGCTTAAAAAGTACATTAAATGGCGTGAGTCCTTCTGTCTTAAGAGCATTCCCTGTAAGGATACGGAGAATATGAGCAAAAGCAGCGCCACCCTGCGTGATGCCTTCGTGGAGTTTTTCCGCCTGGTGGATAAGAGGACTCCCTCAAAGAACATCGTTCTGAAATATTCGGGTCACGGAAACATCGGCTACAGCGGCTGTATGAATGTGGAGGACACGAAGACTATGCTCGAAAAGGGTGTCAGAATCTTCGGTCAGAAATTCGCTCTCATCGACTTCGGCACAAACTGTCAGACGGGTAACACGGACTTCGTTCAGGTTTACCGTAATTACACCGATTATCTTCTCCTTTCGCAGTTCGATTTCGGCGGCTACGGCTGGGACGAGTGGGATTACGAGGTTTACAAAAAGGTAGACATCGACTACTGCTATGCGGATATGTTTAATGTAGGCTCTACTGTGGAGCAGGCAGGTAAAAGCATCGTCGATAAAAGCACCGAGCGCTGGAAATACTGTAAAAAAGAGATTAAAAAGGGTAAAATAAAGCAGTCAATGACGCTGCTGGATATGAGCGCCTATGAGGACTTTATGCCCGAGCTGGCCAAGCTTATGTATAAAAACAATATAGCCTCTGCGGATGCCTATTCTCTTGTCAGTAAAAAGGGGAGTAAGAAGCTGAAGTCCCTTTATAAGAAATTCGTAATTTACTATAAGGACAATAACAGTAAGAATTTTTTCGTCTGGGACAAAAAATCCTACGGACTGACCGCTTATACTATGGTTTATAAAATCGCTCTTTCCGAAACCTCCTACACCTATAACGGAAAGGTGCGCAAGCCTGCCGTAAAGGTAACTCTTACTAACGGAGTAGTGCTTACAGAGGGTAAAAACAGCGGCTACACCCTTTCCTACCAGAAGGGCAGAAAAAACACGGGCAAATACAAGGTTACCGTTTCGCTTAAGGGTAATTACGGCAGTAAGGAGGAGCTTTACTTCACCATTAAGCCGGCGAAGGTTACCGTCAGCGGCATTTCCGCTCTGAAAAAGGGCTTTAAGCTTAAATGGAAGACTGCCGGCGGAGCAGTTACGGGCTATCAGGTCCAGTACTCTCTGAAATCCTCATTTTCGGGAGCTAAAAGCAAATGGGTAGAGAAGGCAGACTCCGCGAGCACTTCGGTGAAAAAGCTTAAGAGCAAGAAAAAATATTATGTCCGCATCCGTGCCTATAAGACTGCGGACGGAAAGAAGCTTTATTCTCCCTGGTCGGTGAAAAAGACCGTAAAAACCAAATAATGTGAGAGTTAAGCCGACACCCCATAAGGAAGTATTTCTTTAAAATGTGAAATAATCTCACAATAACGCGTTAAAAACCACCGATATGCGTCAGCATTATCGGTGATTTTTGCCTTTTCTTGCAAGACTTTTGGCAAAAATACAGGGAATTTTGTTCGAGAAACAAATACTGCCTTATGGGATGGCGGCTTAATCGGGCATCTGTATTTTTACGGATGCCTTTTTTACACAGTTAGGGTGACGAGCATAAACCGAACCTCGCCTGAAAGCGTGAATTTTCGCGGCTTTTCGGCGTTTCGGTTTTGAAAGTCGCCAGCCTGTCGGCATCCTCAACATCCAAAAATCCTGCAAAAATTCGCACTTTTAGGTCTGCGATTTTTTGTGGAGCGGATTTTTGACAAGACAAGACACAAAACG
>JAZNEL010000038.1:0-30144 GCA_045588555.1 Acutalibacteraceae bacterium | reverse complement strand
CTAAATCAGATATATTGTAATTATCCGTAAAAAATATTAATAATCTGTTAACGAGGCCTCGTTGTTTATTAAAGCAAAGAAATAGCGGGCTTCATAAAAGCTAATAAATACGACACAAAAAAAGCAGGCATCAGCAATGTTCCGATACCTGCAATTTTTATTTATCCAATGACTTCATCGTGGGAAACAGAAGCACATCTCTGATGGCGGCGCTGTCGGTAAGAAGCATTACCATTCTGTCGATGCCGAAGCCGATACCGCCGGTGGGAGCCATACCGTACTCGAGAGCACAGAGGAAATCCTCGTCTGTGGTGTTTGCTTCCTCGTCGCCCTGTGCGAGTTGCTCCTCCTGTGCCTTAAAGCGCTCTCTCTGGTCGATGGGGTCGTTAAGCTCGGAGTAAGCGTTTGCCATTTCCCAGCCGTTCATAAAGAACTCGAAGCGCTCTACATAGTCGGGATTTTCGGGCTTTCTCTTTGTAAGAGGAGAAATCTCCACGGGATGGTCCATAAGGAAGGTGGGCTGAATGAGGTGATGCTCTACAAACTCCTCGAAGAAAAGATTAAGAATGTCGCCTCTCTTATGTCTTGCCTCGAACTCTACGCCCTTTTCCTTGGCAAGAGCTTTCGCTTCCTCGTCTGTTTTGATTTCACTGAAGTCGATGCCTGTGTACTTTTTAACGGCGTCAACCATAGTGATTCTTTCGAAGGGCTTACCGAGATCCATTTCCACACCGTTGTAGACGATTTTAGTGGTGCCGAGAACAGCCTGTGCCACATGGCGGTAAAGATTTTCCGTAAGGTCCATCATACCGTGGTAGTCGGTGTAGGCCTGATAAAGCTCCATAAGAGTGAACTCGGGGTTATGTCTGGTGTCGAGGCCCTCGTTACGGAAAACTCTGCCGATTTCGTAAACTCTTTCGAGGCCGCCTACGATAAGTCTCTTAAGATAAAGCTCGAGAGAAATACGAAGCTTGAAATCCTCGCTCAAGGCGTTGAAATGAGTTTCGAAGGGTCTGGCAGCCGCACCGCCCGCATTGGAAACGAGCATCGGTGTCTCTACCTCTAAAAAGCCCTGTGAATCAAGATAATTTCTTACTTCTCTGATAATTTTTGAACGGTTGATGAGAGTCTGCTTCGACTCGGTATTCATAATAAGATCCACATAACGCTGACGGTATCTCGTGTCGGTATTTGTGAGACCGTGGAACTTTTCGGGGAGAGGAAGGAGAGATTTGGTGAGAAGGGTAATCTTTTCTGCGTGAATGGAGATTTCACCTGTCTTTGTCTTAAAGACGGAGCCCTCGATACCAATAATGTCACCGATGTCGAGCTTTTTAAAGGCCTTGTACTCCTCTTCTCCGAGGCTGTCGCGGGCTACATAGGACTGTATGTTACCCTTAAGGTCCTGTATGTTACAGAAGGAAGCCTTGCCCATAATGCGCTTTGACATCATACGGCCCGCCACGCGGACTGTTTTGCCCTCGAGCTCCTCAAAGCCTTCCTTGATTACGGAGCTGTGATGTGTCTGGTCGTA
This sequence comes from Acutalibacteraceae bacterium, assembly GCA_045588555.1. Taxonomy (GTDB): domain Bacteria; phylum Bacillota; class Clostridia; order Oscillospirales; family Acutalibacteraceae; genus UBA6857. The sequence goes on along the minus strand of JAZNEL010000038.1, from coordinate 28,610 downwards.
TTTGGTGATTACGAAGGGGTCCCTGCCCTCTGCCTGAAGTGCTTCGAGCTTATCCACCCTTACCTTTCTTAATTCGTTTACATCCTGCTGTGCCTCCTGCTGAGGTACATTTACATTCTTTTCTTCTGACATAAGCTTTTTCCTTTCAGACAGAATTTATCTTAAAATCTCGATAACCTCGTACTTGATAATGCCTACGGGAGACTCTACCTCTACGATGTCGCCTGCCTTGTGACCTAAAAGTGCCTTGGCTACGGGGGACTCGTCGCTGGTGATGTAATCCTCTACCTTATCCTTTGAGGTGGAGGTGGAGGAGATAATCTGATATTTGTAAACATCGCCGTACTCCACATCCTTGATTTCTACCTTTGAGCCCATCTGAATAACATCGGTGCTTAAGGAATCCTCGTCGATAAGCTTCGCTCTGGAAAGAATGCTTTCGATTTCGAGAATACGGGCTTCGAGCTTGCCCTGGTCATTTCTTGCTTCGTCGTATTCGGCGTTTTCAGATAAGTCACCGAAGGAAAGAGCAACCTGAATTTTTTCTTTGATTTCCTGTCTGCCTCTTACCTTAAGGTCTTCGAGCTCGGCCTCTAATTCCTTGAGGCCCTGGGAGGTAAGCAAAATATCCTGTGCCATTGTATATCTTCCTTTCATTAAGTAAAATTTTCTAAATGTATTATGTTACATAAACTGTCAGTTTAATATTATATAAAACTTTTGTAAATCTGTCAAGGGGTGAGGGCAAGATTAAAGGGAACGGTGTGTGCCGTCCCCTTTTTTTATTCAATATTAATAAGCTTGAAAGCAAGGGGTCGGGCTTGGTGTGCGGAGTACACCGAGCCTGCACCCTTGTGTCACTTTTCCGCAAGGGCACATACCCTCTGTGCTGAAACGCACAGGAGGCTACGGCCCCTTGCTGTGCCGTGCCTCACACCAGCTTTCTTCCCATCAGCACCCTTGGGTCTTACATACCTGTTACATCAGCGCTCATCATCCCGGAGCTTATTGCCCACCAAGCCTCATCATCTGTAAGAGATTTGCTTTCTGTAGGCGTATTATAGGAAGCCGTCGAAATCCAGTTATGCGAGCTTGAGCTTTCACGGTCCTTTTCTTCTGTTTTTCGCTGCTCCTCCTCCCTTTTGCGCTCGGATTTATTTTTTTCGGGATCTATATTAAAAAGAAGGACATCGCACCACTCACTTGTTTCCTCATAGGCTTCACTTCCCGCGAGATACAGAGCATTAATTTTTTTATCCGCAAAGTTAAAAGAAAAGCGGAACAGAAGAAACAACATAAGTGCCGATATAATAAGTACAACAGCTGAAATAATAAAATGCTCCAGAAGCCTGTCATCATATACGCCTTTGGTAAAAAGCTTTTTGATAAGTTTTAAAACAGTACCCGTATACTTCTTATCATAAAAACAGAATGACAGACCAAAGGTAAAATAAAGAGCGCAATAAATATTCAGAAGGATTCTGCATATAAGAGCGTTCTTCTTTCCCATAGAAACCTTTTTTGAGTTCTCGAGGTTTTCCCTTGCCTTATCGCTGAGCTTTCTTGCGTTTTCAAGAGAATCCGAGTGAGTATACAGGCCGTAGCTTCTTTTTCCTTTAAAAAATTTCTTTCCGACGAAAACAAACAGCACAGACAGAAGCAGAGGCACTACAGATATGCTTAACATAAGAAGAAGTGCCACTAAAATTCTGATAGTCTTTGTATCAAGAAAAGCAGCCCACTCAAAGAGAGTCAGAAAATCCTTTGCTCTTGCTTTGAAAAGCTCTATAAGAGGCATCGCATCAAATATTTTTGCTCTTCCCTTTGCATTGGCAACAAAAAGATATACGGCTATCGGTGTAACATAAAGAGTCCAAAGCACGAAAAACCAGCATCGTGCTTTATCCAAAGCTCCGTACAACTTATTTTTAGCATCAATTCTTTCGTAGTCTTTCTCTAGTTTTTCTTTAATGTTTTTCTGTACGCGTAATGTTTCACTACTCATTTTTTTACATCCTCTCCGATTTTATAAATATTAAATCAAGGGGTCGGGCTTGGTGTGCGGAGTACACCGAGCCTGCACCCTTGGTTACATTTCCGCAAGGGTACATACCCTCTGTGCTGAAACGCACAGGAGGCTGCGGCCCCTTGCTGTGCCGCGCCTTACACTAACTTTCTTCCCATCAGCACGCCCATAACCGAAGCCATCATCAGGCCTCTCGTCCAGCCCGATGAGTCACCGAGACAGTGGAGACCCTTAACATTGGTATTGAAGTCCTTATCCATCTTTACACGGTTTGAATAGAACTTAAGCTCCGGTGAATAAAGGAGTGTTTCCGTAGAAGCGAAGCCGGGAACCACATGGTCCATAGCCTTGATGAAATTGATTATGTTCATCATCGCTCTGTAGGGCATAGCGGCGGTGATGTCGCCTGCCACCGCATCGGGAAGGGTCGGCTTTACATTCGACTGTGAAAGCTCCTTTTCCCAGGTTCTCTTGCCGTCGAGAATGTCGCCGAAGCGCTGTACCATAATATGTCCCGCGCCGAGCATATTTGTCAGCTCGCCCACCTTTCTTGCGTACTCGATGGGCTGATTAAAGGGATGGCTGAAATTATGGGAAACGAGGATGGCAAGGTTTGTATTATTGCTCTTTAAATCCTTATAGCTGTGACCGTTGACCACGGCAAGGTCATTATCATAGTTTTCCTGGCTTACGAAGCCACCCGGATTCTGACAGAAGGTTCTTACCTTGTTTTTAAAGGGGCCGGGATAGCCGATAAGCTTCGACTCGTAAAGAACCTCATTGACCTTTTCGATAATCTCGTTTCTGACCTCCACACGGACACCGATGTCTACGGTGCCCGGCTGATGGGCGATGTCGTATTCGGCGCAGATTTTCTCGAGCCACTCCGCTCCCCTTCTGCCCGTGGCGATAACGGTGCTGTCAGCCTCGATGGTCATGCTGTCACCCTTGCCGTTTCTGATATGTACGCCCTTACAGGCTCCGTCCTCGAGGATAATATCGTTACACTCGTAGCCGAAGATAATCTCCACGCCGTGCTCTAAAAGGTACTGCTCGATGGCATAGTAGATGCTCTGTGCCTTTTCCGTGCCCATATGTCTTATGGGACAGTCGACGAGCTTCAGACCCGCCTGAATGGCTCTCATACGGATTTCCTTTACCTCCTGAGAATTGCTGATGCCCTCGATGTGAGAGTCGGCGCCGAACTCGAGATAAATTCCGTCGGTATAGTTAATAGTCTCCTGTGCCGTATCCTCACCGATGAGAGAGGGTAAATCTCCGCCTACCTCGTAGCAGAGAGAAAGCTTACCGTCGGAAAATGCGCCCGCACCCGAAAAGCCCGTGGTGATATGACAGTAGGGCTTACAGTTTACACATTTTTTTGTTTTATCCTTCGGACAGTGTCTTTTTTCTACGGGTTGACCCTTTTCCACAATAAGTATACTTTTTTCCGAGCCCTTTTTTATCATTTCCAGGGCAGTAAAAATACCTGCGGGGCCTGCGCCGATGATAACCACATCTTTTTTCATCTTATCTTCTCCTAACATAAAAATTACCCCTATCTGCGGAACAGATAAAGGCTATTTCTTTAAAATATTCCTCTTTAGTTTAGCACTAAAAAGAGAGTTTTGTCAAGAGTCTTAATTCCCCGTCCGAGGTGATTTTCAAATAAAAATACAGGATTTTTCTGCATAAGAAAGGAGAAAGAAGAAATATAATAAACTGACCTGCCTTTTTCTTAACAGTCCGAAGAAATCTTACGGAGGTGCCTTATGGAAAAATCACTTAAGCGATACGGAATAATAGGCTTTATCTTTACGGTTATTACGGGTGTACTGCTTCATTTCCTTTATGACCTGACGGGAAAAAGTATAATCGTTGCGCCCTTTTCAGCCGTAAATGAATCCACCTGGGAGCATATGAAATTATTATTTTTCCCTCTGCTTATTTTTGCCGCAGCCGAATACAGGCTAATCGGTAAAAGCTACGAAGGCTTCCTGTGGGTGAAGCTGGCTGGGACTGTGGCGGGACTTCTGACCATACCCTTTCTGTTTTATACCTATAAGGGGGCTCTGGGTGCTTCGGCGGACTGGTTCAATATAGCTATCTTTTTCATCGCCGCCGCTGTGACTTTTTTACTGGAAAGAGCATTACTGAAGCAGAATATATCCTGTCCCTTACCGCCTGCCGCGGCAGTCGTAGCTTTGCTTGTGCTTGCCGTGCTTTTCGTTGCTTTTACATTCGCACCGCCTAAAATCCCACTTTTTACGGACCCGACAGATGGCGGATACGGTATCAGCCTCCTACTATTCCCTCACATATTTTTCTGAAAACCGGCGCACAGTCCACATTACCGCCCTCTCCGTTTTCGTTGAGCACCACCACGATGTAATTCGGATTTTCCGAAGGGAAAAAGCCCGTAAACCAGGTGCGGCAGATTTCACTTCCGTTCCGGAAAATGCCGCTCTGTGCCGTTCCCGTTTTTCCCGAAAGAGAAAGAAGCTCGCTCCTTGCCTTGTCTGCCAGACCCTCGCTTACTACTCCCGCCAGCATTTCTCTTATCTTCTTCACCGTAGAGTCGGAAAAAATCCTCTCCTTTTCGGTTTTGCCCGTCAGCGTCATCAGACCCTCTGCGTTGGTCAGACCTCTGACGAGGACAGGCGTCACAGTGCAGCCCGTGGCGAGAGCGTGATAGGCCGATGCCAGCTGTAGAGGTGTGGCGGAGAAATCCCCCTGACCGAAGGAAAAATTAGCGAGATTTCCCTTTATTTTTAGACTTTCCCCGGTAGGCAGCTTTCCCGAAGCAGTCACCATCGACGGAGCCAGAGTGTCGCTCTCACCGAAGCCTAATCTGCGGCAAAGCGAAAGCAGCTCACCCACATCGAGCTCACGGGAAAGATTAATAAAATAGGTGTTACAGGAGTTTTCCAGTGCCGCGGCCATATCCGTTTTGCCGTGAGCTTTTCCGTTAAAGCAGCGGAAGGTCGTGTCTCCCACGGTTATTTCGCCCCTGCACTCGTAGGTTTCGTCGGCAGAAATACCCTTTTCCAGAGCGAGAGCCGCCACTATGCTTTTAAAAACCGAGCCCACCGAATAGGCGCAAAAGGCCTTGTTTACCAGAGGAGAATTTTCCTCATCCAGACTCTCTCCCACCCTTTCGGGATGGAAATCGGGAGCACTCGCCACGGCTAAAAGCTCACCCGTTCCCGCCTTCATCACTATCACCGCTCCGCTTTCGATTCTGCTCTGGCGCAGAGCGCTCTCGGCTATAGCCTGTATTTCACTGTCGAGAGTAAGCACCACCCCCGCCTTCGAGGTGAAGCTGCTGTCCGTAACTGTTTTCTCCATTCCTGCCAGCACCCGACCCACCGCATCAACCTGAAAGGATACCGTCAGTCTGCCTCCGTTTTCCGTCAGATAGCGGTTATATGCCTTCTCTATTCCCGAAACACCCTCCCCCTGCGAATCAAGATAGCCGACGATGTGGGGCGCAAGAACGGTCTCTGCGTATCTTACGGGCACGGAAAAGGTGTAGATGTGGTCATTGATAATCTCCTCACCCACAGTGCAAAGGAAGGGATAGCCGTCGTTTATTTCATCCGCCAGCTCATCGGAGTCAAGATAGGGCTTCAGATATTCCGCCGACTGCACCGTAGGAGTCACGGCGGCGACGAGTCTTTTTTCGCTGTTTGTCAGCGGCACATAATTTCTGTCGTATACCGTTCCCCGTTTCTCGCCCACCGTCAGAGTTTTTGTGGACTGTTTACGGGTAACCGATGAATAATTTTCCCGGTTAAGCTCCATAATTCTGAACAAAAGTGCCATAAAGCACAGCGCAATAAGCATATATAAGGAAAGGGCTCTTTTTAACAAACTGATCACCGATAATAGTATTAAAGAGAAGAATTTATCTATCCGATGAAAAAAATTCCTGCTTTTTCCCATAATTTTCCTAAAAAGACTTGACTTTATCGTAAATCTACCCTAAAATAAGAATTAGCACTCGAGGAGTAAGAGTGCTAAAATCCGAAATCAAAGAATTCAGGAGGAATGAATTATGAATATTAAACCCCTTCTCGACAGAGTAGTACTTAAAAGCGCAGAAGTCGAAGAAACTACCCAAAGCGGTTTCATCCTTACCTCTGCCTCCCAGGAAAAGCCCCAGTTTTCCGAGGTAGTGGCAGTAGGCCCCGGCGGAATCGTGGACGGCAAGGAAACAGAAATGTATGTAAAGGTCGGCGATAAGGTTATCACCGGCAAATATTCCGGCACAGAGGTCAAGCTCGACGGTGAGGAATACACCATCGTACGCCAGAGCGAAATTCTCGCTATCATCGAATAATCACAGGAGGTATACTATAAATGGCAAAACAGATTATTTACGGCGAAGAAGCCAGAAAAGCATTACAGACAGGTATCGATAAATTAAGCGATACGGTAAAGATTACTCTCGGCCCCAAGGGCAGAAATGTAGTAATCGACAAAAAATACGGCGCTCCCCTCATCACTAACGACGGTGTTACCATCGCAAAGGAAATCGAATTAGAGGATGCCTTCGAAAATATGGGTGCACAGCTTGTAAAGGAAGTAGCTACAAAGACAAACGATGTGGCAGGCGACGGCACCACTACCGCTACTCTTTTAGCACAGGCACTCGTAAGAGAGGGAATGAAGAATGTAGCCGCAGGTGCTAACCCCATGGTGGTTAAAAAAGGTATCAAAAATGCAGTAGCCAAAGCTATCGAAACAGTAAAGGCTAACTCCAGCCCCGTTACCACCTTCGAGGACATCGCCAGAATCGCTACCGTTTCCTCCGCTGACGAATCAGTAGGTCAGCTTATCGCAGAGGCTATGGAAATCGTTTCCACCGACGGTGTTATTACCGTAGAGGAATCAAAGACAGCCGAAACCTGTAAGGAAGTAGTAGAGGGTATGCAGTTTGACAGAGGCTATGTATCCCCCTATATGGCTACAGACCTCGATAAGATGGAGGCTGTTATCGACGACGCCTTCCTTCTCATCACCGATAAAAAAATCAGCAACATTCAGGAGGTTCTTCCCCTCCTCGAGCAGGTTCTCAAAATGGGCAAAAAGCTCGTTATCATCGCTGAAGATGTAGAAGGCGAAGCCCTCGCTACCCTTCTCGTTAACAAGCTTCGCGGCACCTTTACCTGCGTAGCAGTAAAGGCTCCCGGCTTCGGTGACAGAAGAAAGGAAATGCTTCAGGACATCGCTATTCTCACCGGCGGTCAGGTTATCACGGCAGACCTCGGTCTCGACCTTCAGACAGCTACGGTAGATATGCTCGGTACTGCCCGTCAGGTTAAGATTACCAAGGAAAATACCACCATCGTTGACGGTGCAGGTGACAAGAACCAGATTAAGGCCCGCGTAAATCAGATCAAGGCACAGATTGAGGCCTCCACATCCGAATTTGACACTGAAAAGCTCCAGGAGCGTCTGGCCAAGCTCGCAGGCGGTGTGGCAGTTATCAAGGTAGGTGCCGCCACAGAAACAGAAATGAAGGAAAAGAAGCCCCGCATCGACGACGCTTTAGCCGCTACGAAGGCAGCAGTCGAGGAGGGCTCCGTAGCAGGCGGCGGTGTAGCTCTGCTTAACGCCGTTCCCGCAGTATCCGCTCTCGCAGAGGCCACAGAGGACCCCGACGAAAAAACAGGTGTCCGCATCGTGCTCAAGGCTCTCGAGGAGCCCGTCCGTCAGATAGCAAAGAATGCAGGTCTCGAGGGCTCCGTTATCGTAAACGCTATCCTCGAAAGCGGTAAAACAGGCTACGGCTTCGACTTCGCAAAGGAGCAGTATGTGAATATGGCCGAGGCAGGCATTCTCGACCCCACCAAGGTTACCCGTTCAGCTCTCGAAAACGCTTCTTCTGTAGCCGCTATGGTGCTCACCACAGAGTCACTCATCGCTGACATCCCCGACCCCGCCGCTGACGCAGCCGCTGCTGCCGCTATGGCACAGGGCGGAGGAATGTATTAATTCCCTATAAAAAGTAAAGCTAACGGCTTCGTGAAAATTCACGGAGCCGTTAGTTTATTTCTTATATGCTATGCGGTTTTCCTTGCACCATTTAAGTGCATCTTCTTTTATTTTTTTATCGGAGTATTCATGCCACCATGTTCTGATGTGGTTATGATTACTTTCGATATACCACTCAAATTCCGTAAATCCGCCGTCATTCCTGCGGCTTTCGAGATATTTGTCTGCTTCTTTATTATTAAGACCTCTTAAAAAGCTCTCTATAACCTTACAGTAGTCCGTTTTCCATAAGGGTATATAGCCGTTTGCATTTACTATATCATCATAGCTTTCAAAAGAAAACTTTTCCGTAAGCTCATCCACATTATATATCTGCTCATCGAAAACTGAATACCACCAGTTATGGTCGTACCTGTTTTCGCTTTCCCTGTACCACCAGCCGTAGAATTTTATTATGTCAATATCAACCATCAAATCACCTTTCACTTTATTGAAACCACTGTAAGAACCTTCCTTTTAACCCTAAAAGAAACCTCCATCCCTGCGAAGCTGAAGCCGTAAACTCTTTCCTCATCATTCTGATAAGAGGGTCTCGGGTCACAGGCCAAAACCTTCATAAGTGCCTGTCTTTTCTCCTCGGTCACCTTTTCCGGTAATTCCTCCGGGAAGTCCACCTGAAGCTCTCTTTCACCGAGGCTTTCCGTAAAGCCTCCCGTGGCTTCGGGGTGGCTGTCTGCGTAGGGAAGGTAGGGCTTTATGTCGTAAATCGGTGTGCCGTTCATAAGGTCTGCACCCTTTACGAAAAGAACGGCGCCCTCCTTTTCCGTCAACTCTATCCTGTCGAGTCTTACCGAGGAAAGGCCGATAGAATTAGGTCTGAAGGGTGAACGGGTAGCGAAAACACCCATCCTTTTATTTCCGCCTAAAAGGGGCGGTCTGACCGTCGGACTCCAGGTCTCCCTCACCGCCTCGGAAAACTCCCACAGAAGCCATATATGGGAAAAGTCCTCGAGTCCGCGGAGAGCCTCGGGGTTACGGTATTCGGGGGTAAAGACGATTTTCCCCTCCAGCTCTTCAATAAGTCCGCTCTGACGGGGTATGCCGAACTTTTCGGGAAAGTCCGTGTAAATGTGTGCGATTACTTTCATTTTCGTTTCTTCCTTCGGTGGTGTTTTCTCTATTATACTATAAAAATGCACCCTGTTCAAGAGTGCATTTCCTTTTATGCTATATATGCTATATATTCCTCCAGGCAAAGGCTTTTATCCTTCATTTCCTTTGCCGCTCTTTCCCCTACATAACGGTAATGCCAGGGCTCGTTTGCGATGCCTGTGATGTCTGTCTTGTCCTCGGGGTAGCGCTTTATGAAGCCGTAGCGATGGGCATTTTCCGAAAGCCAGGCGTAAACCTCATCGCCGCTTTTCTCCCTGTCGGGATTTATGTCCACGGCAAGACCTGTCTCGTGCTCGCTGGTTCCCGGCACCGCCACCCATTTCTCCGTCAGCTCTCTCGCCTCTTTTCTGCTGCAGCCCTGCTCACGGAAGGAGGCATATTTGTTTTCGTAAATTCTCTCCTGCTCCTTTTCGTCACGGTAGCCCGACACCACTTCGGGATAATAGCCCTCTGCCCTCATATCGTCAAACATTTTCTGTAAATCGGGATAAATACCCCTGTCTACTCTTTCACCGTTTGACAGAGTAATAAGCTCCGTCTCATAATCATCGGGCACTCTGTTTTCTTCGTTTATGAGAATGAGCAGTCTCCCGTTTTCCATAGTGGCCTCTTTTACGTCGGGCTCATTTTTATGGAGCATATCTCCCGCCACAGTCAGAGTGAACACGGCCAAAAAGACAAGCACCAGCAGACGGAAGCGGTCTCTCTTTTTCTTTTTTCTCACTTTTTTACTCATAGCTGTCACCTCTGTAAACACTATAAACCGAAAAAAGCGCCGATGCAACAGAAGTAAGAGAGTCTTCAGCAAATCTTAAGAAAGTCGTAAGAAAAAGCAAAAAAAGCCGCCGACAAAGTAACATATCGGTGGCTTTCAAAGCATATTTAACCGGATTATCCCATAGGTCTTTTCTTCGCAGTGAAATCGGAAACATCTATTCTGATAACAGAAACGATTCCTGCCATCTTCTCCGTGATTTCGAAATCTCTGCCTGTCTGGGTCTTCATAAGCACCTGCAGACCCTTTACCTTCTCTGCCGTGTCCTCTACGATAACAGCCTTGCCCCGTCCCATAACGGATGCGTAGGTGATGCCGTAGTTACAGGCTGTTTTACCCTCAAAGGGTACGATGTCACAGTCGAGCTCGAAAAACACCTTCGGATTCACTCTCATAAGGTCGAGCTTTCTGCCTGTGAGAGCACCGTGAAGATAAACGGTCATTTTTCCGTCTTCCATCAGATAGCCGTAATTCATCGGCACCACATAAGGCTCATCACCGTCAACCAGACCCAGATGTAAAACCTTGGCTTTATCAAGTATGGAGAGGATTTCCTCCCTGTCGGTTACTTCTCTTTCTCTGCGTGTTATACCTTTAGTCATTTTGTTTCTCCTTTCACCTGTTTATAATACATCTTTCCCGCCTGAATTTCTCCACCTCTGCAGGTGAGAAGTTCAGAAACAGTCACAAGCTGATATCCCTGCTTCACAAGGTCAGGAATAACCCTTTCCATAGCATCCACGGTGGTTTTATGAAGGTCGTGACAGAGAATAATATGGCCGTCACCCGCATCCTTCATTATTTCCTTATAAACTGCATCGGCATTTTTTGTTTTCCAGTCGAGAGTATCCACGGACCAGTTTACATAAGAAACACCGATTTCCTTGCCGAGTGCTCTTATCTCGTCACTGCAGGCTCCGTAAGGTGGTCTGACTATAGTGCAATCCACTCCCGTAATGTCGTAGATTTTAGCTCGGGTCATCATTATCTGATCCTTAACCTCATCGATGCCGATGTTCGTAAACTGTCTGTGGCTCCAGCTGTGATTGCCGATTTCGTGTCCCTCGTTCACCATTCTTTTAAGGGTATCCCTCCTGTTGTCGAGGGTATTACCGAGCACGAAAAAGGTGCCCTTGCCGCCATTTTTTCGAAAAATGTCGAGAAGCCTCTCCGTATGGGCACTGGGTCCGTCATCAAATGTGAGTGCCACCATCGGCTTATCTGTGTCGATGTTGGTTTCGTCAGGCTCCACAGGAAAAGCCTCGGAAGAATCGTTCTGATTTACCTGTATACCCGCTTCCTCTTCACTGTTTTTCAGCAGCTCCTTAGTCTCCTTTTCAGTGAAGGTAAAGGATTTTGTTCCGTCTGACATCGGGAGAAATTCACCTCTTGTCAGAATAATCTTAAGACAATTCTCTGCCAAAACCCATTGTGCCAGCAGGTCTCCGTCTCCGAACTCACGGTCTATATCAAACTCTTCAATAAGCCGCTTTTCGATTTCCACTCTTTTTCCTTCTTTAAGTAAATCGTCTGTCTCCAAAAGCTTTCCGCTTTCGGTGTCACAGGAGAAGGTTTTGATAAGGTCAACGGGATGCGCCAAAGCAGAAGTGGAATAATGCTCTGTAAACTCGATACTGACCACTCCGTTTTTATTCAGATAGCTGTTATAGTAAACGAGCAGTTCAGCCGCCTCTTCCGTCTCCGCTTCACCCGAATCAAGCTGTGCAGCGGTAATCACACTATCAATATATTCAGAAACAGCCCTGTCGAGCTCCTCAATGTCCGTTTTAGGATAAAACACCGTGGCTACCAGTCTTTCGCCGAAAAGCACACGGCTTTCCTCTTCACCATACTGATGGACCACACCCTCGAAGTTTTCCACTCTGTGCAGATAATCGGAAAGCAGAGCATTCTTCGGTTCAGACTCGGGCGTTTTTTTACAGCCTGCTAATAAAAGAACCGATAGTACAAGCAATATGCAAAATAATTTTTTCATTTCCATACCCCGTTTATTTTCTTTAATTTTAATTTCGAGCCACACCGCAAACACACATATGCATCGCTTCTTCCACCTTAATATTTTCCCATCCTTAAGATGCCTTAATTATATGACTGTCGGGACAAAAGAACAACCGTCTCGACATGCACTGTTCTCGGGAACATATCTACAGCGCAGAGCTCTGTTACCTTGTAGCCCTTGTCCTCGAAAATTCTGCAGTCTCTGGCCAGGGTGGCAGGGTCGCAGGAAACATAAACCACTCTCTCGGGCGCCATGCTCACCACCGTGTCGATTACATCGGGGCTGCAGCCCTTTCGCGGCGGGTCGAGAATAATCACATCGGGTCTTATGCCCTCATCAAAGAGGGTTTTAGCCGCACCCGAGGCGTCGTCGCAGATAAAGCGGGCGTTTTTTATGCCGTTAAGAGCGGCATTTTTCTTCGCGTTTTCGATGGCCTGGGGAATAATCTCCACACCGATGAGCTCCTTGCACTCTCCCGCCATAGTCAGACCGATGGTGCCTGTACCGCAGTAAAGGTCGAGCAGGGTCTCTCCGCCCTTAAGAGCGGCGTACTCTTTAGCCTTGCCGTAAAGGATTTCCGTGCCCTCGGGATTAACCTGATAAAAGGACAAAGGTGAAATTCTGAAGGTCAGACCGCAGAGCTCATCCTCGATGAAATCCTCACCCCACAGGGTAATGCATTTCTCACCGAGAACTACATTTGTGTCCTGTCTGTTTATGTTCAGCGCTATGGATTTTATCCTTTCGTCTGCCGCGAGAAGATTTTCGATGAGCCTTTCCTTATTCGGAACGGTGTCCCCGTTTATAACAAGACAAACCATAAGCTGGCCTGTTTTTCTGCCCTGACGCAGATAAATGTGCCTGATAAGGCCCTCGCCTGTCTCCTCGTTATAAACCGAAACGGGATTTTCGAGAATGTATTTTCTGACGGCTGAAACCGCGTTTTTAAAGTCAGGCATCTGTAAAAGGCAGTCCTCGCAGGGGATGATACGGTGGCTCCGCTTCGAATAAAAGCCTGTTATGAGCTTTCCTTCCTTATCAAGACCTACGGGAATCTGCGCCTTATTTCTGTAACGGCAGGGATTTTCTACGGTGTAGATTTTCTCTGCCTTAATATCAATTCCGCCGATACGGTTCATAGCATCGGTCACCGCCTGACGCTTCTCTCTCTTTTCAGCCTCATAGGAAATGTGGCGGTAGCTGCAGCCTCCGCATTTTCCGAAGGCCTCACAGTCGGCTTCGATTCTGTCGGGCGAGGGCCTTAATATCTTTTTGATTATGCCCACGGCATAGTTTTTCTTTACCTTTACGATGTGCACGAGAAGCTCATCACCGACGGCACTCCCCTCCACGAAAACAGCCATATCATTGTATCTGCCCAGACCGCTTCCCTGTGAGGTAAGAGTGGTTATTTCCAGTCGTATTTCATCGTTTTTTCTGATTAACATATTTTTCCTCTTTTATTTCTTTCTGTCCATCTCGATTATAACCTCGAGACCGCCGAGATCGCTGTTTTGAGCATAAATTCTGCCCGAATGGGAATCGATTATTTCACGGCAGATGGAAAGGCCGAGGCCTGCCACCTTCCTGCCCTCATCGGAGGTGAAAAGCGGCTCAAAAATAAGCTCTAAATTTTCCTCGGGTACGCCCTCACCGTTATCTGCAATATAAAAATAAACAGTACTCTTATCCGCATAAATTTCCACACGGATAAGCCTTTCAGCTTTTCTGAAATGCTTTACGGAGTTTGAGAAAATGTTACCGAAAACCCTTTTGAATTTCAGCGTATCTATCTCCACCTGCGCCTCATCGGCATAATTATTTACGGAAAGAGCTACCCCCGCATCCTCCAGGTCGGCGCCGTAATCTCTTTTCACAGCATCGGCAATAGCCTGCGCAGAGTAAAGACTGCGCTTCGTCTGCTGCTTCTGATTAAAGCTTAAATACTCGTCAAACTCATTTACGAGCTCCTTTATTTCTATGCTTTTTTCGTAAACCGTGCTAAGATAACGGCTCTTTCTCTCCTCGGAAATTCCGCTTTTCTGCAGTCTTTCCGCATAGCCCATAATGGAGGTAAGGGGTGTTTTGATGTCGTGAGAAATGGAGGCGATGATTCTTTTCTGGTTTCTCTGATTGGCCTCTAAATTTTCCGTCATAGACACAAAGCGTCGGTAAACCTTGCCTGCATAGCCTTTTATATCCGACTTCTCCAGCTCACCTGTTTTATCGTATTCCTCGATGGCTCGGTAAAGCTTCGTGAAGGGTCTCAGAAGAAGGGTGTAAATGATGAAAACCATCAGCACCAACGCAGACACCACTAAAAGAAGCTCCATAGAAATAAACTTCGCTATAGCCTTTACATCTGCCACATAATCCTCCAGCAGATAAACCGACGAGATAATGAGATAGGCTTTGTCCCTGAACTCAAAGGGAGTCTGTACCTTTACATCCAGTGCCGTCCAGGTATTTTCCTTGCTTCGGGCGATTTCGTTATTCTGACTGTCCTCGACAGTGACGATAATTTCATCGTAGGTGTTTACGATGGTATTCCAGCTGTCTGTGCTTTCCTCAGCTATGAGCCTCGTAATTATTTCATTGTTATAATCATAAAGCACACTTTTGGCATTTCCTGCCGCATCGCTGATGGTAGCTCTGACGGAGGCATTATAAAAATAGCCGCCCGCTCCCAAAATTATCAGAAGCACCAGAAAGGTTATAAAATCACTTTTCCTGCTACGCATTTTCCCTCATCCCTTATCTGACACTCTTTACGAATTTGTAGCCTACACCCCACACGGTTTTTATGTATTCGTTATCCGGGTCGATTTTATCTCTTATGCTTTTTATGTTTACTGCGACAGTACCGATGTCACCGAACTCCGTGTCCCACACATGGGCGAAAATCTGCTCACGGGTAAGCACCTTTCCCGCGTTTTCCATCAGATACTGCAGTAGCTGGAACTCACGGGTGGAAAGAGAAACGGGCTCTCCGTTTTTGCTGACGGTGATGGAGGCGATGTTCAGCTCTATGTCGCCCACCCGGATGATGTCCTCCTCCGTTACCGACGCGTGTCTCTGCTCTCTGCGAAGGTGAGCCTTTACTCTTGCCACAAATTCCTCTACCACAAAGGGCTTGGCAATATAATCATCCGCACCTATTTCCAGACCGAGCACCTTGTCGAGGGTTTTTCCCTTCGCGGAGACGAAGATAATCGGGCAGTCCACGCTTCCGCGGATAAATTTACACAGATCGACACCTGAAATCTCGGGCATCATAATGTCCAGAGTAATCAGAGACAGCTCATCCTTATGAGCGTTTATGTACTCGTAGGCACTTCTGCCGTCTGTTTTAATCACCGTCTCAAAGCCCTCATCCTCCAATGAATCAGAGATAAGCTCCGCAATAGCAAGCTCGTCGTCTACGATAAGTATTTTTTCCATTATTTTCACCTTCCTCGGATTTTATACAGTTATTCATTATATATAATAATATATCCCGAAGGAAAAATAAAGATATTCGACGATTATTTTTTATTAAATCTGCCCAGCAGGAAACAGAAAGAGCAGAAAAAGCCCTTTTTACGGCAGGGCTTAACGGCTTTTTAATAATAGCGGAATAAAAAACTTAAGATAATCTTAAGAATTAGCATATTCCATTATTTTCAAAATATGGTATAATCCTTATGTAAATGTTACTCTGTGACATAGATACCACTAAAAAAGAGGATATATAAATGAAAATACTTATAGTAGACGATGAAAAGGAAATCGCCGATCTGGTCGGCGTGTATTTACAGAATGAGGGCTACGAAACAGTAAAGGCCTTCGACGGAAAAACGGCTCTCGGACTAATCGAAAGAGAGAGCTTTGACCTGGCAGTGCTCGACATTATGCTCGGAGACATCGACGGTCTGACGCTCTGCCGCGAAATCAGAAAAAACCACACCTACCCCATCATTATGCTCACGGCAAAGACAGACTACACCGACAGGATTTCGGGTCTTTCCCTCGGTGCCGACGACTATGTGACGAAGCCCTTTAACCCTCTGGAGCTGACAGCGAGAATCAAGGCACAGATAAGACGCTTCCGTCAGTACAACGAAGTGGCGGACAGAACGGATACTCTGGAATCCTCGGGTCTCGAGCTGAACATCTCCACCCACTCCTGCACCCTTTACGGTGAGGAAATAGTACTGACTCCCATCGAATTCAGAATCCTGCGCCTGCTGATGGAAAACCCGGGCAGAGTAGTCACCACAAAGGAGCTTTTCGAAAAGGTGTGGGGTGAGGAATATCTTGACAGCAATAACACAGTTATGGTACACATAAGAAGAATAAGGGAAAAGCTGAAGGAAAAGCCGAGAAACCCGAAGTTCATTAAAACCGTGTGGGGAGTTGGGTATAAAATTGAAAAAAACGATTAAAAGAAAACGACTTAAAAAGGGCGCAGACAGCGTCATCCGACTCATTCTGCTGTCCTTTCTGAAATGGAATCTCATCTGCTTCGCCGTAATAGTCACAGCTTACATTATCTGCTACCTTTATGCGCGTCAGTCCCCCGCCTTCGCTGACGGTGCCTATGCCTTTATGGATGCTTTGCTTAATTCCAGATGGGCGGACTACATATTCGGTAACAGCTATGTTCTGCTTTTTCCCGCCTGTCTTTCCGTGCTGCTGATAAACTGCATCGTTTATTCCTTTTCCACTCTCATTAATTTCGGCAGAGTTTATAAGAGCATAAACGCCTTCATTAAGGAGGACGCACAGATTCTCTCCTTTCCCAAAAGCTATTCGGAGGTGGAGCTGAAGCTCGGCGATGTTCATTTACAGGTAGTGGAAAACCGCAGAAAGGCCATCGAGGCTGAAAAGAAAAAGGATGACCTGGTTATGTATCTGGCTCACGATCTGAAAACACCGCTGACCAGCGTCATCGGCTATCTGACCCTTTTAGACGAAAGCCGCGACCTGACAGCAGAGCAGAGAGCGAAATTCGTGGGTATTTCTCTGGACAAGGCATACCGTCTCGAGCAGCTTATAAATGAATTTTTCGAAATCACCCGCTTTAACATCAATTCCGTCACCCTGGAAAGAAACCGCATCGACCTTAATCTGATGCTCGAGCAGATGGCTGACGAATTTTATCCTATGCTTTCGGAAAAAAATCTCACGGTACAGACAGACATTCCCGAGCACATCATTATGTTCGCCGATGCGGATAAAATAGCCCGAGTTTTCGACAATCTGCTGAAAAATGCCGTCAACTACTCCTACGAGGGCACGACCGTTAAAATCGGAGCAAGAATACGCCGAAACCGCGTTATAGTCAAATTCCGTAATCACTGTGACGAGATTCCGAAGGAAAAGCTCGACCGTCTTTTCGAAAAGTTCTACCGTATGGACTCCTCGCGAAACTCCTACTCGGGCGGCTCGGGTCTCGGTCTGGCCATCGCCAAGCAGATAACGGAGCTCCACGGCGGCTCCGTCACAGCCAAAAGCACACCCGAGCACACGGACTTCACGGTAGTGCTTCCCTATGTCAATGCAGAATACCTGACAGACGAGGGACTGGATTTTTAAACCACTTGACTTTCACCCCCTTTACTAATATAATTTAGTGGTAAAGGGGGTTTTCTTATGGCTGAAAAGGTAATGGTAGGAATGAGCGGCGGTGTAGACAGCACCATTTCTGCTCTTATGCTGAAAAAAAGCGGCTATGCCGTAACAGGCGTAAACTGCCGTTTTTTCTGTCACAGCGAGGAGGACTCCTGTGCAGACACCGAGGACGCCCGTGCCGTGGCGGAAAGATTGGACATCCCCTTTCAGGTCCTCGATTTCACCGAGAAATTCAAAAGCACGGTTATCGGTAATTTCATCTCCGTTTACGAAAACGGCGGCACTCCTAATCCCTGCATCGTGTGTAACAGACATCTGAAATTCGGCTCTCTGCTGACAGAGGCGGAGAAACAGGGCTTTGATTTCATCGCCACGGGGCATTATGCGCAGTGCGGATACGACGAAGCAAGCGGCAGATATTTCCTGAAAAAGGGTGCCGACCCCTCAAAGGACCAGAGCTATGTCCTCTACTGTCTCTCACAGCATCAGCTCTCCCGTACCCTTTTCCCTCTCGGCTCTATGACCAAAGAGCAGGCCAGAGAAATCGCCCTTTCGGAAAACCTAATAAATGCGAGAAAAAAGGACAGCCAGGACATCTGCTTCATTCCCGACGGAGACTACGGCTCCTTCATCGAAAAATGGCTCAATAAAGCCTATCCTGCCGGAGATTTCGTCAGCACCGAGGGTAAAATCCTGGGCACTCATAAGGGTATCATCCGCTACACGGTGGGGCAGAGACGCGGGCTCGGTCTAGCCCTTCCCGCACCGATGTACGTAAAGGAAAAGGATGTAAAAAATAACAGGGTTATCCTCTGCAGTAACGGGGAGCTTTTCACACGGCAGGTGGATGCCACGGACATAAATCTCATCACCTGCGACCGTCTCGACTCCCCCATCCGCGTCAGAGCCAGAACGAGATATTCCCATAAGGAGCAGTGGGCGAAGGTGTGGCAGACCGACGAAAACACTCTTCACGCCGAATTTGAGGAGCCCGTCAGAGCCGCTACAGCCGGACAGTCCCTCGTTCTTTACGACGGGGATTATGTGGTAGGCGGAGGAATAATCGTAAAATAAAAAAGCAACTGTTTATTTTCGTATAATAAATAAAACAGATGTGTTTAAGTCCCTTATGACTTTTAAAACACATCTGTTTTTTGTTTTACTTTTCAGTCTGCGCTTAACGCGACAGCTCCTTTAATCAGCCGAGGTGAGCGGCTACATTATTCTGATAATGTCCCGTATCGGCAAAGCCGGTCTGTGTGTTGAGTCTTTCAGCACTCCAGGCTTCAGCGATTTCTTCATAAGTACCGCTGAAAATCTTCGCTCTGTAGAAGCCGTCCTTCGAGCCGTACATACACCAGTCCGATTTCCACATTTTATCGCCTGTAGCCTTATAGGTCCAGAGCATCCAGCTGTAATTAAGCTTATTCATCGTGGAGAAGCAGTTTTCCCAGGTGGTCTTTTCGTGGGGATAAAATTCACCTACCATCAGAGGCACATTGGGATGAATGGCCATCGTCAGAAGAAGGAAGAAATTAAAGATAAAGTCAGAGTTATTATAGAAATGAACCTGATATACCACATTATCCCAACCTCTCATAAAGGAGTAGGGAAGAGCGAAGCCTGTCCAGATAGCCTCCATAGTGATGATGTGCTCCCCGTCTGCCTCGCGGACAGTGTCATAAAGGAGGTCGTAAATCTTTTCGTTTTTGATTCTTCTGGTGATTTCGCCGCACTGCACATCACACATAGGCTCATTGAGAAGGTCGTACATAGCCACTGCGGGGCTGTCCTTGAATCTGTCTGCGATAGCACTCCAGAGCTCACAGGTAAGTCTGCGGTATTCCTCGCCGCGCTCACTGTTTTCCATCAGCTGTGCCCCCTGATAGGCGCGTCCGCTGTGGGGCGCATCACTCTGGGAGCCTACGGCACCGTGCATATCGAGGATGACATACAGACCTCTCTCCGTACATTCCTCTACGACCCAATCGAGACGGGAGAAGTCCCATTCACCGTTTTCGTCGAGGATTTTGGTTCCCTTATCGTCGTAGTAGAAGTTTCTGTACCAGAAGGGAACGCGGATGCAGTTAAATCCGAGAGCTTTGATGTTATCGAGGTCCCACTCGGTAAACCAGTTATCATAGAAAATATTGAGAAGCTCCTGGGCCTTTTCTCTGCCGAAGCGTTTCTCCAGTACATCGTAAACCATTTCGCCGTCATAATCCTTTCCGTAATAGGGATCAAATACGGCCTTCTGATCATCTGTCAGATCCTCATACAGAGTACCCCAATAGTTTTTCTGCTGCTCCTCTGTCAGCTTATCCTTATATTCTACATCGATGTCATCGGGATTAAGCCAGTTTTCACGGACAAGCCAGGCACCGATGTTAACACCCTTGAGCTGAATTTCTTCACCCTTCCGGTTATACAATTTTCTTCCCTTTACGGTAAGGAAATCCTCATCGGTGAAGGCTACGCTCTCATCTGACTGCGCTGCGGGAGCCGTATCTGCGGCAAGAGCTGCGGTGCAAACTGAAAATGCCATTAAAAGAGCGAGTAGAATACTGAATGTTCTCTTAAAAAGTTTCATAATATTTTTCCTTTCTGAAAATATTTACGGCATACACAAACCGTTCATCCTTTTAATTATACCTTATGATTTCCAAAAGTCAATAGAGGCGATTTTACGCTCTCTGAATTTTGTGCTTTCCTACAAAAAGGCAAAGGTGTTTTTGTGCATAAAACAAGTAAGCTTTTTTCTCTGAAAAAGGCTTATAAAGCCTCTTAATCCCTACTGAAACAAAGGAAAACAGTCCATTAAATTGTTTAAATTATAAAAAAATAAAAGTCTTTTTTTGTTGAAAAGAGAAAAACCGAAAATTACCTTATTAAAATTAAAAATTCAGTAGATTTTTCGTGCAGAATATGTTATCATTTATGAGTATGGATTATTGTAGTTTTTTCTTATCGGAAAAAGCATACATCTTACAAAATAAAAGAAAAATCCGTTAAAGGAGGATAAAAGTCAATGCTTAAGAAAATCAGCACACTCCCGTTCAAGGACACACCTGAACAGGCAGCCAAGCTCGACGCAGTTATCGCTGAATGCACAGGAGACAACAGCCGCCTTATGCATGTTATGCAGGTAGCACAGGAAATTTACGGCTACCTCCCCTTCGAGGTTCAGCAGAAGATTGCAGACGGTATGAACGTACCTCTCGAAAAGGTTTACGGTGTGGCTACCTTCTATGCCCAGTTCGCTCTTTCCCCGAAGGGTGAATACGCCATCTCCGTTTGTCTCGGTACTGCCTGCTATGTTAAGGCTGCACAGGAAATTTTCGACGAACTTTCCGCACAGCTCGGTATCGGCGCAGACGAGTGCACCGCTGACGGAAAATTCTCACTCACAGCCTGCCGCTGTATCGGTGCCTGCGGTCTCGCTCCCGTTCTTACGGTCAACGATGATGTTTACGGCAAAATCACAGCCAAGGATGTCAAGGGCATTCTCGACAAATATATGAACTGATGAGGGAGCTGTCTCTCAATGTGCTCGATATAGCCCAGAACTCGGTAAGGGCAGAGGCCTCGCTGATTAAAATAGAGCTTATCGAAAGCACAAAGGATAACACACTGGAAATTTCAGTAAGCGACGACGGCAAGGGAATGACACCCGAGCAGCTTCAAAGAGTCAGAGACCCCTTCTTCACCACCCGCACCACGAGAAAAGTCGGAATGGGTATTCCCCTTTTCAGAATGGCGGCAGAGATGACCGGAGGCTCCTTTGACATCGAAAGCACGCCCGGAGTCGGCACGAAAACCACCGCCCGCTTCTGCACGGATCACCTGGACTTCACGCCCGTAGGAGATATGTGCTCGACGGTAGTTATGCTCATTACGATGAATCTTCACATAGATTTCGTTTATGTGAGACAAGCCGACGAAAAAAGCTTCACTCTTGACACGAGACAGCTTAAGGAAATTTTAGGAGATGTTCCCCTTAATGAACCGAGCATCGCCGCTTGGCTCAAAGATTATATCACTGAAAACACGAAACAACTTACGGAGGTGTAAATTAATGAAAACTCTCGAAGAACTTATGGCATTAAGAGATGCTGCCAAGGCTAACCTGACAGCCCGTGACGATTCCACCGAACTGACCAGAGTGGTGGTAGGTATGGCTACCTGCGGTATCGCAGCAGGCGCAAGACCTGTAATGAATAAATTCGTAGAAGAAACCGCAAAGCGTAACCTTACAAATGTTACCGTAGCACAGACAGGCTGTATCGGTATGTGCCAGTACGAGCCCATCGCCGAGGTTATCGTTCCCGGTAAGGAAAAGGTAACCTATGTCCAGCTCACTGAAGAAAAGGTAGCACGAATCGTCGTAGACCATCTCGTAAACGGTAATCCCGTAGTGGAATACACCGTTGGCGCCATCGCTAAATAAGGAGGAAGTATAAATGTATCGTTCTCATGTGCTCGTTTGCGGCGGTACCGGCTGTACCTCCTCAAATTCACAGAAAATCATCGACACAATGAATGCCGAGCTTAAGGCAAAAGGCCTCGAAAACGAAGTACAGGTTATCCGTACAGGCTGCTTTGGTCTCTGCGCACTCGGTCCCATTATGATCGTTTATCCCGAAGGCTGCTTCTATTCAGAGGTAAAGGTAGAGGATGTTCCCGAAATCGTCGAGGAGCACCTTCTCAAAGGCCGTATGGTTACCCGTCTCCTTTACAAGGAAACAGTAACTCCCGAAAAAATCAAGGGTCTCAACGACACCAACTTCTACAAAAAGCAGAAGAGAGTTGCTCTGGGCAACTGCGGTGTCATCAACCCCGAAGACATCAATGAATACATCGCTTACGACGGCTATCAGGCTCTCGGTAAGTGTCTTACCCAGCTCACTCCCGAGCAGGTTATCCAGATCGTAAAGGACTCCGGTCTTCGCGGCAGAGGCGGCGGCGGCTTCCCCACCGGTCTCAAATGGAGCTTCACAGCCGCTAACAAGGCTGACCAGAAGTATGTAGTATGTAACGCTGACGAAGGCGACCCGGGTGCATTTATGGACCGTTCCGTTCTCGAAGGCGACCCCCACTGCATCATCGAGGCTATGGCTATCTGCGGTTACGCTACAGGCGCTACCGAAGGCTACATTTATGTCCGTGCCGAATATCCCATCGCCGTAGCCCGCTTACAGATCGCTATCAATCAGGCCAGAGAAATGGGCCTTCTCGGTAAAAACATCTTCGGCTCCGGCTTCGACTTCGATCTTTTCGTAAAGCTCGGCGCAGGCGCTTTCGTATGCGGTGAGGAAACCGCTCTTATGACCTCCATCGAGGGTAACAGAGGCGAGCCCAGACCCCGTCCTCCCTATGCCGCAGTCAAGGGTCTTTTCGGTAAGCCCACCACCGAAAACAACGTAGAAACCTTCGCAAACATCCCCGCCATCATCCGTAACGGTGCTGACTGGTTTGCTTCGATGGGTACCGAAAAGTCAAAGGGTACCAAGGTATTCGCTCTCGGCGGTAAAATCACAAACACAGGTCTCGTTGAGGTTCCCATGGGTACCACTCTCCGCGATGTTATTTATGAAATCGGCGGCGGCATCCCGGGCGGCAAGGCCTTCAAGGCTGCACAGACAGGCGGTCCCTCCGGCGGCTGTATCCCCGCTCATCTTATGGACACTCCCATCGACTACGATAACCTCACAGCCATCGGCTGTATGATGGGCTCCGGCGGTCTCATCGTAATGGACGAGGATAACTGTATGGTAGACATCGCGAAGTTCTTCCTTGACTTCACCGTAGACGAATCCTGCGGTAAGTGTACTCCCTGCCGTGTAGGTACCAGAAGACTTCTCGAAATCCTCGACAAAATCACATCAGGTAAGGGCACACTCGAAGACATCGACAAGCTCGAAGAGCTTTGCTACTACATCAAGGAAAACTCTCTCTGCGGTCTCGGTCAGACAGCTCCCAACCCTGTTCTTTCCACTCTTAAATTCTTCCGTGACGAATATATCGCTCACGTAGTAGACAAAAAGTGCCCCGCAGGCGTATGTAAGGATCTCCTTTCGTTCTCCATCGAGGCTGACAAGTGTAAGGGCTGTACACTCTGTGCTAAGAAGTGCCCCGTAGGCGCTATTTCAGGTGCAGTCAAGGAAGCTCACACCATCGATACATCCAAGTGCATCAAGTGCGGCGTATGTATGGATTCCTGTAAGTTCAAAGCCATCATTAAGAAATAAGGAGGTACGCAATAATGGAAAATATGCTTAATATCAAAATTAACGGTATGCCTTGCAGCGTACCTTACGGTACAACAATCCTCGAAGCAGCCAGACAGGTAGGTATCGAAATTCCCACCCTCTGCTTCCTTAAGGAAATCAACGAAATCGGTGCCTGCCGTTTCTGCGTAGTAGAAGTAAAGGGCGCCAGAAGCCTTGTAGCCGCCTGTGTGTTCCCCATCGAAAGAGACGGCACCGAAATCTTCACTAACAGCGAAAAGGTCCGCAAGGCAAGAAAGACAACATTAGAGCTCATTCTTTCCACTCACGAAAGAAAGTGTCTCTCCTGTATCAGAAGCGGTAACTGCGAGCTTCAGAAACTTTGCAAGGAATACGGCGTAGAAACAGAGGATAAGTACGACGGCTTCAAGCCCGTTTACGAGCTCGACTATTCCGCTGCTCATATGGTCAGAGATAACAATAAATGTATCCTCTGCCGTCGCTGTGTAGCCGCCTGTAACAATCAGAGCATCGGTGTTATCGGTGCTAATGCCCGCGGCATCGACACTCACATCGGCTCACCCTTCGAGCTCGGTCTCGACACCACATCCTGCATCTCCTGCGGTCAGTGTATCGTTAACTGCCCCGTAGGTGCTATCTATGAAAAGGACGACACCGCAAAGGTATTTGAGGCTATCAACGACGAGAGCAAGTTCGTAGTAGTTCAGGCTGCTCCCGCTATCCGTGCTACTCTCGGTGAATGCTTCGGTATGCCCGTAGGCACAGATGTAACCGGTAAAATGTTTGCCGCTCTCCGCCGTCTCGGCTTCGACAAGGTATTCGACACCAACTTCGGTGCTGACCTTACCATTATGGAAGAAGCTACAGAGCTTCTCGGCAGAGTAAAGAACGGCGGTGTTCTTCCTATGATCACCTCCTGCTCACCCGGCTGGATCAAATACTGTGAGCACTACTTCCCCACAGAGCTCGATCATCTTTCTACCTGTAAATCTCCCATGCAGATGCAGGGCGCAGTTATCAAAACCTACTATGCCGAAAAGAACGGCATCGATCCCAAGGATATAGTTTCAGTAGCTATTATGCCCTGTACAGCTAAAAAGTTCGAGTGCGGCAGAGACACTATGGATGCCAGCGGCTACGCTGATGTAGACTATGTTCTCACCACCAGAGAGCTCGGCAGAATGATTAACTCCGCAGGTATCAACTTCGCTCTCCTTCCCGACGAGGGCTGTGATGCTCCTCTCGGCCAGGGTACCGGCGCCGCTGTTATCTTCGGTGCTACGGGCGGTGTTATGGAGGCTGCTCTCCGTACTGCTGCTGAAGTAATCACAGGCGAAAGCCTCGAGAATCCCGAGTTCCACGATGTCCGCGGTATGGAAGGCATTAAGGAAGCCTCCTACAAGCTCGGTGATCTGGATGTTAAGGTAGCTATCGCCAGCGGCACAAAGAACGCCAAGGCTCTCATGGAAAAGGTAAAGGACGGCACAGCCGACTACACCTTCATTGAGATTATGGGCTGTCCCGGCGGCTGTATCAACGGCGGCGGTCAGCCTGTTCAGGATGCTACCACACGCAACTTCACCGACCTTAAGGCTCTTCGTGCTTCCGCTCTTTATCAGAACGATGTAAACCGTCCCTCCAGAAAGAGCCACGAAAACGAAGATGTTAAGACCATTTATGCTGAATTCCTCGGCGAGCCCAACAGCCACAAGGCTCATAAGCTCCTCCACACATCCTACAAGGCAAGACCTATGTATAACAAATAATTCAGCTGAATGAATAACAAAAAGGCTGTCGCAATATAGCGACAGCCTTGATTTTTTCGTAGCGGTGGCGGTGAAGGGGGCGAAGCACGGCATTTATGCCGTCCCCCGTGCCCCCCTGGGGTGGCACGGGGCGCCGTCTACGGCGGCTTCGCCCCTCACCTTATTTCATATTCAGCGTTAAGTGTAAGCTCCGCATCATCACCTTTATCAGTGAATAGTGTTCTCTCGAAAGTCATCCCCTTTTCTTCCATACACAGCTCCATAAAGCAAAGAAAAATACCAATGTCTATTCTGTTATAAAAGCTGACCTTATCGGCAGGCATTATTCCCCTTTTACCCTCTTTTTTGTAACGGTAAACCCTGAGTGTTCCATCACCGTTTATCACCTTCCAGGGCTGACTGTTGCAGGCACTGGGCGCAAATCTCACGACATCGGTAACGCCGTCTATCATATCACCTTGCCATATTTCTTCGGCGGTCTTACGCTTGCTTTTGAACATATCCTTACGGTATTTCTTCTGATCGCTGACCTTTTTTATTGCAAACATAATTACATAATCGAGTCCGTCACAGACCTCTTCGGTTTTTCCTATACCAAACCAGAGAGTACCGATGCTTCTGGAAACCAGGTACAAATCAAGCTGCTGACCGAGATAACCGATGTTCTGCAAATATCCCTCCTTCTTTTCGCTATAAAGAAGGATGCGCAGCTCCTGTCCTCTTTTTGTTGTAACCTTACTGTTATCAACGATTCTGATTTCAGTTTTTATATCGGGATATAGCGAAGCAAAACCTTCGTAGGCCTCATAAATATCCTTGATTTCTTCGTCAGAGATTTTTTCGTCACCCACATTTCTGAAAATATGAAACGACTTTCTTTTGAAAATCATACTGTATAAATCTTTACCGAGCATATTATCACCTCTTCTTATAATGATACTTTAATTTAAAACTAAATCAAGCGTTAATTAAAAGACAGGCATCAAAACCTGTCTTTCTGTATTTTTACCTTTTCGCAAATCCGTTCTTTTGCTTTTCTATCCTCTTTATAACATTGCCTAATGCGCCGCCTACCAAAGCGGAAGCCACTGCCTCTACTACACCGTTCACACCGACGAAAGCGGCAAAGAAGGCGATTACACCTGTAGTCGAAAACTGTGTTTCAAGACCCGCGTAAAAATCTGTTCTGCCGAAAAAGGCGATAAATAAGCCGACGAAAAGCACAGTGTTCACCACTGCCGCAGTAAGAAATGAAATAAGCGAAGTTACATTCGGCTGAAGCTGTCTGCCCTTTAGTGCTTTATAAACCGCCGCGGAAGCCACACCGACGAGAACACGGGGAGCTATGCAGAGAATCGCAGTCAGTACGGGACTTATTCCCATAAGAGCGGTACCGAAGGCACTCATACCGAAGCACTGAATGAGACTCGTTATGCCGAAGGCGAGACCTAAAAGAGCACCGCCGCCGACACCTAAAAGTGCCGCACCCATAGCTACGGGAATGGGCAAAAGTGAAATTTCTACGGTGCCCACCTTAAGATACCCTATAGGTGTGAAGCTCATTACGATGATGATAGCGAGAAAAACTGCCGTAAGCGTCAGGTTTAAAACCGATGACATATTCATTCCCTTGCTTGCTGATTTCATTTTTTTCATCTCCCTGTTACTCAATCTGTAATTATTATATAAAATAAGTCTCTCTTTGTCAATTAATGTTCTGAAGTTATTGATTTACGAAAAGCGGATGTGCTACAATAGAAATAAGAAATAACAGCAGCGGGGTGAATATTATGAAAACCAGAAACCGTAATCCCTTTATTTTCGTCCACGGTATGTTCGGCTGGGGCGAGCTGACCGGAATAAACAAGACTGTTCCCTACTGGGGCGCTTCCACGGGAAATCTGCTCGGCTTTCTGCGCGGATGTGACTACGAATGCTATGCGGCCTCGGTAGGACCCATCTCCAGCGCGTGGGATAATGCCTGTGAGCTTTATGCACAGCTGACGGGCACGAGAGTAGACTACGGCAAGGCACACTCTGAAAAGAGAAGCCACGACCGATACGGCAGGAAATACGACAAACCTCTTTTCGATGATTTCGGAAAAAGGAGCGTTCACCTCATCGGTCACAGCCACGGCGGACAGGTAGTCAGGCTGTTAGCCCATCTGCTGACCTACGGAGATGAGGAGGAAAGAAACGCTACGGACGAGGATGACATCTCTCCCCTTTTTACCGGCGGTAAAGAAAACCTTGTCATCAGCGTAACCACTCTCTGCTCGCCCAATAACGGCACTCTCCTTTTTAAATTAGCAGAAGAAAAAAATCTCATACATACTATGGGCCGCGGAACGAATTTCGCCGTAAGCCTTTTCGGAAGAACTCCTATGTACGGAAAGCTGGTTGATGCCCAGATGGAGCATTTCGGGCTGACACCTCTTAAGGGAGAGAAAAAGCCGGACAAGATTATGACAGCCGTCAACCGTGTCCGTGACAGCGATGACCACATTCTGCGGGACCTTTCCTTTGACGGGGCACTGGAGCTGAACGAAAAAATAGAAATCAGTAAAAATATATACTATTTCTGCTATCATGCCAGCGGTGAACCGGGCGAAGAATTTTCCACTAAATATATGAAGTTTCCTCTGCTTAAGCTTTTCGGCAGACTCATCGCTACCATCAGCTTTCCCGACGACGGTGAGTACGGCATCAGCTTTACCGAGGAATGGCACGAAAACGACGGTCTGGTAAATGTCCCCTCTGCCAAAAATCCCTCCGACGAGCCGGGAAAGGACTTCGACGGCACTCCCGAAAGGGGTGTATGGAACATTATGCCCGCCATAAAGGGCGACCACGGTCAGACCGTAGGACTGATGGCAGACAAAAGAAAAACCCGCGCATTTTTCCTTAATCTGCTTAATATGCTGACACAGACGGAAAGATAAACATCCCTGCTTTTCAATAAACAAAAAAACAGATATGTTCAGTTAAA
>JAZNEL010000037.1:0-13166 GCA_045588555.1 Acutalibacteraceae bacterium | reverse complement strand
TATTTGTTTCTCGAACAAAATTCCCTGTATTTTTGCCAAAAGCCTCGCAAGGCGGCAGCCTTGCTTCATTTTGTGGCTTCAATACAAGAAATTTTCAGTTCTTACGAAACTGCGAAGCACTTTAAAATGCGAAATAGTCTTACAAGAAAAGGCAAAAATCACCGATAATGCTGACGCATATCGGTGGTTTTTAACGCGTTATTGTGAGATTATTTCACATTTTAAAGAAATACTTCCTTATGGGGTGTCGGCTTACCTGTGTTTTTTTGCTGTTTATCATAGAAAAATATGTTACATATCTGCTAAATCACTAAAATCGACTTCATCGCCTGTCATTGTGCCAACGATATCTTCAAGTGTGTCCGTTACAGGTGTACTGCTACCAGAAAACATTTCATCAAAAATGGCATCCATCTGCGCGAAGAATAAACCGGCAAATACAAGTACAGTAATCATTTCATAGGGATGTTTTATCGCTAAACCAAACCAATATCCTATGAAGACCGCTAAAGCTGACAAACCTACAGTAATACAAGCTCTCAATATAATATTATCGTTTTTCATCAATACTGCTGTGACTATCTGTAAAATAAAAGCCAGTACAATCCACACACCGGCGGCAATAAAGTATCTGTCGTAAGGCTTTGTAAGCCCTACCATTATAAACATCGTTATCGTATAAAAAATCAGAGAAATCCAAAAGAAAACTAATTCTGAATCGTATCTGAATATTTCAATAATCATTCTTATAACATAAAAAGCCGTCAGACCGAGCAGAACCTTCTGCCCTGTTTTCAGTGAACCATCAATAAAATTCAGATATTCGCCGAGCTCCACAGTAAAGAACAGCTTTACATTTTCCAAGCCTTCACTGAAAAAAGTCTTTACCGCCTCATCTGCATCAAACGCCTTAATAAGAATAAAAGCAAGAGCGGAAGCTACCGCTAAAACAGATACAATAACAGTAAAAGCCTTAATACCTCTCCTGTGAATATATGAAAACCAACTCCATTTGTATTTTATACTTTTATTTAGACGTGAAAAAAAAACGCCTCTTCGCTTCATAAATTATCACTCCTGTAGATTATATATCCTTAACCACATCTTTTCAACAACATATTTGTCGTTTTAGGAATAATATCATTTACGTAAAATAATGTCAATCAGTTCAAAAGAAAAACTCACTGGCGTCTGATATCCCGTGAGTTTTTTGTTTATTCGCCCGAGCCTGCCCATAGGAGTATGCCGATTATAACAGCGAGGGCAAGTAGTGTTTTCAGTATGTAGGTAAGACAGCCCTTTTCGTCTGTCACGCTTTCATATTTAAGCTCCTTTTCGGTAAATATCCGCTCTCTTTCCATAGGCGACCTTTTATAAAGAGATGCCAGAATCCGTTTCAGGAAAAAGTGAGAGGAAAAAATCTTCGCGGTAAGGTATTCGGGAATGAAGAAGAATAAATCAAGAAAAAATCCCCAATTTACAAAGAGAAGTATATTTCTCCAGAGCTTAAGATATTTTTTTCGGTTCAGAGCATCCACATCGGTAAGTCTTATCTGACCGCAATCTGTTTCCGCACGGCAGAAAACCATAGCTATGGGCGGAATATCAAATAGGTCCGCTACTTCACCGTCGAAAAGAGAATATGCACCCTCAAAGAGATTAATAACGGGATTCTCACAGTCAGTAAGGTCAACCTCATATTTTACAGAAAGATTGAGAACACCCTCCGTGACCTTTTTAAAGAACTTTTCAGTAAGCTTCGTCAGTATTCTGTCTTTAAAGCTTTCGGTTTTATCACCGTCGTCGATTTCGTCTATTACCGCTGAAAGCTCATCAAAGGCATCAGTCTGTGCCCAAAATTCAATCTTGCCACCCGAATGAAAGACCTCTACGGAGGACTCGGGATTTACGGTAAGCGTCTGATTACCGAGGGTGACGAGCATTTTTGAGCCTGTACTGTAATTTTTAAAGGTTATGTACATTTTTTCACACTCCGGGCTTACTGCTCTGCTGAAGGATCGTTTTCAGCCGTAATCAGCTCGCCCTTTTCGTTCCAGGAGGCTTCGTAGGCCTTATAATAAATATTACCTTTACCGTCAGTATACTTATAATCGTAATATCTGTATTCGCTTTCGCTCATTTCCAGGCTTTCCTGGTAATATGCATCCAGCTCTTCCTCGCTCATACTGTCTGTGTCGGGGCTCCAGCTTTCCAGCTCGTAAGCCCTGTCACAGTAAAACCATCCGTCCTCGGTCACATAACAGTCATAAACCGAGTACTTTTTACCGTCATCACGGATATAATAATAGTCCGTATAAGACATCAGCTCATCGTCCGATTCCTTTACCTCGACTTCCGTATAGGTATAAACTTTTCCGTCTTCGCCATAAAGAAGAACATCGTCCTCGTTTTCGTAGCTGTTTCCTTCTTTATCGTAATACACACCGTTTACGGCTATTCTGTCATTCATACTGAAAACCTCGTCGATAACATCGCTGAAAAAAGCAAAGCACAAAACAGCTATTACAACCGTTACGGCTATATATGTAACTATAACGCCTATTCCGAAGCCTTTGGCAAGCTTTCTTTGCTTTTCCTTTTCCTCCGCATTAATCACGGGGAGCTCGATAAGACAGTTTGAGCACATCTGAAAGCTGTCGGGATATTTCCTTCCGCACTGATAGCACACCTTCGTTTTCGGTCCGGGAAAATCCTTTCTTTTGATAAGAAATACGATAAGAGTCCATATACCGAAAAGAAAGCCGCATATATACCAGCCCACGGAAAGCTGATGGTTTCGGTGCTTTGCCGAATAGTGCATAAAAAGTATCGAAAAGACCGTCATCAAAAGATCCAATGCGCTTATAGCGGGAATTAAAGCCGCAAGGCTTGCAAATACTTCCATTTTTTATTTCTCCTGTTATTTGTTTTTAATTTTTTCAACCAAGCCCTTCAGACTGAAATCATAGCCTCCTGACACGCTTTTAGCCTTAAGGACAGAATAGAAATCACTTCTGCCGAGCTCCTTTGCGGAAATGCCTTCGATTTTCTCTATAAGCCGTGCAAAGGTTTCTGTCTGCTCTGTCATAAGATCGATGTCGAACTTTTCCATTTCGTGACTGTCACTTACGACACAGAGATAATAAGGTGCAGGAACGAGACTGATTTCGGGAATACCCATAGTAAAGAAATTCTGTCCCTCGCCGAAATGGAGAGCGTTATGACCGCGCAGTGTTATAGTGCGGACGGTTTTTCTTTCCTTTACGGTGTCGATATAAAGCTTATCCATAAAACTGTTACCCGTGTAGACCAGGTCAATTTCGGGCTTACCGGTATATTTGTATTCACCGTCGATGTCACGCCATTCGAGACAGCCGAGGTGCTCTACGGTAAGATTAGCCACACACTTCATATTGTCGCCCTTACCGTTCCATAAATCGCGGTGCATAGCCATCCAGCGAGAGGCAGACTGGAAGGCACCCGTTCTGATGTCCTCGAAATGAGGCAGACGGAAATGACCGGTAGTGAAAAGAAAAATATGTGTTCTTTCGGGAACGGTGTCCTTCATATTCCTGATAAGCTCCAAAAGAGCTATGGGGCCGTTTTCCTCCACACAGTTCGTGCCGTCGGTATGGGTGTTTACGATGACATTTTCTTTTTTGTTTTTACCCTCGATTACACAGTAAAAGCTCTCTGTGTAGGCCTTTTCTTCCTTTTCTGCCTCGAGAATAAATTCAGCCCTTTTGTTTTCCTTGGCAGCCTCGGCTAACCTTTTACCGTCAGTTTCGTTAACCCACAGCATAGGAATATTCTGATAATCGGCAATAAATGAAAGATACTGACCCTTTATCATATCGTCGTGAAGACCCTTCCATACGAGGATAACAGCCTTTGCCTTGGTAAGCTTGGAAAGGATGCCGTAGAAGCACTGAACAAAGCTGGTGATAACGGGACCCTCGTACTTCTTTTCGAGAACTACATCCTCGGGATAGCTTGAACGCTTGTCAAAAGCGATTTCACTGGGAAGAAAGTTTATATTGGCTACATCGAAAACTGCAATCTTACCCTTCGTTTTCGGTACATCCTTAATGCCGCTTACATAAACCAGCTCCTCCGTGATACCCTCGGCAGAGGTTTCACCCGAATAGGGATAGGCCGAGGAAACGGGTATATTGATTTTCTCCTCGCCGTCGACAATTTTTATCGACGATTTCTTTTCTTCCCACCGTGTAAACCAGAAAAGATCGGAATACACGGGAATATCCATCTTATGTATTTCCTCTTTAATCCACTTAATGAAGTCATTATGTCCCTTGCTTCCCGTAAGTCTGGTGCCGAAGGAATTCATTATGTGCATACCCTCGAGCATTCTTTCTTTTGAGATTTCGAAATTCATATTTTTCTCCTTCTTTCGTATCATATTTAAAATTGTTTCTGTTTTTTAAGCTTTTTGACCGCATAAGAAATGAGGCCGCAGAGCAAAAGCACTATGCTCTGTATTACCCAGAAGCTGACTGCAACCAAAGCCGCACTCAAGGGCGGCGAGCCTATAAAGCCCCCGGACTCGAGAAATTTATGGTAATGGCGGACGCCGAAAAAATCATAGACAGGAAAATACAATATAAAATACAAGGGCAGATTAAGCAGAGTGTATTTCCATTTAAGCTTTTTAAAGAAAAGCAAAGGTAATAATATCAGTCCGCACCATAAAAATACCTCTCCCACCAGCTCTCTGCCGGCATCTGCAGGCAGTTGACTGAGTCCGAAGACACCGTCCGCTACGGCAAGACTTAAAGAAACAGTCATCAGTCCCATAATCAGCGTATAAAGCAGACTGCTTTTTCTGCTGTCAGATTTCATATTATCATCCCCCTTTTTTACATTGATAAAATAAAAAAGTGCGCCTTTAAGACGCACCAAAAAATGCATCTCAAGTTGCTACACTTTGTCAAATAAACCAAAACAGGAATAATAAGACAGAGACACACTTTTTACAAAGTTTTGCCTCCTATTTTGGTTTTATTTGTGTTCTATTCAATTGACAAAATGTAGCATCTTTACTTTAACATAAAAGGGAACCAAAATCAATATATTTGATAAAAAAACTACCCGCCGCTTCCGACGGGTAGTCACTGTTCAGTTAGCCTTGGCTTCGCAGTAGATGCAGCGGTAAACTCTGTTTTCTCTGTCAGTAAGCATAAACTCCTGGCTGAGCTCCTGCTCTACAGAGGTAATGCAACGGGGGTTTTTACACTTGAGCACACCGTGTAAGGTTTCGGGTAAATCAACGTGTCTTTTTTCCACGAGCTTACTGTCGCGGATAACATCGATAGTAATGCCCGGATCGATATAGCCGAGAGCCTCCAGGTTAATGTCGATATTACTGTCGATTTTTATAATATCCTTTTTTCCCATCTTTTTACTGTTTACATTCTTTATGATGGCGATGCTGCATTCGAGCTTATCGAAGCCTAAAAGATTGTAAATCCTCATAGCGTTGCCTGCGGTAATGTGGTCGATAACGAGACCTTCTTTAATTGAGTCAATATTCATTTATTTACTCTCCTTTTCTTCGGGGTGAAGACCTAAAAGCTCCATAATGAGAGCCATACGGACAAACTTTCCGCAGAGTGCCTGTTCGAAATAGCAGGCTCTCGGGTCGTCGTCCACATCGGTGGAAATCTCGTTTACACGGGGCAGAGGATGAAGGATGATGAGATCCTCCTTTGCCTTGTCGAGCTTTTTACGGGTGAGAATGTAGCTGTCGCGAAGACGGATATATTCCTCCTCGCTGAAAAATCTTTCCTGCTGAACGCGGGTCATATAAAGCACATCGAGCTCGGGAAGAACTGCCTCAAGGTCTGTGGTCTGAACATATTCGATGCCGTTATTTTTGATAACATCCTTTTTGATGTAGGAGGGAAGCTTAAGCTCGTCGGGAGAGATGAGAACGATTTTAATGCCCTCATATCTTGCCAGAGCGGTGATGAGTGAATGCACGGTTCTGCCGAACTTAAGATCACCGCAGAAGCCGATAGTGAAGTTATTGAGCCTGCCCTTTTTACGGCGGATGGTGAGAAGGTCGGTGAGAGTTTGGGTGGGATGGTTATGACCGCCGTCTCCTGCATTTACTACGGGCACGGAGGAAACCTTGGATGCTACAAAGGGAGCGCCCTCTTTAGGATGACGCATAGCGATGATGTCCGCATAGCAACAAGCCATACGGGTAGTATCTGCCACGCTTTCGCCCTTCGATGCGGATGAGGAGGCGGCGGCTGAAAAGCCTAATACATTACCGCCGAGCTCGTACATAGCGGCCTCAAAGCTGAGTCTGGTTCTCGTAGAGGGCTCGAAAAAGAGTGTGGCAAGCTTTTTACCGTGACAAACCTCGCTGTACTTTTCGCGGTTAGCGATAATGTCGTCAGCTACATTGAGGAGCTTTTCTATTTCTTCTACGGAAAGGTCGAGAATATTTATAAGACTTCTCATTTTGTGCCTCCGATCCAGCTTTCATCGGAAGGATTATCTCTGAACTTAAGAAGGCGTGCGATGTCCTCCTGCTTAATGTAGCCTTCCTCTGCGGCTACCTCTGCCACTGCATCGAGATTTGAAAGGCTGTGGTTGATAACATCAGCGGCCGCCATTCTGTCGATACCCTTTTTCATACCGTAGGTGAAAATGGAAGCGATACCGAGCACCTCTGCGCCTGCCTCACGAAGAACATCTACTACCTCGAGAACACTGCCGCCGGTGGAAATAAGGTCCTCGACAACTACGACCTTCTGTCCCTTTTCAAGCTTGCCCTCGATCTGATTTCCTCTGCCGTGGTCCTTATGACCGCTTCTTACATAGCCCATGGGAAGACCGAGAATGTGACCGACGATGGCGGCGTGAGCGATACCTGCAGTGGAGGTACCCATAATAACCTCACAGTCGGGATAATATTTAAGAATAGTTTTAGCAAGACCTGTTTCAACATCTGTTCTTACCTGCGGTGAGGTGAGAGTGAGTCTGTTATCACAGTAGATGGGGCTTTTGATTCCGCTGGCCCAGGTGAAGGGATCCTCAGGGCGAAGGAAAACAGCTCCGATAGAGAGTAAGTCTTTTGCGATTAATTTTTTCATTGTAAATCTATCCTTTCGTTTTATAATTAACTGTTTGATTAAGAAGGTCCTTTAGCCTACAAATTCGGCAAGGCATCTCTCGTATGCGGCTACGGGGTCCTCTGCGGCAGTGATGGGTCTGCCCACTACGATGTAGTCAGAGCCGATTCTGTTAGCCTCTGCAGGAGTCATAACTCTCTTCTGGTCTCCGATGTCACCGTCTGCGAAGCGTACACCGGGAGTAACGGTGAGGAAATCCTTGCCGCAGGTGTCGTGCACCTTCTGTGCCTCGAGGGGTGAGCATACTACGCCGTCGAGACCTGCATCAGCGGCATTCTTCGCATAGTGCATAACTACCTTATCAATAGGCTCTCTGATAAGAAGGTCGTTTTCCATACTCTCCTGGTCAGTGGAGGTAAGCTGTGTAACCGCGATGAGGAGAGGACGGGTGCCGTCGGCTCTGGTGAGACCCTCGAGAGCCGCCTCCATCATTCTTTTGGTTCCGCCTGCGTGAAGATTACAGATGTCTACATCGAGGCCGGAAAGAACAGCCATTGACTTTTTAACAGTATTCGGGATGTCGTGAAGCTTGAGGTCGAGGAAAATCTTATGGCCTCTTTCTTTGATTTCCTTTACGATAGAGGGGCCTTCCGCATAGTAAAGCTCCATACCGATTTTTACAAAGGGCTTTTTGCCCTGGAATTTGTCAAGGAAGTTAAAAACCTCCTGCTTACTGCTGAAATCACATGCGATAATAACATCTCTACCCATTAGTGAGCACCTCCGATAATTTCTTTTAATGATGATATGTTATATTTTTCCATTACCTGCGGTAAATCGTTTATGATGTCGCGGCAGGCAAAGGGATTTACTAAATTAGCGGCGCCGACCTGTACGGCTGTGGCACCTGCGAGCATCATTTCGATGACATCCTCTGCCCTCGAAATACCGCCCATACCCACGATGGGTACTTTTACCTTTTCATATACCTGATAAACCATTCTTAAGGCTACGGGCATAATGGCGGGGCCGGAGAAGCCGCCCATTTTATTTGCAATGACGGGCTTTTTCGTCTTAAGGTCGATTCTCATACCGAGAAGCGTGTTTATCATACTGATACCGTCTGCACCTGCCGCTTCGCAGGCAAGAGCAATTTCGGTTATGTCCGTAACATTGGGCGTAAGCTTCGCCATAACAGGCTTCGTAGTTACCTTCTTTACCGCTTCGATAACCGCGGCGGCATTTCCTGCATCCGTGCCGAAATTCACACCGCCTGCGTGAAGATTAGGACAGCTGATGTTTATTTCGAGAATGCCTACCTGCTCCTGTTCATCTAAAAGACGGGCACATTCCTGATATTCTTCCAGAGCAAAGCCTCCTACATTGGCGATAACCTTTTTATCAAATACCGCCTTAAGCTTCGGAAGCTCCTCGGCGATAACCTTATGTACACCGGGATTCTGAAGACCTACGGAATTAATCATACCTTCAGTACACTCGGCTATTCTCGGTGTAGGATTACCGAAGCGTCCCTCGAGTGTGGTTCCCTTAAAGGAGAAGGAGCCCAGGCAGTTAATGTCATAAAGCTCTGCAAACTCATAGCCGAAGCCGAAGGTACCCGAAGCGGGAATAACGGGATTATCGAGCTCGAGACCTAAAAGGTCAACCTTTGTGCTTACCATATGATTTCCTCCCTTTCCAGAACGGGACCGTCCTTACAGATTCTCTTGTTTCCGTATTTGGTTTTACAGCTGCAGCCCATACAGGCACCGAAGCCGCAGCCCATTCTTTCCTCGAAGCTGTATTCGCCCGAGCCTGTAGCGGTTTTTTCTATGGCCTTAAACATAGGCATAGGACCGCAGGTGTAAAAGAAGCTGTAGGTCATATCCTTCATAGCATCGGTTACATAGCCCTTTACTCCGACGGAGCCGTCGACTGTGGTGATAAAAGTGTCAGCCAGTGCGGAAAACTCCTCTTTGCAGAAGATTTCGCTTTCTTCGTTAAAGCCTAAAATCACCGTAGGCTTTTTGCCCTCTGCCACGAGTCTTTTACAAAGTCCGTAGAGAGGAGGCACGCCAACACCACCGCCGATGAGAAGCGGTCTGTCTCCGCTCTTTGAGGTGTCGAAGCCGTTTCCGAGGCCTACGAGGATGTCACACTTATGACCCTTCTGCCATTTGCTCATTTTTTCCGTGCCCTCACCTACTACCTTGTAGATGATGGTTACGGTATTTTCATCCCAGTCATAAACAGAAATGGGGCGTCTTAAATAACAGCCTTCCACGAGAAGGTTTACAAACTGTCCCGGTGCGGTGAGTGCGGCCGTGTCGCCCCCGAGCACCATACGGAAGACAGTAGAAGTGAGCTGTTCGTTTTTCAGAACCTCATAAATACCCTGTGTCATTTTCTCTCTCCTCTTTAAAATATCTTTTCACCCTTTATGTAGGTGTGCATAATCTTTCCTTTTACTCTGTAGCCCTCAAAGGGAGTAGCCTTACCCATAGAGTAGAAATCGGCGCTGTCGATGGTATATTCCGCATCCGGGTCAACTACGGTAAAGTCTGCGCTTTCGCCCTCCTGCGTACCGCCGCCGATGCCGAAGCGCTTACGGGGATTAACCGCCATAAGCTCGATAAGCCTTTCCAGGGAGATAACACCCTTCAGAACGAGATGAGTGTACAGAAGCGGGAATGCGGTTTCGATGCCTACCACTCCCATCATACTGCCTGCCAGTCCCTTACTCTTTTCCTCGGCGGAATGAGGTGCGTGGTCGGTGGCTATCATATCGATGGTTCCGTCCTTTATGCCCTCGATGAGAGCGTCTCTGTCCTCGCGGGAGCGAAGGGGCGGATTCATTTTAAAGCGTCCCTCCTCCTGTAAATCCCCGTCGCAGAGAATGAGGTAATGGGGACCCGTCTCACAGGTGACATCCACTCCCCTTTGCTTCGCCTGACGGATGATTTCCACACTTTCTTTAGTGGAGATGTGGCATACATGGTAGGCACAGCCTGTCTCCTCGACGAGCTTAAGGTCACGCTCTATCTGCTTCCATTCGCTTTCACTGCAGATACCCTTGTGTCCGTGTGCTTTAGCATATTCGCCGTCATGGATATATCCGCCCTTAAGAAGCTCATTGACCTCGCAGTGAGCCACTATCATTTTACCGAGAGCTTTCGCCTTAAGCATAGCCTCACGCATCATTTCGTCGCTCTGGACACCTCTGCCGTCATCGGAAAACGCGATAACATCCTGTGCCATAGCCTCCATATCGGAGAGCTCCTCACCCTTCTGGCCTACCGTAATGGAGCCGTAGGGATAAACATTAATGCAGGCATCACTTTCGATTATTCCGAGCTGTTTATTTAAGTTTTCTCTGCTGTCGGGCACGGGATTAAGATTAGGCATAGAGCATACTGCCGTGTAGCCTCCGTGTGCCGAAGCGAGGGTTCCGCTTTTTATTGTCTCCTTATAAGAAAAACCCGGCTCACGTAAATGAACATGCACATCTACGAAACCGGGAAAAATATAATACTTATCGGAAAAATCAATAATATTTTCCGCTGTGTCAATTTCAGAAACAATAATGCCGTCGTTAATAAAAAGCGGGAGAGAGGACAATTTTCCGTCCTTATAAAGCTTTTTTCCGTTTATGGATAACTTCATAATCTGCCTCCTATTTATTAAAAACATCCTTTTGCTTTCCAAATATTTTAACATACATATAGTTAAAAGTCAATGGAAAAACGCAAGTTAACATAAACTTAATTTTTCTGTAAGTTATTGATTAGAGTGAGCTTTTAGTTTATAATATTAATGTATTTCCGGAAAGGAGAAAAGAAAAATGAAAGTTACCGTTAAGGCTTATGCTAAAATCAATCTGATGCTTGACATACTGTCCGCTTTACCTGACGGCTACCACGATCTTTTTATGATTATGCAGTCCGTGGGTATTTACGACCGCGTTACCGTCAGCAAGACTGACAGTAAGGGTATAGAAATAACCTGTACGAAGGAGGGCGTCCCCACCGACGAAAGGAACATAGTTCACAAGGCGGCAACAGGATTTTTCGCTGACACAGGTATAGAAAACACGGGCATTTCCGTTCACATAGAAAAAAACATCCCCCGGGCGGCCGGTCTTGCCGGAGGAAGTGCCGACGGTGCGGCTGTTCTCGTCGCACTGAATGAGCTTTTCAGCGCCGGTCTTTCGCAGAAGGAATTAGCGCAGACAGGCGGTAAAATCGGTGCTGACATCCCCTTCTGCATTATGGGCGGTACCATGGCGGCACAGTACACGGGCACGGTGCTTTCCTTCCTTCCTGACATCGAAGCGGAAAACATCGTAATCGTAAAGCCGAAGCAGGATGTTTCCACAGGCGAGGCTTATGCGGCCTTCGACAGCGCAGAGAGAGTGAGACATCTGGACACACGGGGTATGCTCATCGCGGCGGCCACGCAGGATAAGAAGGGAATTTTCGACCGCGTGGATAATGTTTTCGAGCAGTTCATCGATGTGCCCGACAGAGTGGTTATAAAAAGCCTTATGCGCAAGCACGGCTGTGAATGCTGCTGTATGAGCGGAAGCGGTCCGAGCGTCTTCGGCATTTTCGAAAAGAAAGAGGACGCCGAACGATGCCTCGAAGAGCTAAAGAAGGATTATGATGAAGCATTCCTTTGCCCGGCTGTGGGTAAGGGCTGTGAGGTGGAGTAAAATCTATCCCCCCGCTTCGGAAAAAGACGGATAAAAGGGAAGCTTACGGACAGACAAGATAAAACATTCGCTTCATTAGTCTTCCTCTGCGGTCTTATCCTTCACTGCCAAGGCAATATACAGTGCATATCCTCCTGCGATAACGGCAAGCAAAACACCCGACACGATATTTCTTTGCGGTGTTATTACGGCTTCATCAGAAAAGATGCTTAATGCGTTAAAAATACTGTGAGTCAGAATACAGGGAATCAGGCTTTTGGTTTTATGGTAAATCATCACGAACGCAAATCCGATAGCTGCAGCATATACCACCTGTAAAAGATTCGAAAGCAAATCTGCCCCTGACCCGTTTATCAGATTAACGATATGTCCCATTCCGAAAGTAATGCTTGAAACGGCAATAGCTGATTTAACACCGTTTACTGACATCGCATTGAACAAAAATCCGCGAAATATCATTTCCTCCAGAAATCCGACGCAAAGCATAGACAAAATGTACAGCAGTGTTTCTGCGACTGATGTGTTAAGAGCGACTCCGTACCATAAATTAGCTGTCAGCAGAACAATTAACGGAAAGTAAAACAGCATTTCAGCACCGGACAGCTGAGGCTTACAAAGACCGTATTTTTCTGATAAGCCATTCTTTTTTACGAAGAAGAATAACACCGCCGATAAGGCTATCAGCACAGGTAATGTGACAGCCTTTAAAACACCTGTCTTATCCGACAGGTTATCCCCTATTGATGCGAGCACTACATACGCGACAATCCATACTATTGCAAACCAAAGCTCACTTTTTTGATACAATTTCTTAATCATCTGTGCTCTCTCCCTCCGCAAGGTCTTATTTACTGAAATAATCATATCACACTTTATACTGAATTACAATCGGGTATGGTCAATCTCTTTGCCCGAAGGGCAACTTCATTGTGCCGTAGGCACACTTCATTGCGTTAGCACTTCATTTGCCGTAAGGCAACTTCATTCGTTTATGTCCGCTTCTCGGACAATGAAGTTGACAGCAAGCTGTCAAACGAAGTACTCGCTTCGCTCGTAATGAAGTTATGTCCTGCGGACATAAATGAAAAAATCCAAGTCCGTAGACTTGGATTTTTTGGCCCGCACGAAGGGATTCGAACCCCCGTTCTTCAGAATCGGAATCTGCTGCGTTATCCGGCTGCGCCACGTGCGGTTATTAAAAAGGCTGTTGGCATTATGACAACAGCGCTTTCCTTTTCTCTTATTCTGCGAGGGCTCTTTCGAGCCAGATTCTGCCGATGTCCATAGCGGCATAAAGACCTTTCTTTTCTGTCTTCTGCGCGATTCTGTCGTGAGGTCTTACATCGGGGTCG
>JAZNEL010000036.1:0-3304 GCA_045588555.1 Acutalibacteraceae bacterium | reverse complement strand
CATTATGACAACAGCGCTTTCCTTTTCTCTTATTCTGCGAGGGCTCTTTCGAGCCAGATTCTGCCGATGTCCATAGCGGCATAAAGACCTTTCTTTTCTGTCTTCTGCGCGATTCTGTCGTGAGGTCTTACATCGGGGTCGGTGTTAATGAGCTGAACGGAAACCTTGTCTGCTACTGCCAGTCCGTCTACATCCTTTGTGCTCAGAATCTGAAACATAACTACAAACTTGTCACTCATATTACCGTAGTAAAGTGTGTTACCCTTTCTTACGAGCGGTTTGTCCTTATATGTGAGAAATTCGTTTTTGTTTTTAGCTGCCATTTTTTACCTCCTGAAATCAGCCCTTGAGATAATTTTTCAAAAGCTCCTGTAAAAGCTCGTCTCTGTCTA
The DNA here is from genome assembly GCA_045588555.1 of Acutalibacteraceae bacterium. Lineage (GTDB taxonomy): Bacteria > Bacillota > Clostridia > Oscillospirales > Acutalibacteraceae > UBA6857. Next base: position 2,912 of record JAZNEL010000036.1, on the reverse strand, counting down.
TTCTTCTGATAAGACTGCGGGCGTTATTATGTGTGGTGATATAGGTCGGGTCCTCGGAAAGAATATAGCCGACAAGCTGATTGATGGGATTATAGCCTTTTTCCTTAAGTGCGGAATAAACTGTATTCATAACTTCCTTCATTTCCTCGGGAGTACCCACCGTAAGTTTGAATTGTATTGTTTTGTCGCTCATTTCTGAACCCTCCAATCAATTTAATACTATGAGAGATATTATATAACATTTTTAATAATAAAACAATGGTATTTTCAAATTTTTATTAAGTTTTTTTCGACTCTTTGGTTCCTTTTAGGCAAAAATGCGACAAAATCAGTCCTCTTTCGCTTCAGCCTCTGCCTTTTTACGGCAAGACAAACAGGAAAAATTATCTACGAGAGCACCCGTGGGACAGGCTGAAATGCACTCTCGGCATCGGATGCACTCGGCACTGTCGGGTGTTTCGGAGGGATTGACATTCATTTTGCAGACTCTTTCGCACTTATCACAGCCGATGCATTTTTCCTTGTCCACCTTAATTCTGAAAACAGACACCTTATTGAAAAAGGAATAAATCGCTCCGAGGGGGCAGACGTATTTACAAAAGGGTCTGTAAATTATTACAGAAAGAATAACCGTCACAGTCAGAATGAGTATTTTCCAGGTGTAAAGAAAGCCGAGAGTTTCTCTTAAGGCACTGTTCAGAAGCACGAGTGGCACTCCCCCCTCCAGCGTTCCCGCAGGACAGATGTACTTGCAGAACCAGGGCTCACCGAGGCCCGTTACATCCACCGCTACCATCGGCAGAAGCACGACAAATACAAGAAGAATCACATATTTAAGCTTTCTCAATATCCTGTCTCCCTTGAAGGTACGCAGCTTTTTCGGAAAGGGTATTTTATTAAGTAAATCCTGTATAAGCCCGAAGGGGCACAGCCAGCCGCACACATATCTGCCCATAAGTGCGCCGACAAAAATCAAAAAGCCCGACACATAAAGACTTATCTTGCTTCCGCGTGCAGACAGAGAGGACTGCAGTGCACCCACGGGACAGGAGCCGAGAGCGCTGGGGCAGGAATAGCAGTTAAGACCGGGGACGCAAAGGTTCTTCAGCTCACCCTGATAAATTTTACCGCTCAAAAAGCCTGTCATATAGCTGTTCGTCACGAAGGCCCACAGGCTCTGAAAAAGGAGGCGGAAATCAAAGCCTTTTCTTTTTTTATCCAATTCCGATACACTCCAGACATATTCTTATTGCCTTTTCGAAAACCTCTCTGTGCTCACCGTCAGCCACCCCTAAGGCCATCATAACAGCACCGATGAGAGCCAGAGCATATCCGAAAAATGCTTTTTTATTCTTTTTCATTTTAATCACCGACTATATAATAACACAAATATATTAAAAATTACACAGTTTGAGGTGAAAAATATTATTATTTATTTTTCTGTTTTGTAATTTTAACTTGATAGTAAAGGTCTATAATTGGCTGTGGAATAAAAAGGAAAGGATGTGTCGTGCCTTGACGAAAAAACTGACGGCAGAAAAAATCAAGGTGCTTAAGCGCGCCGCCTATGTAGCCTTCCCCCATTCACTGCCCATTCTGGCAGGCTACGGATTTTTAGGTCTCACCTACGGCATCTGTATGAGTGTAAACGGTCTTAATCCTCTTTACACCTTTTTTATGTGCATTTTCCTTTTCGGCGGCTCCACACAGATAGTGGGTGTAAGCCTGCTGACAGCCGCATTCGACCCCGTTAACGCCTTCATTATCACCTTCATCCTCTGTGCAAGACATATCTTTTACGGCATATCTATGCTCGAAAGCTACAAGGGACTCGGACTCAAAAAGCTTTATATGATATTCGGAATGGTGGATGAAACCTTCTCCATTAACTATTCGGCACAGCCCCCCGCAAATGTGGACAGAGGCTGGTTTATGTTCTTCGTTACCCTCTTTAATCAGATTTACTGGATTTTAGGATCTACCGTCGGTGCACTTTTCGGCACGATGATAAAATTCAGCACCGAGGGAATCGAATTTGTTATGACATCAATGTTCGTGGTTATCTTTATCGAGCAGTGGAAAAAGGACAAAAATCACCTCAGCGCTTTCATCGGTCTGGGTGCATCACTTTTAAGTCTTATCATTTTCGGAGCGGAAAGCTTCATCATTCCCTCGATGATAGGCATTTTCGCTGTTCTTACGCTTTCGAGAAAGCATTTAGAGAGAAGGGTCGGTGACACAGAATGAGTACAAATCAGAAAATTATCACCATCGTCGTAATGGTTCTCGCTACGGTAATAATGCGCTTTCTTCCCTTCGTGCTCTTCCCCGACAACAAGCCGACACCGCCCTTTATTCACTATATGGGAAAGGTGCTCCCCCCTGCCGTTTTCGGCTTTTTAGTTATCTATGCACTTAAAAATGTCAGCATACTCGAGGGAAGTCACGGTATCCCCGAGCTTATCGCCATAATAATCACCGCTGCCGCCCATCTCTGGAAAAAGCAGATGCTCATTTCCATCGCCGCGGGAACCTTAAGCTATATGCTGATGGTGCAGTTTATTTTTTAGGGTGGTACAATGAAAGAATTTATCAAATCGGAAAAATTCCTTTTCGCAGTAATCGCTGTTGCCTTCGTCAGCATCTTTCTGGCGGTATATTTTAAAACGGAGCAGAAGCTCGAAGCCATCCGTGAGGCAGAGCCCGTGGTCATTCACGCTGTGACAGAGGATAAAAACGAGTCGGGAAAAATTACCGTTTACATAACCGCCTCGGGTAAAAAATATCATAAGGACGGCTGTGACTACCTCGGCGAGAAAAGAATGGCTGTTTCGGAAACAGAAGCAAAAAATGCAGGCTACGAGGGGTGCAAATACTGTCAGCCGTGAGAAAAGAAAATAAAGCGACGGTTT
>JAZNEL010000035.1:0-64014 GCA_045588555.1 Acutalibacteraceae bacterium | reverse complement strand
TAAGAGAAAGCCCGAAGACTGCTGCCGTAGTCGCAATAAATACCACCACCGAAACAGGCAACAGGCTCTTATCTGCGGCCAACATAACAAAAAGCAAAGAAGCGTTAAGAGTCACAGAGCTCAACCACCACATAGCATTCCTTGTATATTTGGAATACACTATTCCTGTAGCAGTATAAAAAACTATCAGTATCAAAATATTGTCTGTCAACAGGTTTAACAACAGTGCTGATGCTATCATTATGCCGCAGACCTTAGCCGTTTTCCCGAAGCAGTCCTTATCTACGGGAGAGCTATCAGAAACGGCAGATATATTAAAAGGTTTCCAGAAATAATAATTACTACGGTATCGATTAAGTATCTGCGTAAATTCTCTGAGAACAGGACCGTGATTACCTGAGCAATCACAATAATCATACTGCAGAGCTTTCAATTCATAAAGTAACCGACTTAAATCATCAAGCCTATCCATTATTTCACCCCATTAATAGCGGTCGGCATAAGTCCTGTCAAACTCATTCAGTTTGGCTTGTAATCTCACGACCTCAGGAGTGTGGATTTTCTTTCCGTTGGCATCGGTAAACTGACCTGTGGCAATTCTGAACAAATCTACAATCCAGCCTATCCCGAATAAACCAAACGTGAACAAATATAAAACGCCCATTGCAGCTTTGCCGTTAGTAAAATAATGAAGCCCCCATGTTCCGCCGATAAGCCAGATAAAAATCTGTGAAAAGGTTGTTTTCGGGCTGTATTGATCGAGTTCATCGTGCATTTTTTGTCTTTCCCTTTCATAGCGTGATTCGCCTCTGTAACCGGCGTTCAGCACCTGAGAGTCATCTTCTACTACATACTTGTTTACATCCATAATTAACCATCCTTTTCTGTTGTTCTTTGATTTTTGTAGTATATTTTTATACTATAAATTTATAGTCATAATTATAATATATTAAATGTTCATTTGTCAAGATAAAATAGTAATATAAGCTGTATTTTTCGGTAAAATAAATTTAAGGAAGAAAGCGATATGACGAATGAATTTATAGAAATCAAAAAAAAGACTCACAAAAAGGGAGACGACGGATATAAAATAGTATCCGTAAGAATGAAGGACGAAACCATCGAGAAATTAGAGATAATAGCCGAAGAAAGCAACCGCTCGCGAAATGAGGTAATCAATATGCTTCTGGAAAAGGCTGTGGAAATCGTTAAAATCAGCGAATAAAAAATGCTCTCCGTCTGCATTGGCGGAGAGCTTATTATTTATCTTGCCCGAAGCATCAGTGAATGAACAGCGACAGCACCGCTAAAATCACCGAGCCTAAAACAGGGATGGCGACCGAGCCTACAGACCAGGTCTTAAGGCTTGTCTTGATGTCCATACCCGAGAAGTTGGTAACCACATGGAAATAAGAGTCGTTCAGATAGCTGGGGCACATAGTGGTAAGACAGAGAGCCAGTGCGGCAAGATAGGGATTGACGCCGAGAGCGGTCATCATCGGAGCGATAATGGCAGAGCCGGTAATCATCGCTGTGGTACCCGAGCCCTGCGGGAAGCGCATAATGACACCTATTATAATAGGAACCAGTATTCCGGGCACACCCATACCCACTATCCATTCAGCCATAATGCCTGCGGCACCCGTAGCGTTGATGACGGCACCGAGAGCACCGCCGGCGGCAGTGATGAAAACGATGGGGCCCGCATCACGGCAAGCCTCCTGCATAAGTTCTACACAGGTCTTTTTGTCAAAGGTGCGGCAAAGCAGGAACGCGCCCATACACAGAGAAACGAAAAGAGCGATAACAGGCTGACCGAGGAAGGTAACCACCCCTGCAAAGGCAGTTCCCGAAAGAGAGGAAATCTGACCTACGAGAGTATTAGCGAAAATGAGAGCGATGGGAACGAGCAGAGTCGCAAAGGAAAGAGCGGCAGAGGGAAGCTTCTCCGAAGCCAAAAGCTCTGCAAAATCGGAGGTTACGAGCTCCTCGCCCTTTTTCTGCTTTTCCTGAATCCTGTCGAGAACGACGAGCTGCTCGGGTGTATATTTGCTTCTGTCGATTTCATAGGGAACGATAAGATCGGGATATTTTCTGCCGAAATATCTGAAAAGGAAAACGGAGAAAACGAAAAGAGGAACGGAAAGACCGACACCTGCGAGAATAAACAGACCCAGGTCGATGGCGGCGCCGTGCTCATTGAAGGTGGAAACGACAGCCAGAGGTCCTGGTGTAGGCGGAACAAGGAAATGAGTTATGTAAAGTCCCATACCGAGAATACCGCCGAGACCTACCATAGATTTTTTGGTCAGACGGGAAAACTCCTTCGCGAGGGAGGAAAGGATAACGAAGCCCGAATCGCAGAAAACCGGAATGGAAACCACGAAGCCCGTAAGGCCTAAAACCACATCGCAGTTTTTAACGCCCACCAGCTTGAGAACGGTAAGTGCCATTCTCTTTGCGGCACCGCTTTTTTCCAGGAAGATACCCATTATACAGCCGAAGCCTATAACGACGCCTATGCTCGCCATAGTGTTACCGAAGCCTTTGGTAACGGTACTCACACAGCCCGTAAGAGTATCCACCACGGCGCCCTCGGCACCGAAGGGCATAGCGAGAACAGCGATAAGAATAGCCGAAATGATGAGAGAGGGAAATGCGTGCATTTTAGTAAAAATGATGAGCAGCATCATAACCACGATGCCTATGGCCATAGCAAGGACCGGATGAAGCATATCAATAACCTCCGTTTGTTTTTTTGATAATATATCATATAAAGCCTTTTCTGTCAAATTAAGTCAGGTGTTTTCCCTTTTTCTCTGTTTAAAATATTTTATGACTCAAAAACATTTGACATATCCGCTCATTTGTATTATTATATAGTATATTTTATTTATATTGAAAGGTAGTGTATATATGAGTTCTTGTTCCGGTAACTGTTCATCCTGCTCCTCATCTGACTGTAAGGACAGAGATTTACACCTCAAGCAAAACGAATACAGTAACATTAAAAAGATTTATGCCGTAGTCAGCGGTAAGGGTGGCGTAGGTAAATCCTCCGTAACCTCCCTTCTTGCCTGCGCTATGCAGAGCAGAGGTATGCAGACTGCCATCCTCGACGCCGACATCACCGGTCCTTCCATCCCGAAGGTATTCGGTATCAGCGGACAGGCCGAGGCCGATGCCAGCGGTATCATCCCGAAGGAAACCAAAACAGGCATCCGCATTATGTCCATTAATCTCCTTCTCCCCCAGCAGGACGCTCCCGTAGTATGGAGAGGCCCCGTCATCAGCGGTGCCATCCAGCAGTTCTTTACCGAGGTAGCCTGGGGCGATGTGGATTATATGTTTGTGGATATGCCTCCCGGAACAGGTGATGTTCCTCTCACTGTTTTCCAGAGTCTGAAGGTAGACGGCATTATCGTCGTAACCACTCCCCAGGACCTGGTAGGTCTCATCGTTTCAAAGGCCATCAATATGGCTTCAATGATGAATGTCCCCGTAGTAGGCCTCATCGAAAATATGAGCTATTTCACCTGTCCTAACTGCAGCGAAAAGCATCACATCTTCGGCAAGGGCTCCACAGATGAGGTTTCCGAAAAATTCGGCATTCCCGTTCTCGCCAAGCTTCCCATCGATATGCGCACACCCTCTCTCGAGGACAAGGGCGCCATCGAGCTGGCAGACACTGACCCGCTTATGCCCGTCATCGACACTCTTTTAGGAGAGTAATTAAAACACTGTTAAAAATATCGTAAAATTAAGTTTTTCTCAGGCAGACAGTTTAACATATCTTTTACAGTTAACCTCTTGCCGTGAGCGAGATTTTAATGTATTATTAAAATATAAAATTCTACCCCCAAGGAGTTGCCTTATGAAAAAAATCTTAAAAGGGATACTTATAGCCTTTCTGGCCGTAATCGTTATCGTAGGCGGAACGGCCTATTTCATCCTTTTCCATAACCCCGAGGATCCCGACATCGTTTCCGCCACCACACAACCCACTATGGTTGACTCATCGGGAAAAAGCCACCTCGTCGTAGTGGACGGAAACGGTACCAGCTACGCTGTCGTGACCGATGCCGAGGGAAACCGCTATGCGGCACAGTACAGCGGTAACGAAATCGGCGCCACCGTAGGACAGGTCAACGACCAGGTCGCTCTCTCCGACCTTCCCACCACCCCGGATCCGAATCAGCAGATCAATGTAACAAACGACCCGAGCAATTATATGGGCGAGGTAAGCACCACCACTCCCACACAGACTGCTCCCACCGAACAGCCTGTTACCGATGTCACTGCCGACACCTCCTCTCCCGTCAGCGAGACTCCCATCGATGACCCCAATGCTCTCGTCCCCTACCGCATCGAAAAATACGAAAAGATTTTCGCCAGCGGTACCTACCTTATGGAAATCACCACCAATGATCCCGACCTTGGCGACACACCCATCACTATGGCCATTAAAAACGGCAATATGTATGTCAACACCACCATCGAGGGTATGAAGTGCGATATGATTCTCGACGGCAGAACGGAAACGATGTATCTCCTGTTCACCGACTGGAAAAAGTACTGTAAGCTTCCCGAGGATCTTATGGGCGAGGATTTCGATATGAGTGCTATGATGGCTGATTTCGGAATGGAGAACATCGGTGATGTAAGCGTCTCCACAGTAGACATAAACGGTCAGCAGCTCATTCTCGAAAGCTATGTAAGCCCCGTAGACGGCTCCACCGTAAACTACTACTTTAACGGAGATCAGCTCGTCAGAAGAGATAACATCTCCAAAGACGGCGTTACCGACTCCATCTATGTTTCGAAATTTATGAGCGATGTCCCCGATTCCTACTTCGAGGTTCCCGACGGCTACGGCTATCTTAACTTAAGCTGGATAGACGCCTTACTGTAAAATACCGAAAAAACAAATCCTGCGATTTCCGAAAAGATTTCGCAGGATTATTTTTATGCTTTTTTTGTTTATCTTGTGCCCGTAGAGCCGAAGCCGCCCTCGCCTCTTTCCGTGTCGTCCAGAGAGTCCGAGAGGATGAAGCTCGCCGTGATATAGGGTGCTATCACCATCTGTGCTATCCTTTCGCCCGCCTCCACTGTCTGCGGTGTGCTTCCGTGATTATGCAGAGCTGTCATTACCTCGCCTCTGTAGTCGCTGTCGATTACGCCGACCTTATTGGCGGGGGCGAGATTTCTTTTCGAGGCCATACCGCTTCGTGCGTAAATAAAGCCCGCATAGCCCTCGGGGATTTCGAAGGCAAGACCTGTGGGGATAAGCTTCGTCTCCCCCGCTCCGATAACCACCGGCTCCGCGACAGCCGCGTAAAGGTCTGCGCCCGCCGCAGAATCGCTTCCGTAGGTGGGAATAACGGCGTTTTCACGGAGCTTTTTAATTCTGATGTCTGCTTTCATCTCTTATCTTCCTCCGTACATTTTATCATAGTAGGCCATATATTCACCGTTTATGATGCTTTCCCACCAGTATCTGTTAGCAAGATACCATTTAACCGTAAGCTGTATGCCCTCCTCAAAGGAGGTTTCGGGCTTCCATCCGAGCTCGTTGCTTATCTTCGTCGGGTCGATGGCATATCTTAAATCGTGACCGGGTCTGTCCTTGACATATTTTATGAGGCTTTCGTCTCTGCCGAGGATTTTTATTATGGTTTTTACCACATCGATGTTAGTTCTCTCGTTGTGACCGCCGATGTTATAAACCTCACCTATTCTGCCCTTTTCCACTATCATATCGATAGCCTTGCAGTGGTCCTCCACATAAAGCCAGTCTCTGACATTGAGACCCTCTCCGTAAACGGGAAGCTCCTTTTTATTAAGAGCGTTTATTATCATCAGCGGGATGAGCTTTTCGGGGAAATGATAGGGGCCGTAGTTATTACTGCAGCGGCTTACAGTTACGGGAAGACCGTAGGTACGGTAGTAAGCCATAACCAGTAAATCCGCAGAGGCCTTGCTGGCGGAATAGGGCGACGAGGTGTGGATAGGTGTCTCCTCGGTGAAAAACAGGTCGGGTCTGTCGAGGGGTAAATCACCGTAAACCTCATCTGTGGAGACCTGATGGTATCTGATGTTACCGTATTTTCTGCAGGCATCCAAAAGCACCTGTGTGCCTAAAATGTTCGTTTTAAGGAAAACCTCGGGCTCCTCGATAGAGCGGTCCACATGGCTTTCTGCGGCGAAATTTACCACCGCAGTGAAATCCTCCTCCTCGAAAAGGCTGTAGATAGCCTCTCTGTCGGTAATGTCTGCCTTCACGAAGCGGAAGTTCTCATTTTCGAGTGCCTTTTTCAAGGTTTCGAGATTTCCCGCATAGGTAAGCTTGTCGATACAGACTATTCTGTAATCGGGGTGCTTTCCGAGCATATAATAAACATAGTTGGAGCCGATAAAGCCGGCACCGCCTGTTACGAGTATAGTTTTCATATTACTGCCTCCATCCGGCATAAAATCAGTTAATTCCCTTCACACATTCGAAGGCACTTCGTGTAGCATCGGCTATACGGCCTGCCTTTTCGCCGTCACCGATAAGATAGATGTTTCCTGCCTCTTCCCTGAGCTCATCGTAAAGGGCTCTGTCGCTTTTGACACCGAGAGAAAGAACTACGCAGTCGCAATCTATTTCCTGCTTTCTGCCCTCTTTGCTCTCGAGGACGATGCTGTCTTCGTTAATCTTCGTAAGCTTAAGGGAGGTGTAGAACTTGGTTCCGCCCTCATAAAGACGGGGCATAATGTCGTCCCTGTGCTGCATCCATACGCCCGGAGCCACTGTGTCGGCCATTTCAGCCACTATAACCTTATTTCCCTTCGAAATGAGATATTCTGCTGTTTCGAGGCCCGTCATACCGCTTCCGACGACAGCCACCCTTTTACCCTCTATTTTAACCTTATCTGTGAGAATATCCGTGGTGGTATAGACATTTTCTCTGTCATAGCCCTCGATAAAGGAGGGCTTGACTGCATAGCCGCCCGTAGCGCAGACTACTGCATAAGGCTTCGTTTCTCTGTAAAGCTCTTTGGTAAAGGCGGTGCCTGTCTTAAACTCTACTCCGTTTTTCTTACAAGCTGTTACGAGATCCTCGATGCACCAGTAAAGCTTTTCTTTATGAGGCGGCTTCACGGCAAGATCGAGCTGACCGCCGAGTGTGTTTTCTTTTTCGTAAACGGTAACCTTAAATTTCCTTTTCGCTAAAAGCTCTGCCGCCGTAAGACCTGCAGGGCCGGAGCCGACTACGGCGATTTCCTTGCCGTTTCCGTTTTCGGCCATCTTATAAGCCTCACTTCCCACGAAGGGATTCACGGCACAGTATCCGTGGTCACCGATATAAGCGTTATTCTGCATACTTTCGATGCAGTAGAGACAGCAGATGCATCTCTTTACATCCTCTTCTCTGCCCTCGTATACCTTCTTCGCCCAATGCGGGTCAGCGATATGCGGTCTGCCGAGAGAAATCATATCCTGTGTACCCTCCTCGAGCTGTGCCTCTGCCTGCTCGGGGCTTCGGATAAGGTTAGCGGCTATGACGGGAATGCTTACTGCCTTTTTGACTGCCGCCGCCATATATTTTCTCCATCCGCATTCAAAGGAGGTAGGCTCAAGCCAATAGTTAAAGGCATCGTAGGAGGCGCTGGAAACATCGATTGCAGCTACGCCCGCTTTTTCGAGACGCTTTGCCATTTCCACACCCTCCTCGAGAGTGTAGCCCTTACCCTTCTGTCCTACCTTTTCGTAGCATTCGTCTACGGTGAGACGAACAATAACAGGAAATTCCTCGCCGCATTCCTTTTTTATACCCTCGATTATTTCGAGAATGAATCTCATTCTGTTTTCGAGGCTTCCGCCGTATTCGTCGGTGCGCTTATTTGTGTTCGGAGAAAGGAACTGCTGTAAAAGATAACCGTGAGAGGCGTGAAGCTGAACACCGTCACAGCCTGCCTTCTGCACTCTGACAGCCGCCGCAACGAAATCCTTTATGAGAGCTTTTATTTCGCTTTTACGAAGTCCTCTGTTATTTCCGTCGGAGAAGTAGCTGTTTTCGCATTTCGAGGGTGAAACCACTCTCGGAACGAGGTGCTTTTCCATCAGCATTTTTCCTGCGGGAACTACCTTGTAAAGCATATCCTTGAAGAAGGGCATAGCCTTGTCGCAGGCGATGCTCAAGGGCAGAGTATCGATGAGAAGACCCATATTCTGTCTGCCCGGGTGATGAAGCTGCACGAAAAGCTTCGCTCCGTGACGGTGGATTCTGTCGGCAAGCTCACTCATACCCTCTATCTGATAATCGTGACTCATACCGAGCTGTGCAAAGGCCGCTCCGCCCGTTCTGTCGTTTACTCGGGTAATTTCGGTTATAATGAGACCCGTACCGCCCTTCGCTCTTTCCTCATAATAGTCCATCAGCATTTCTGTGGTTCTGCCGTCAAACTGACCGAAATCCATAAGCATGGGAGCCATAGCAATACGGTTTTTAATTTCTACACTTCCTATTTTTATGGGCGTAAAAAGCTTTTCGTATTTCATCTTTTTCTTCCTTTCATAAACTGTTTTTCTCCATTTAATATAGTAACATCTTTAAAAGGAAAAGTAAACCCATTGTTGACTTTTTTGGTGCCTTGTTATATCATAGAGCTATAAAAAATATTGTATTTTAAAGGAGAAAGATATGATAAGCTCAAAAAACATCGTGCTCACCGGCGCAGACAGCGGCATCGGCTACGAGGTGCTGAAGCTTTTAGCCGCCGATAAGTCAAACAGGATTTTAGCCGTAGACATCAACGAAAGCAGAATGCATCTTTTCTGTGATAATGTTATCCCCTTCAGATGTGACGTTTCTTCAAAGAACGCTGTAGACTCTATCTTCGAAAAAGCAGAGGAGCTGTTCGGAAAAATCGACATTTTCTATGCTAACGCAGGCTATCCCTACTATGAGGTTTTCGATTATGTAGACTGGGACAGAACCAAAAGAATGTTCGAAACCAATGTGTTCTCCCCTATTTATACCTACCAGAAATACCGTGAGCATTTAGCGGGCAGAGAGGGTCACTATGCTATGACGGTATCCGCCATCGGTAAAATGGCTATGCCCGGCTTTGCCACCTACTCTGCTTCTAAATTTGCACTCGAAGGCTGGCAGCAGGGAATCCGCTTCGAAAACCCGAAGAATATCAAGCTTACCTGTCTTTATCCCATCGCGACTGACACAGGCTTTTTTAAGGCGGCAAACGAGGTGGATTTCGAAAAGCCCTTCCCCGTACAGAGTCCCCGCACCGTAGCGAAAAAGATGGTGGCGGCTCTCGAAAAGGGTAAAAAGAGCGTTAATCCCAGCTTCCTTTTCTCTCTGTCGGGTGTGCTTTTCACTGTCTGCCCTCCCATAAAGAGCACATATCTCGCTCTCGAAAAGCAGAAGTTTAATCGCTTCGCAAAAAAGATAGGAAAAGAAATTAAATGGTAAAAAATGAGACCTCTCAAAAGTCGTGAGAGGTCTCATTTTTTATTCAAAGAGATACTTAAACATTCTTTCGGGATTTTCCAGAAACTGCTTAGTCAGGGTGAAATGCTCCGTTTCATCATATCTTACCTTTTCTATTCCCTTTTCGGAAAGTTCGAAAACATCCGCATCGGGAAAAGCCATAAGAATAGGTGAATGAGTAGAAATAATGAACTGTGAGCCATCCTTTACCAGCTCATTCATAACCGCCATAAGTTCCAGCATTCTCATGGGAGAGAGAGCTGCCTCAGGCTCGTCGAGAATATACAATCCCTTACCGCTGAAGCGTTTGGTTATAATGGACATAAAGCTTTCACCGTGGCTCTGCTCATGAAGAGAGACGGAACCGTATGGTGTTTCAGCTCCGTGAGCAAATTCACTTCTGTAAAGGCTTTCCAAATTGCTCGCCACATTGTATATGCTTTCTGCTCTTAAGAAAAAACCGTCTTTCGGATAAATCTTTTTTCCTATGCGCAGGTTTTTATAAAGAGACGAATGGGTATCGTTTGTAGAGAAATTAAAGTTGACCGTTCCGCCCTCGGCATTAAAGCCGTATGCTACAGCAATAGCCTCTAAGAGAGTGGATTTTCCCGTTCCGTTTTCACCCACGAAAATCGAAACATTTTTTGAAAATTCCAATTTCCCTTTTTCCATCAAGAACTTTACTGCAGGAATTTCTTTGAGATAAAAATCTTTCTCTATTTCCCCCTCGAAGCGAACCACAGAAACATATCCGTTAAACATTTTACACCTTAAAAATCGTCAGGCTGCTGAACTTTTCACCCTTTTTAAATGTACACTGAGGGAATGAGGGCTGATTCGGTGTGTCGGGATAGTACTGTGTTTCCAGACAGAAGCCGTAATGCTTGCCGAGTGCTATGCCGTTCTTTCCCATCTCTGTGCCGTCCAGGAAATTGCCCGTGTAAAGCTGTACACCGGGAAGGTCACTCATAACCTCTAATTTTCTTCCGCTTTTTGCATCCGTAACCTTCGCTACAGGTCTTACCTTGCCTACGGGACCATTAACACAGAAGTTATGGTCGTAGCCGCGGCACATTATTAGCTGTTCATCGTCAGCACCGATGTCTCTGCCGATTTTCTTCGGCTCTCTGAAATCGAAGGCTGTGCCCTCTACTTTTCTGATTTCGCCCGTGGGGATGCTGTCAGCATCGGTAGGAGTGAATGCATCGCAGAAAAGCTGAAGCTCGTGGTCGAGAACATCGCCGTTTGCAGTAGTTCCGAGATTAAAATATGCGTGATTTGTCATATTGATGACGGTTTCACGGTCGGGCACTGCCGTGTAGTGGATTTCGAGCTCGTTTCTGTCTGTAAGACGGTAAACCACGGTAACCTCAACCCTGCCGGGGAAGCCCTCCTTTCCGTCTTCGCTTATGTAGGAAAATTCTACAGCATCGTCGTCAATGATGATAGCCTTCCACACAGCACTGTTATATTCTCCGCCGCCGTGAAGGCAGGTTTTACCCTTTTCGTTCTGTGTTACCTGATATTCTTTGCCGGCTACGGTGAACTTACCGCCGCAGAGACGGTTAGCGTACTGTCCGATAACATTACCTGTGTAGGTGCCCGATGCGATATGAGCGGCTACATTGTCAAAGCCCATAATTATATCGCCCATATTTCCCTCCTTATCGGGGCAGACAAGGGACTGGAGAGTGGCACCGCGGGTGATGATGCCTGCGCTTACCTCGTTATTATTTGTGATAGTGAAAAGATGTACCTCTGTGCCGTCAGGCATAAAATCGAAATGTGTTTTTGTAATGCTCATAATAATTTCCTTTCCGAATGTAGTTTACCGTTTGATTTTACCACATATTTACTCTTTTGTAAATTATCTGCAGAGTTTTCTTTTTCTGCAGACAGAAGCTTTTTCACTTAAGCCCTTTCAGCAGTCATAAGAGCCTCTCTTTTTTACAGTATACCAATGTTCCCGGGCCTTTTCAAGGCACTAAAAGAAATATCCTAAAAAAACAACCCCACCTCCGAAGAGGTGGGGTATTGTCTTTGGTTAACCGTCAGGGATTAGCTTTCGATTATTTGAAGATGCTGAAGATCTTAGCGAAGAATTCTTTAATCTTCTTAATGAGTCTCTGGAACCAGTTGAGGGTTTCCTCTGCTTCCTTCTCTGCTTCTTCTTTTTCTTCTTCAGTACCGATTGTGTCTTCCCAAACATTTGTGAGGTCTTCCATTACCTTTGCGAAGCTGCCGTATGCGTTACCGGAACCGTTACCGATCGCAGCGAAGAGATTCTTATAAATCTGCTGGATGGTAGCTACATCACCCATAACTGATGCTTCGAGAGTGATGCCTATACCGAGTGCTGAGAAGAGTGCACCGACGATAATATCGGATGTACGGTATGCTTCAGCCTGGTTGAAGAGTTCGTTTACAGCATATCTTACAGTTTCTTCTGCACCGCTCTGAAGCTCGAAGAACTCTACGAGGAACTTGATGAGAGCTTCACGGTTATGGTCGCTCGAGAACATATCAAGCAGCCATGTGAGAAGGTAGGTAAGAGTGTCACCCTTGTCAGCTACGAAGGCTGTCTGAGTGCTCTTGAATGCATCTACATCGTACTTATTGACTGTGCCGTCATTGTCACGGTCGCTTTCTGCATAAGCCGCATAATTATCAGCGGTGATGTTTTCAGCGAAGGAGTTAGCCCATGTATCAGCCTTAGGTGTATTCTTCGGAGTTGTTCTGGATGTAGCAACTTCGAGTTTTTCTGCAGCTGAATACTTAACGAGCTCTACCCAGTCAATGTTCGGGATTCTGAAGTCGTACTTGACGCCCTTAATGGTTAAGAGGCTACCAAGGTCGATAGTGGACAGGAGCTCTTCGAGACGGAGATACTGTTCAATGTTTACACCGAGAATCGGTAAGAGAAGAGTAACTACACCGTATACAGGAGCAAGAAGGTTCTTGACTGTAAGAAGGAGACCGTCATTCGATAAGAAGTATGCAAGGTTCGGAAGAAGCTCGAGGAGACCGTCTACGGGCTTAGCGAGTAAGTCTTCTGCGAATACTGCTACTCTGTCGAGGATGTAGCCGAGGAGCTGAGTTCTGTCTTCTGCTACTGCCTGCTTATACTGTACTTCAGTCTTAACATCAGATGCTGCGAGACCGAATGCTTCAAGGAGCGGGATGATAGCGTAATCGTAGCCGTCGCCACCCTGGATGGTGATGATGCCGAGAACGCTCAGGTACTTGCTTTCACCTACGAGGAGAAGCTCGAGAAGGTCATTGAGAGGAAGAAGTACGCCTGCAAGTGCCTTCACGAAGCCGCGGATGTCGCCATCTGCGAAGCTCCAGCTTGCTTCCGCGAAGGAGCCTACATCTGCCCATGTAGCGTCGTCACCCTTTTCAGCAAGAGCCTTGCCGATGATGGTGCTGAAGCCTGCCATGTAGTCGAGAGACTTGGTTTCTTCGTAGAATGCCTTCGGTGAAAGGTCAAGAACGAGTTTTTCAGTGTCTTCTGTGATTTCTTCGTCTGCACTGTTAAGTACATAGAAGTCGAGACCCTTGATTGTGTTAAGGATGCCGGCTACGGACTCGCCTGCGAGGAGACCGAAGATGGTGTCAAGGAGGCTGTTAAGAGTTGATCCGGAGATGTAACCCTTGATGAGATCCTTGATGGAGTCGCCGAGACCTGCTGTCTTGAGAATATCGGTGATGAGACCGTCAAGCTCTGTAGCGATGATGTCAGCATTTGCTTCAGTCATTGTCAGGTAAGAGCTGTAGTTGATATCCTGGAGATTAATCTGTCTGTTCTGGACAGGCTGGTAAACAGTGTCACCGAAGATAGACTGGATAGCATCAATGATGCTGGAGGGATCCTCGATGAGGTCGTCTACGAGATCCTTGAATGCGTCGGGAATTTCTACGCCGAGGTCTTCAAGAAGCTGCTTAACATCGATAGTGTTAAGAACAAGTGAGAGGATAGTGATGAAGGTGTCTTCTTCATTACCTGCGAGTGTCTTGTATGCTTCGCCTTCGTACTCATCAAGAGTGGTTACAAAGGCTGTGCTTTCGAATACAACCTTGCCATCCTTGACATCGGCTGCCATCTGTGCGGCTACGCCCCAATCGAATGCACTGGTAAGCTCGCCGTCTTCGCCTACATATTCAGGAAGCTTAAGCTTGCCGTCAGGAATAAGCTTAGCGCCGCCGATTTCGATGCCTGCAAGGAGGTTTTCGAGAAGTGCTGTAAGAGCAGCGCCTTCTACATTCACGTGGATACCTGCCTTTACGCCGGGATGTGCCTTACCGATGTAGAGGTCAACTACCTTGTTGTTTTCTGTCTCTCTGCCGATGTCACCGATATTGATGTCGATAGCGAGAGGTACAAGCTCGTCAACTTTTTCAAGGAGCACATTTACGGGAGCGATGAGGTTGTCTACGATAGTAGTGATATGACCGTTATCGATAGCGTAGCAGAGATTTGCGAGGATGCTTGCAAGCCAGGAGATCGGATTTGCAAGGATACCGTCGTCACCGCTTACTGCACCGATAAGCTGAGTAAGGATCGGGTAGAGAGTGCTGCCGTGGTTATCGGCTACTGTCTGCTCGTAGAGATCCTGGCTGTCAGCGTCGATACCGAGGAGCTCGAGAAGCGGGATGATAGCGTAGTTATAACCGCTACCGCCTACAACGTTAACCTCGTCGAGTACGGAGAGTGTACCGCCGTCGTGTGTACCGCCCATAAGAATGAGAGCGAGAATCTGATCGAGAGGAGCAGTAAGGTCACATACGAAGTTAACTACATCGTCGAGTGTTTCTACACCGAAGTCATATTCGTTCATTGTCCAGCTGCCGTCTTCTGCCTGTGTGAAGCGAGCTTCGCGAACTGCCTTCCAGCTGTCAGCACCGCCGATGAAGTCAGCGAGCTTAGAGCCGAAGTTATTCTTAGCGAAGGCTGCAGGTGAAAGGTCAACATTGAGATTTGAAAGCTCATTTACATAACCGAGAATGTCGTCGATAGAGAGATCTGCAAGAACAGGAACAAGGAGGTTCATAAGGAGACCGCCGAGGTCTGCACCTGCGAGAAGCTCTGCTACGAGCTCTTCAAGGCTTGCATAGTTCTTACCGTTAATCTGTACCAGACCGAGGATGGTCGGGATGAGAGCGTCAAGGTTACCAACGATGCTTGCGAACTGGCTGTCGGCTTCATCAGATACCTGAATCTTTTCGATAGCGGGAAGCTTGTAAGCGTTGTACTTGACAGCATTCTTAACGAGGAGACTGAGTAAGATGTCGAGAACTTCTTCGTCCTTACCTGCGAGGCTTGTAACGATGCCGTAAACCATATTGTCGGTGCCGTCTTCGTTTGTAGCCTTGAGGCCGAGAAGGTTGCAAAGAACATTCAGGAAGTCTTCCTCAAGTACGGTTTTGAGTACGAATACAAGTGCGTCACCTGTATTTACTTCCCAAGCGGTTACTTCTGTTACATCTACAGTAAGCTCGCCGGTGGGTTCAGTTACTTCGATAGCTGCCTTTGCAAGGTCTACGAAGAAGGTATCCTTGAGGGCGTTGATAACATGGATGGGCTCTGCGCCTTCCTTAAGTGTACCGTCGGCATTATAATCGTCGGGATCATAAATCTCGATGCCCTTAAGCACGCTGTTAAGAAGGTCGATGATAACCTTACCGTCGTTATTAGCTATCTGGAGAATGTTTGTAATGTTCAGAGGCTTACCGAGAAGATCAACCTTAACGAGTGATTCGATAAGAGCGTCAAGCTCTTCTCTGCTGATAGTACCTTCGAGTGCATCGATAAGTGAGAGTACCGGTGAAAGAAGGTTTGTAAGAATTACTTCTACACCGTCGTTTGCGATCAGGTAGCTGAGGTTAGCTACGAGTGAAAGGATGGTGTCGAAGGGCTTCTCGCCGAGAGTCTCTACGAGACCGAGGATGCTTTCTACTGTGTATCTGAGAGCATCGACAGCGTTGTCGCCTGTCTGGAGAGCTCTGTACTCGAGACCGAGACCCTTAAGGAGATACTGTACAGCGTTTTCATAACCTGCATTACCCTTAAGCTTGATGTTTTCTACCTCATAGCCTTCAGCGATATTGAGGTCGCCGCCGGTGAGTAAGAATGCGAGTACGGGTTCTACAGCCTCAAGGATTGCGCATACAGCATCGAGGAATTCAGCCTGTGTATCAACACCTGTGAAGATAGCTTCATACGTGCCGTCATCAAGCTTATGAGCCTCCTGAACCTCTGCCCATGTCTTGGCGTCGCCGATGTAAGCTGCGAATGTGTTATTGCCGCTTGCATCTGCAAAGGCCTTGGGTGAAAGGTCGATGCCGAGGAGATCCTTAAGAGTACCGCAGAGTGATTCGCTTAAGAAGCCGCCTACAGTGCCTACTACGAGGTCTGTGATGATCTTCATCATATCATCAGTGAATACGAATCCGCCGAGGAGTGTATCAATGATGTGTGTAAGAACAGGTGTACCTTCGGGAACGGATGCTGCTGCATCGGAGATGTCCTTAAGGATGCCTGTGGGATTCTCGCCTGCGATGAGAGGAAGAACTACGGGAACAGCCTTGCCGATGAGTCTGTCGAGTGTTTCGATAGCTTCGCTTGCCTGCTCTGTATCGTAGTCAACATCACCGAGGAACTTGAATACGAAGTCGAGAATGTGGATGTCGTAGTCACCTGTAAGAACGAGGATGATGGTACCTACGAGGTTAACGATGCCGTTACCGTCACCGAGAACATTTTCGATGAGAGACTCAAGCTCGGGAGCGAGCTCGGTATCACCGAGAAGATCGAGAACGAGATCCTTGATAACCTCCATATTGTCCTCTGTGAGAACAGCGGTAAGGAGAGTTACGAGAGTATCAGCGGCATTGCCGGAGATGTTCTTGTAAGGATCGTTGCCGGTGCCTTCTGCCTTGGAGTTCTTATAGGTGTAAACCATAGCAGAATTGGTGTAAGCGATTGTGCCGTCTGCATTTCTTGTAGCCATAGCAGCTGCAAGCTCGAGCCAATCAAGGTCAAGTGTAAGACCAAGCTTTTCACCGTCGATTTCAATTCCTGCTACGAGGTTTTCGAGGAGATCTGCGAGTGCTTCGCCGCTGAGGTCGAATACGAAGCCGGGCTCGAGACCCTTCTTGTTTTCGATGTCGAAGTCAGCCTTGAATGCGCCGTTTTCGATACCTACATAAATGCTGATGGGATATACTTCACATACCTTGTCGAGGAGCTCAACTACGGGAGCTACGAGGTTGTCAACGATGGTGTTGATACCGTCGGAGCCGATGAAGTAGAAGAGGTTAGCTACCAGGCCGAGTACCTCGTTGATGGGTGAGTCGAGAATTTCTTCTACTCTGTCAACGATGATGTCGAGTACAGGCTTGAGTGAGCCGTCGGTTGCTACCTTAGAATCATATTCAGCCTGTGAGGGAAGCTCTGTAGCGCCGAGAGCCTCGAGAAGCGGGATGAGTGCATAGTTGTAGCCGTAGCCGCCGTTGATTCTGATGTCTGCACGACGAACTGTATCGTTGTCTTCGAGAGCGATAATCTGCTTACCGCCGAGAAGCACCTGGAATACTACATCGAGAGGCATAAGAAGGTCGGATGCGAATGCTACTACATCGTCAAGATCTGCGATAGCGAAGTCGTAGTCCTTAAGCTCGTACTCATCGTCAGAAATCTTATTGAAGCGGAGTTCGAGAACATCTGCCCAGGTTTCTGATTCGCCGATGAAGTCGGCAAGCTTGGAGCCGAACTTAGCGGAGGTAGCAAAGGTCTGAGGATCAAGTGCAACATTGAGGTTTGTAAGGTTGTTTACATAAACGAGAATGTCGTCGAGGTTGATGCCAGCGAGTACGGGAACGAGGAGACCCATAAGGAGGCCGCCAAGGTCTGCACCGCTGAGGAGACCGTTTACGAGCTCGTCAAGTGAGCCGTAGTTTGTACCGTTAATCTTGATGAAGCTGAGGATAGTGGGAACAAATGCATCGAGAGCTGTGATAGCATCGGGAAGATTTGCCTTTACTTCGTCAGCGTTGGTTTCGAATGCATCAGCATAGTTGATAGCATCACCTGTAAGAGGATTCTGAGGAATCTTTGTGTAAGAAATATCGTAATTGTCAAGGAGCATTGTAATGAGATCTACCACGGACATTTCCTTATCAACAAGACCTGTGATAATGGTTGTGATGGTAGTGGTCTCACCCTTGCCTATCATATTGGCAAGAACTCTTAAGAAGTCTTCGCTGAATACTGTGTCAAGTACATACATCAGAGTTTCAGCTGCATCGTAGGTCCAAGCGGTTACAGTTTCGCCGACTGCCGGATCTGCGGGAGTTGTTACGTCTACTGCATACTTGGAGAGCTCTACGAAGAAGTCTGCTTCGAGAAGGTTGATAGTATCTACTACATTACCGTTCTTATCCTTGATTTCGAGACCGCCGATGAGAGCATTGAGCAGGTCTACGAGGTTACCGCCGCCGTTGTTGCCGATTGCAAGAAGGTCTGTGAGGCCATACTGCTTGTCACCGATCTTAATGAATGACTTGAGGATAGCGTCGATCTGATCTCTTGAAATTACGGGTTCAAGGAGCTCAAGGATGGAGAATACGGGTGCAAGGAGATTCTTGATGATAGGTTCAAGGTTGTTGTTAGCAAGGAGATAGGAAAGTCCTGCTACGAGTTCAAGGACAGTCTTGAGCGGAGCTGCTGCAAGCTTGGTTACAAGTCCGCTGTCACCGATGAGACCGTCAACGAGGTTATTGAGACCTTCGGAGGTTGTAGCTGCTTCAGCGAGATCTACGCCGAGAGCCTTGAAGAGAGGCACGAGAGCCTTATTGTAAGCGTTACCGCCGGGAAGAGTTACAGCTGCGGATTCACCCTCGGGAAGAAGCTTGATGGAGCCGTTAGCGAAGATGAAGTCGAGGATGCCGTTGAGAGGCTTGAGAAGAGCGAGAACTGCATCGATGAAGTCGTCGGAATCTTCGATAGCCCAGTCGTATACGTCAGCCACGCCGTTTGTGCTGTGAGCTGTCCATACATCTGCCCAGGAGGCTGCTTCGCCTACATAAGCTATGATATCTGCGTTTTCTGTAGCGGCTGCAAATGCCTTGGGTGAAAGGTCAATGCCGAGGAGATCCTTAAGAGTACCGCAAAGGTCTGCTGTTAAGAATCCGCCGATAGCCTTAACGAGAATACCGATAAGCTTGTCATAGTTTTCTTCCGTGAAGAGAAGCGTCTTAAGGAGATAGTCAACCATATCGCCGAGGTCGGCTACACCCTCTGCTGTACATGCATCGCGAAGTGTCTTAAGGATGCCTGTAGCATCTGCCTTAATGAACATCGGGATGAGCTCTACAGCTTCACGGGTAATGATAGCGTCGAGTCTCGAGATAGCGCTGTTAAGGGTTGCGCCCTTTTCTGCATCCTCACCTGCGAAGGCTGTAAGTACACCGAGGAACTTGTAAACGATGTCGAAGTTTTCGATGTCATACTGGCCGCTCAGGAGAAGAACTACTGCAGAGATAAGCTCCTTAATGCCGTTCTGTTCGTAGATGATATCGTTGATGAGACCCTTAATGTTGATTTCAGCATCTGTGGGCTCACCTGTCTCATTGTCAATACCGTCCATATTCTTAAGAGCATCACCCTTAAGGAGACCGTTTACGAGGTCTGCGATGGCCATAGTATTGGCAGGAGTAAGGATTGCGTTAATGAGAGTAGTAAAGGTATCTTCAGCATCACCGATAATGTTGAACCATGTAGCGGTTGTGCCGTCTGCAGTTACCTGTACTGTGGGAATCTTCTTAATTACTTCGGATGTAGTATCATCGGAAGTATCGTCAGTACCCTTATCGTCAGTTACAGTCTCTGTAGCTGCCATCTGTGCGGCTATGTCGAGCCAATTGATGTCGAGTGCGAGACCAAGAGGATCCTTTTCGCCGTCGCCGTCAGTATCTACTACCTTGAGGTCTTCGAGGAGACCGTTTACAAGGTTGATGAGATCTGTCGGGTCAACATTGATGTTTACGCCTGCGGGTACATCCTTGCCTTCTTCGTCACCGAGCTCGTATTCGAAGATAGTATCTGCACCGAGATCAACCTTAACACCGATGTGGAATACGGGGTCAATCTTGAGGAGGAGATAGTTAGCGAATGCGAGAAGGTTCTTTGCGATGTTATTAACACCGTCTGTACCTACGAAGTAGAAGATGTTAGCGAGCATGGGAAGGAGAGTAGCGAGAGGAGCGTCAAGGAGAGTATCTACCTTATCGATGATAGCATCAAGGATGGGATAGAGGTGACCCTTGCCGTCTACTGTAGCGCTGCCCTTTGCCATTGCTACATAATCAGCCTTGCTGAGAGCTTCGATACCGAGAGCTTCGAGGAGCGGGATGATAGCGTAGTTATAGCCTTCGCCGCCGACGATTTCGATGTGGTCAAATTCGCCTGCAACTACATCGCCTGCTGTATCGTCAGGAATAGCGATAAGCTTTTCACCGACGAGGAGAAGCTCGAGTACCTGATCGAGAGGCATAAGAAGGTCGCATACGAGTTTAACGAGACCGTCAAAGCCCTTATTCATTTCAAGGTTCCAGTTAAATTCATTGATAGTGTATTTACCGTCGGCTACCTTTGTGAAGCGTGTATCGAGTACCTGCTGCCATGTGGTAGCGCTGCCGATGAATTCACCGAGCTTAGAGCCGTGGCTTGCCTTCTGTGCGAATGCCTGAGGACCAAGCTGGAGACCCTTAAGATTTGTAAGGTCTTCTACATAACCTACGATAGTATCGAGGTCCACGGTAGCGAGGATGGGAACGATAGCGCCGATGATGAGATCAGCTACATCAAGGTCATCCACGAGACCTGTGAGAAGTGCCTTGAGAGATGCTACGCTGTTACCGTCGCTGTCCTTAACGAACATCGGGATAACTGCTGCGATGATAGCGTCAATAGCTTCGAGAGCAGTCTTGAGGTTTTCATCGTTCATAGGAGCGTTATGCTCTACGTCAATCTTTTCGATAGGCTGACGGTTATAGGGCTCGTAGGTGATGGTGTAATCAGATACGAGAGTGATGATGATGTCTACGATGCTTTCCTGCTTACCTGCGAGACCGAGGATAATCTTGCCGAGCATATCAGGTGTCTCGGTGTTGATGTTAAGCTTGGTTGCAAGAGTGATAAGGAATGCGTCGGAGCATACTGTTGAGAGTACATACATAAGACCGTCTGCACCGTCAACTGTGAAGTCCTTCACATATTTGTGTTCAGGCTGATAATCATAGCCTACTTCGCCTTCTGCAAGAGTTACTACATCAGATGCAGAGTATGTGATAGCATACTGTGAAATCTGCTCGAAGAAGTCTGCGGGAAGGAGATTGAGGTATGTGGTTTCGCCTGTAGCTTCGTCCATAAAGCCGATGCCGTTGATGAGGTTATTTACGCCCTGAACAAGCTTTTCGCCGTTGTCGCCTGCGATATCAGCAATGTCGTCAAGGTCCATACCGATGAGACCCTTGAGCAGAGCATTGATTTCGTCCATACCGATAACTGCGCCAAGGAGTGACAGGAAGCCTGTGATGGGAGCAAGAATACCGTTAACGGCTTCTTCTACACCGTCGGAAGCGATGAAGTAGGAGAGACCTGCGATAATATCAACGATGGTATTGATCGGATGCTCACCGATGCGGTCTACGAGACCGAGGATACCGCGGAGAAGTGATTCTACGCAGCCTACTGCGGTGTCAGCTACTGTAAGGTTCATACCGAGAGCCTTACCGAGAGGAACGAGGACATTAGCCCAACCGTTACCGCCCTTAAGCTGGAGATCGTCGATGAGGAGAGTTACATTCTCACCTCTGAAGAGGAAGTCAAGAACCTTGCTGAAGGGAGCTACTACCTCGAGGATGATGTCGATGAAGAGCTCTTCTTTTTCAGCTGCTGTAGCGTTATCGAAGCCCCAGTTGTAAGCTTCGTCGATAGCTACATCTGCCCATGCTTCAGCAGAGCCGAAGTATACGGCGAGCATATCGCCCTTCTTGAACTCTGCGAGGTCGATGCTTACACCGAGGATTTCAACGAGGAGATTGTTTACTGTCTTGAAGGTGTTTGCATCCATACCGGCGAAGATGCCTGCGATAGCACCTACGATGGTGTTCATAAGCTCATCTGTGAATGCATACTTACCGAGTACCCATTCAACGAGCTCTGTGATATTACCTGTGGAGCCGCTTTCAGCCATTTCTGTGATGATAGCGGGCATATTGTCAAGGTCCTTAAGGATTACGAATACATCGTCGATAGCGTTGTTGAGGATTGCATCGAGCTTATTGAGTGCAAGAGCAACCTGGTCAGCAGAGATGTTAGTGTATTCGTAGTCAAGCTGTTCAGCGAGAGTATCGTAGAGAACTGCAAGGTTTTCTACCTCATAATCTGTAGCAGCGAGAACTTTGATTACTGTGTCAACGAGAACTGTGGGATCGTTGATAGCGTTGTTAGCAACATCCTTAAGTACTGCGAGCTTACCGTCCATAAGACCGTCGATGGTTTCGTCGAGAGTCTTATCCTTGAGTACGAGACCGAGAACAGCGTTGATGTTTTCTGTGGTGAGAACCATATCAAGAAGAGTGATAATGGTGTCAGCAGGATCGCCGCTGATGTTCTTGCCCCATGTACCGGTGAGCTTATCCCATACTGCGCCGTTTGCAAGGTCAGAGTTAACCTTGGAGTCAGCGAAGATGATAGCACCGTCTGCATTTACTGCGGCAGAGCCGGCAGCGATGTCACGGAAGCTCAGGTCGATGTTCAGACCGAGGTCGGAAGCATATTTAGTGATTACTGTATCTACGAGGCCTTCGAGAGTTGCACCGTCAAGGTCAAGTGTAAGGCCTACATTGTAGCCTGCAGCTGCTACCTCGTCACCCATCTTGAAGTTGAGGATTTCCTTGGTTTCGTCGAAGATGCCGTTAAGGTCGATAACGACAGCTACGGGAAGAACACCCTCGATGGACTTAAGAAGTGCACTTACGGGAGCGATAAGGTTGCCAACGATAGTTGTAAGGCCATCCTTGCTTACTGTGTATGCAAGGTTAGCGATGAGGCTGAGTACGAAGTTTACGGGTGCTTCAAGACCGCCTGCAACATACTTGAGAAGAGTTTCAAGGATGTAGCCGAGTGTGCCCTGTGTAGCGAATGTAGCTTCATAGTCAGTCTGGGTCTTAATCATTTCAGCGGGTACACCGAGAGCTTCCATAAGAGGAACGATAGCGTAGTTGTAGCCGCTGCCGCCCATGATGTTGATTTCCTTGAACGCGCTGATGGAGTCTGCATTTTCTGCATTACCGTCTGATGTACCGCCTGCAAGGAGAACCTCGAGAACGAAGTCAACGGGAGCGAGGAAGGATGTGAGGATAGCTACGAATCTTTCTATCTTGAGGTCGATGAGTGACTTGCCGTCAGTTTCATCCTCGTCAACCATAGTGTCGAGACCCCAAGCGTAGTCGTACTTACCGCCATCAGCAGTGTAGTGTGCTACTACCTCTGCCCATGTGCTTGCTGTGGCGCCTTCTTCACCGATTGCGAAGAAGCCTGCGATGTCAGCATCTGTTGCATACTTGGCAACGGATACATCCACAGTTTCGCCGAGAGCGTTACCAACGATGGTGATGATGTTCATAATGTCATCGTTGAGACCGCCGAATACACCGGCAAGGAGACCAACGATGGTGTTAACCATAGCATCGTTGAGAAGGAGACCTGATACGAAGGAAGCGAGTGTTTCGCCTTCTTCAATAACGCCTACCAAGGGAAGGATTTCCGCTACAAGAGCGTCAAGGTTTGCAAGAGCCTTGTCAGCTTCTGCCTTTGTTACAAGGCGTTCGCCCTGTTCCTTATTCTCTGTAGCATACTTAACAGCTAACTTCTGAAGTGCTGCAGCGGGTTCTTCGATAGCGAAGAATTCTACTACATACTTCGTGGTAAGAGCGTTAAGGAAGTTGATTACGCCTTCTACTGCGCCGTCAGCGCTGAGGTAAGCGATAACCTGATTAATGATGTCTTCCTCATTTTCTGTAGCGAAGATGGGAAGTACGGTGTCAATAGCGAAGTTCAGAAGACCGTTTATGAAGTAGGTCTTTGAGCCCTTGACAGGAACGATAGCTGTAGCGGCATTGTCCTTATATTCACCGATTTCAGCGATAAGAGCCTTAAGCATATCTACAGTAATTACGAGGTCAAGAGTACCTGTCTTGACTGTAGCGAACTTCTTACCGTCCTTTTCGGTGATTTCAGCATCAGCGGCTACTTCGTATGTCTTGTCGCCGTCCTTAGCTACGAGCTTACCGTCTACCTCAGTTACCTCAAGCTCCTTATTGCCTGCGATGAGGCCGTTGATGAGAGCGAGGAGACCGTCGATAGTGATGTAATTGTCAAGGTTCACTTTGAGAAGTGATTCGATAAGTGCATCGGTTTCACCTGTGATGGGTTCGACAACTTCGAGGAGACCCCAAACGAGCGCGATGATGTTATCAACGAGCACTGAAAGGTTATCTGCAGTTACGAAGTAGAGGAGACCTGCAAGGTGTTCAGCGATGAAGGTGATGGGACCTGCGGCGATACCGTCTACGAGAGCGAGAACGATGTCGAGGATAGATCCGAGAACTACTTCGATGTCGCCGGATGCATTATATGCTTCTGCTGTGGGAAGATTTTCAACTGTGAGGTCAAGAGCGTCTACGAGAGCGAGAATGCCCTGCTCGTAGCCCTTTGAGCCGCGGATTTCGAGATAGCCGTCGCCGAGGAGTACACCGGCAGTGGTTTCTTCAGCACGGTCGTCGTTATCCTTTGCGCCCTCGACATCTGTGTCGAAGTCGCCTACATATTCTCCGTTAGAGGAGAGCAGTGTAAGAGTCTTGCCCTGGAAGAGTACCTGAAGAACAGGTGTGAGAGGCTGAAGAAGTACCATGAGAGCATCAATGAGGCTGTCAAGGTCTGTTACGCCCCAGGTTGCCTTGATAGCAAGTGAGCCGTCTTCATTCTTCGGAGCATTAGCCTTAACCTCTGCCCAGGTCTTTGCGTTACCGATGATACCGTCGATAGCTGCGACTGCGGCAGCGTTATAGGTACCCTCTGCCTTTGCACCGTAGTAGGTGTCGATAGACTTCTTGAAGTCTTCAGCTGTAAGCTTGTAGTTACCGATCTTAAGCATACCAAGGATGGTATCGATGATTTCGGTACCGCCGAGGAGGTTAACCACAGCGTTAACGATGAGGTTCATAATGTCAAGGTCGCCCTCGATTACGAAGCCGTTAATAATATCGTCAACAAGCTTTTCGATTCTGGTTTCTGTAGCGAGACCTGTGTTTGCATCTGTTGCAAGATTTTCGCCAACAGAGGTCTTAATGATGTCAAGGATAGAGCCTTCTTCTGCTTCGCCCTTAACGAGAAGTGTAAGAACGAGAGGAAGTGCTTCGTTGATGATGGTGTCGAGCTTTTCAGGAAGAGCGGCAGCTGCGATATCGCCTGCATGGTCGATTTCGAGTTCCATCTTCTTGTACTCGGAGTATGTGATCTCATAGCCTTCGAAGAGAGCTACGATTACATCGAGAAGTGTGAGACCTGCTACACCGCCGTTAATAAGAGCGAGGATGTTTTCGATGATGGTGCCTACAAGAGTAGTCTTGCCTTCACCGTCAACTCTCTTATCTGCGGGAAGGAGAGCGTTAAGAAGGTCTGCGGAAAGAACATTGTCGAGAAGGAATACAAGTGAGTCTGCGATGTCAACTGTGAAGTTGTTAACAACATTGCGTACCTTACCTGTAAGCTTGTAGTTAGCAGTGTGAACGGAAGCGTCATACTTAGTGGAGTCGATAGCGATCTTATCGCCTACGATACCGCCGAATTCACCGCCGTTTGCGATTACTTCAGCTTCGAAGTATGTCTTGCTGGTATCTTCTGTACCGATGTTTACTGCATAAGCTACATACTGCTCGAAGAAGTCAGCATTGAGAAGCTGTGCGCCTTCGATAACCTCGCCTGTGGTGGCATCCTTGAAGATGAGGCCGCCTACGAGACCGTTTATGATGTTTACAAGGTTCTTTGATGTGCCGATGTTAGCAACGATTTCGTCGAGAGTGAAGGTCTTTACTACCTTGCCGTCTTCGTCGAGCTTATTGCCGTCAGCATCAGCTGCTTCACCTTCAGCAGCCTTAACGGGTGTGCCTACGCCTGCGGGCATAAAGTCACCGAGTACACCGCTGAGGAGATCACCGAGAAGGTCATCGAGAAGAGTACCTACTGCGGGCTCTGCTACATCAAGGAGTGCGAATACGGGTGAAAGGAGATTTGTTACAAGCTTTTCAACACCGTCGGACTCGATGAAGTATGCGAGTGAAGGAACGAGAGTGAGGATGTATTCAACGGGTGAGCTGCAAAGTGCATTTACTACATTGAGTACACCGTCAGTAATAGCTGTGAGAGTTACGTCTGTTCCCTTACCTGCTTCATATTCTGCAGCAGTGGTAAGAGTGCCGAACTGGTCAGCGGCCAGACCCTTAAGGAGAGGAAGAATAGCATATTCGTAGCCTTCGCCACCCTTAATGGTAAGAGCTGTGGGAGCATTTTCGCCCTTGCCCTTAATAACGATGTCTTCGCCTCTGAACAGGAAGTTGAGTACGGGCTCAAGCTCTGCGGCAAGTGCCCAGATAATGTCGATGAAGGCATTGATCTTACCGCTGATGCCGTCAGCAGCGTCGATACCCCAGTTAATGCCGGAGATAACTACCTTGCCGGTTTCAGCATCTGTGTAATAAGCGGCAACATCAGCCCATGTAGCTTCACGGGTTGTACCGTCTTCGCCGGTAAGGTCAGCAGCTGCTACAGCAGTATTGATTACACCTGCAAGAGCTGTGCCGTTCTTTGCTACCTCGACAGGTGTGAAGTTGATTTCAAGGAGGTCATTGAGGATGGGAAGAACAGTAGCCAGAGTATCGGCGAGACTGCCTGTACCGAGGGCGCCGATGAGAGCACCGACGATGGTATCCATCATTTCATCCTTGATTGCAAGGTCAGCGAGGATAGCTTCGACAACCTTTGCAAGAGTTACGCCTGTGTAGCCGTTTGTTTCATCCTTAACTGATGCAAGAGCACCGCTGAGGAATTCTACATTTTCAAGGAGCGGGAGAAGTTCGGGAATAAGAGCGATGAGAGCCTTATCGAGCTTCTTGATAGCACGTCTTACCTTACGTGCGGTGAGGTTAGAATCTACTGAATATGTGTCATAATCGTAGGTGAGTTCCTCGAAGGACAGATATTCGAGAAGATCGTTTTCTACATCATAGTGGTTGAAGTAGTTAAGAAGTACCTGAAGTACACAGTATCTGTTTTCGCCTGTGATGCCTTCGATTACTGTCTTGATTGTAGCGTTCTTTTCGTCGTTGAGATCGAGACCGGCTACATCGAGGATAGCCCAGATGAGACCGCTGTCGCCCTCTGCACCCTCTTCCGCCTTACCTGCGAGAACAATCTCGGAGATAATCTGGAGGATGGTATTTGCTCTGGTAGCGGTTACGCCCTTTACATAACGGGTGTTACCGCTTACCTGTGCACCGAAGTAACGCATGGTTTCTACATTACCGATAGCTGCTGTCTTTTCGACTATCTTTGTGAAGATGCCGTCAAGGAAGGAGAAGTCGATATAGCCTTCGTCACCTTCAGCCTTATCCTTATTTACGAGACCGTCGATGAGAGCGATGAGGCCTTCTTCAGTGAGAAGTGCGTCAACGATGTCATTTACGGTGGCAGCGTCGTCAAGTCCGGGGATACCGAGACCGCCGAGAAGATCAGCGAGGAATGCATATACATCAAGAGCCTGGATGGTGCCGCCTTCTACTGCGATTTCCTTTGCAGTGATAGCGTTAAGCATATCTACGAGAGTAAGAACGGGAGCAAGAAGCTGTTCTACTGCCTGTGCAAGACCCTCGGAGGTGATGAAGTATGCAAGCTCGGGAAGAAGGTCGATAATGAACTGTACGGGAGCATCGAGAACCTTATTGAGAAGCTTCTGGATGCCTGCGATTACGAAGTGTGCAAACTGTTCATCATTGTAAGTCTTGATAGCGTTCTTATCGTTTTCGATTTCGATACCGAGAGCTTCTGCTACGGGGATTACGAAGCGGTCGTAGCCGTCGCCTGCAGAAATGGTGATACCGTCGAGAACTACGAGGTCGCCCTCTTCAAGCATGAGAAGCTTGAGTACGGGAACGAAGGGAACTACGATGTCTTCAAGAAGAGCAAGTAAGCTTTCAAAGTCGGTTACACCGAAGCTGTTTGTACCTGTGAGAACTGCCTTATCACTGTCCTCGGGCTTGAATGCCTTGTAAGCCTCTGCCCAGGTGTCGCAGTCTTCGAAGTATGCTGCAAGTGCTGCATTCTGCTGCTTGAAGTAGCCGAGAGTAAGATTGATACCGCCGTCAACACCGCCTGTAAGCTCGTAAACGAGAGTGAGGATGCTGTCGAGGCCGTCGCCCTTACCGAAGAGGTTAACCAGAGCAGCGAAGAGTGTGGTAGCAAGACCTGCCTTTTCCTCTGTGTCTACGAAGAGAGAGGTAAGGAGATTTTCAACTACTTCTTCTACATTTGCACCTGTAAGGTTAATGTCAAGGTTCACGCCGAGTGCGGGAAGAAGTTCGCCTACGAGAGGAAGAACTGCTGTGATGAGGTTATCGAGCTGAACGGGAAGATTTTCGAGCTCTGCTTCGTCGATACCTGTTGCTTCCCAGTCAACAGCGGGAAGTGTGCTGTCAGTAGCGTCTACGCGAGCGGGTTCATATACGATGTTGTACCAGGAAAGGAGGTTAATGAGGAGAGCCTCGATAGCCTGCGGATCGTTGAATACGCCGTATACGAGTACGCTGAGAAGACCGTTGACATTGATGGAGCCGTCTGCATTGAGAGCTGTGTAGTCCTTGTTGATTGTCTCATCGGAGAAGTCGAACATATCAACGAAGGTAGCGAGAAGATCACGGATACCGGGCTGGAATACGATAGACTCGAGAACTGTAAGGAGAACAGTTTCGCGGTCTACATAGTACTGTGCCAGAATATCTGTATCACGGATATAGCTGTTGTCAAGGTTCGTAGCGTCAAATACGGGCTCCTTAATCATTACGTCGCCGTCGCCCTCAAAGTCATACCATGCACAGGATGCAAGAGTAGCAAAGAGACGGTTATTAAGGATGTCGGAGAGCTCGATGGGATCCTTACCTTCGATCTCGATCTTGATGCCGAGAAGAAGATCCCAAAGAATGTCCATAAATGTGATTCGGTCGAAGTCGATACCGGTATTGGTTTCACCGAATACGGGCTCATCGTCTTCTGTAGCTACGAGAGCGATGCCGGCTGCTTCGTTAGCGGCCTGTGCCTCGTCGATCATCTGATCTACATATTCTGCTGCTTCTTCTGCTGCCTCGGGAGCGTCAGCCTTGTTAGCAAGGTTGTAAAGGAGGCTCTTAACCATACCCATAAGGTCGAGATCGTAAATGTTCTCGATAAGGTCGGTAAGTGCAGTTACGGGAGCGAGAAGGTTAGAGAATACGATGTCAATGCCGTTGCTTTCGAGGAAGCGGGCAAGATAGGGAAGGATAGTTGCGATGGTGGAAACAGGACGCTCGCAGAGTGAATCAACGAGTGCAAGAACTGCATCGAGGATTGACTGAAGGAGAATCTGCTTTTCACCTGTGTAGGTTACGGGTAAGCCGAGCTCGTCTTCGCCTACACCGCCGTAAACAGCGAGTTCAAAGCTTGCCTGATCCTTATAGTAGGTGGTCAGGTATGCGTCGCCGTTTGCATCCTTAAGTACGGGAACGCCGAGAGCTTCGATGATGGGAAGGATTACGCCTTCGTAACCGTCAAAGCCACGGATGGTAATTTCATTATAGAGTGAAAGGTTCTGACCGGTGAGGAATACCTCGAGAACGATGGAGAGAGGTGAAAGAACATCCCAGAGTACGCCTACGAAGTTAGTTCTGGAGGTTCTTCTGGCTGCCTCGATGGCGATTTCTTTTTCCTCTGCAGACATATCGTCTGTGATGTTGGGTTCTACTACGATGTTCCACTGTGCGTCGAACTTGATGGCTGTTTTCTGCGACTCTTCATCGTCTACATTCTTAACAAGGATAGCCTGTTCTTCGCCGTCGATTGTGGTTGTGGTAGCGTTATCAGCTTCGAGATAAATTACAGTTTCTTCAGTAGCGCCTTCAGCGATGTAGTAGTAACCGTATTCTGTCTCACCGTCTTCATTTTCACGGGTAAGTCTCTTCTGGTTGTAAACCTTGATGAGGTTAACGGTATCATCCTTTTCGCCGTCACCGTCAGCATCAACTGTAGCAGTAGTAGCTGTAGCGGTGTCGTAGTGTGTAGCGTAGATAACCTTGTCGTCATCGTCAGTAGCTACTTCGCCGTCCTCAGTAAGAGTAGCATACTTGTACTCATACTTGGTGTTAGCGGCGCCTACTTCACTCCAGGTCTTTGCATCGCCGATGAGTGAGTTAAGTACATCGTTATTCTTGAATGCTTCGGGTCTGATGTCGAGCCCTGCTGCATTTTTGAGAAGGTCGGAGATGATGTTAAGGATGTCGCCTACCTGTTCGCCTGCAAGCAAGCCTACAAGCATACCGAGGAGGTCGTTGATCATTTCATCTGTGAAGAGCTTATCTTCAAGGAGGGTGTTAACCATATTGCTGAGGGTGAGGTCGTCATCTGCATCGACGATGCCGTGGAGAAGAGCGCCTTCCTTAGTAAGGTCAGCCTTGAAGAGGTTAAGAACAGTACCTACGAGCTTATCGAGGTTATCGATAGCATAAGCAGTCTTAACTCGTGAAATGGGTTCGTTTGCGTTAGCCGTGCTGTCGTCGTTGAAAGCGTAGTGATACTCTTCGATAGCCATAAGCTGTACCTTTGAGGAGTCAGCTACGGTGTACTCGGTAAAGAGTGTAGTGATGAGGTCTACGATTTCATCGGGATTACGGAATACGCCTGTAAGAATATTGTCAAGGAGCGCGGCATCAGAGCCGTTTTCATCTGTGATGTCGTAGCCGAGTACTGAACCGAGAACTTCCTTGAGAGTTGTATTCTCGAATACGAAGTCAAGGATGAACATAAGTACATCAGCCTTTGAAACTGTGAGCTGACCGTTAGCGGCGTCAACCTTTACATAGTTCTGATACTTAGCAGGAATATTATGAGTCACACCTGTAGAGTCAGTGTAGGATGCACCGAAGGGATCACCGAGAGCGGCGAGAGATCTTAACCATTCGTTAAGAGCGGCGGAGCGCATCTGTCTGGCCTGCTCGATTCTTTCGTCAGCGGGAACTGTGCTGTTGGTATCATTGATGAGATCCCATGCAGCATTTTCTACATCTGCATCGATGAAGGCTGTGATGGTTCTCTCGTAAACGCCTTCCTTCTTGTAGATGCCTGCCATATCAAACTTGATGTTGGCAATGAAGGAAACTACGGATTCGGTAAGAGTGATACCGAGCTCGGTTGCGGGCTTGGTAACTACAGTCTTTGTACCGTCTTCAGCATAGGTGATTTCGTCATAAACCTTGTCACCCGTGCTGTAGCCTTCGCCGTCAGCCTGTGCAGTGTAGAAGCGGAAGTTATCCTGGAAGCTGTACCAGGTAGCTGTACCGAGATAGTCCATAAGACCTGCACCGAGACCGTTAACGTCTACAGCCATAACAGGTGCGAGTCTGTCGGTGAATACTGTTACGAATGTAAGAAGGTTTGTAACTACACCGGTGAGACCGTCGCCTACGATGAAGTATGCGAGAGTGGGAAGAAGGTTTGCAAGAGTAGCAACGGGATATTCAGCGAGAATTTCCACGAAGAAGAATACATAGTTAACTACAACTACGAGGAACTGTCTCATATCGAATGTGCCGTCCCAGGTGAGTGAGCTTTCAGTCTCCCAGGTCCACTGTGCGGGATTACCGTTTGCATCCTTCCAGCCACCGAAGGAGCGCTTTGCACCCTGGTTACCCTTGATAAGGTTAGCAGGAATTTCGGCTGCGCCGTTGAATCTTTCGGTACGCTTTTCATTAAGTGCTGCACGGTAGGACATACCGTTATAGTCAGATGTTTCGTCCTCGATGATATTCGTATCAATATAAGTAAGAAGAGCATCAAGACCGAAACCGCGAAGGAGAGGAAGGATGGTGTCTTCGTAACCGTCCATACCTTCGATATTAAGTGTGTCAAAGAGCTTGATTGCTGCATTGGGGCTGTTGACTGCTTCGAGCTCTGCACCGAAGAAGAGAGCTTCGAGTACGGGCTCGAGAGGAGCGATGATACCCCAGAGAGCATTTACGAACTTGTTAATGTTCTTATAGAAGTCCTTACTGTCTGCGCTGAAGCCGAAGCTCCACTTTGCTGTGGTTTCGTCGTATACAGGAGTAAGAGCGTATGTTTTGTAGATTGTATCGCCTGTTTCCTCGTCAACCTCGTCTGTCTCAACTGCGTAGGATTTGAGGTTATCGATTTCAGAGGTGTATTCGACAGTTTCACCCTTATCGTTGGTGTAAGTGTAGAGATACTTTCCGTCCTCTGATTTCTGTGTGTAAACAGACTTCATTTCTGTTACAGGATTCTCTGTGTCGTCAATCATCTTGGCTTCGATTTCTACTTCTTCAGCATCGTCGCCTTCGCCGATGGTTGTCTTTGTGAGACCTGCCTTTTCGAGCTCAACTTCCTTTTTGCCTTCGTCGTAGGTGTAAACATACTTGAGTGTTTCACCTTCGCCGGTTGTCTCCTGAATCTGTGCGTATGCGAGGCCGACATAGTTGCCGTTTTCGTCATACTTATAGGACTGGCGTGAGTGAGCTTCCTTAATCATTTCCCATGTAAGGTCTTCACCGTCTACCTTGCCGTCGTCGGAAACTGTACCGAGACCGTAGGTGAGATAGGAGATAGCACCTGCATAGGTTGTCTTATCCTCGGCGAGCATCTTATAAAGAGATGCTGCTGTGATGTCAATACCTGCTTCAGCTACGAGAGGTAACCACTGACCGATAGCACCGCCGAAGATGCCTACGAGAGCATCGTAAATGGTGGTCATAAGGCTGTCGGAATATACGAGGTCGCCTACGAGAGCTGAAAGGATTTCGAAGAGACTGCCTGCACCGTTATCGATCTCTACACCGAGAGATGAAAGGTCGAGTGTGCCGGTGTTAGCGAGAACCTTAAGTACATCGGGAAGAGCCTTCTGGAGTACGATGTCAAGGCTGTCCATAGTCTCGTTAACTTCTTCTTCTGTGAAGAGGAAATTACCCTTTTCGTCCTTGGTTATTGCCTCCCAGTCATAGCCCTGATGCTCTACGCCGTAAAGCTCCATTGTAGCGTCAAGAGTAGCTTCAGCGTTATCGAGAGCCTTTGCCATGCTCTGGTAGAACATATCTGTGCCCTGACCGGGCTCATAGTCGGTAAGAAGGTCTACGAGGATACCTATTACGATATCTACTGCAGTACCGTCATACTTGCCGTTTGTGAGGGCGGGAGTCTTACAGCGGTTAACAACCTCTGTGAAGATGCTTGCAACACGGGCTGAATCCTCGGGTGTAGCGTCACCTCTCTGGTACCAGTTAACGATGAGATCCTTAAAGAGGTTAAGGAAATCTTCGGTAAGCACGGAACGGACGAGTGTTACGAAGGTCTGACCTGCCACACCGTTGAAGCGTGTTACAGAACCCATGCCACCTGTGGTAGTCGCCGCGGTAACATTTGAGGAGTATGTTTCACTATTACCGCCGAGAACTGCGATAGAGCCGAAGTCGATGAAGGAGTTGATAGCGATGTCCTTATCGGCAAGGCCTTCTTCAGCGAGAGCCTTGGAAAGAGCCTCATTGATCATACTTTCGAAATCAAGCACCTCGTCAAGGAGGCCCTTGATGTCAAGCTCAACGAGCTTGGAGAGAATGGGATCAACGATGTCAAGAATTTTAAGAGCTGCACCTGCAAGGTTTTTGATAGACTGTGCAAGGTTGGAGGTCTTTGCATAAACCTTATTACCTGCTTCGTCTACCTTGCCTGTGTCATAGGTGTAAGAATACATAAAGTATGCAAGGTTCGGAAGTGCCTCGAGAAGAACGGTGAGAGGACTTTCGAGAAGACCTGTGAAGCCGGACTTATCGTCACCCACGAGAATAGCTCTGATAGCTGTGAAGAGCGGAGTAAGGGGTGAGTTTACTGTAACCCATGTTCTGCTGCTGCCCTGGTTGAGTGAGGGATTTTCTCTGCCAAATACATATTCCATGAAGTTAGCATTTGACATGGAGGCTGTGTACTTATCGTTGCCGCCGTCGGGAAGAACTACATCACCTACACGGAATGCTTCGATAATTGCAACTACACCTGACTGGTAGCCGTTTGCACCTTCGAGTGTAAGCTTGTCAAAGAACGTGAGGTCCTCACCGCAAAGAATGAGTGAGAGAATGGGGTTGAGGGGTGAAAGAAGGTCTGTGATGAATTTGAAGAATGCATCTACCTGCTGTTCAGCTGTATTAAGGGTCTGGCCTTCATACCAGTCATGGTCTGCGGCGGGAGCCTTAACATCGAGCCAGCTGAGGTCTTCGGGTGATGTAGCCTTGCCTGCTGCAACAGCCGCATTGTATTGTCCTTTAAGCCAGTTTGCGATACCGGGATTATTAAAGTTAGAGCTGTTTGTCTTTTCATAGAAGCCTGCAGGACTTACATCGAAGCCGAATTTAGCGAGAGTGGGAAGAAGCTTCGCTACGGTTTCACCGCCGAGAATACCGGGAAGGAGACCGGGCTGCTCTACCATTTCGCCTTCTTCGTTTTCAGCCATTGTGGGATTGAAGAGAAGCTCAACTACAAGCTGAAGAACTCTGTTATCCGATACAACAGCGCCCACGATTTCTGAAAGTGACTTGTTCTTATTGGCTTCAAGGATTTCCTTAATGAAGCTCAGGTCAAGCTCCTGACCGAGAAGAGCTATGGGTTCACTGAAGAAGCCGTCAAGCATGGGAAGAACGAGGTCGAGAACAGTGGGAAGAATTGTAGGAATAAGATTATCTACATTTTTGATAGCCTGATTAACCTTTTCGATATTGCCTGCCGACTCGGTGAGATATTTACCGAGAACGAAGTAATCCTTACCTGCATCACCGGCTTTGTTATCTTCCTTATATGCCCAGGAAAGATAGTTGCCGTCAGCATCCTTCTGAGTGAAGGTATTAAGATAGGAATAAAGGTCTATGTCATATTCATTAATGAGTGAAACGAGAATACCTACGAGAGGCTGTGCCATACCGTCGAGAGCACCGAGGATATTTGCGAGACCGTCACCGAAGAGAGGTGCGAGTGTGGTCAGAAGACCGTCATCGAGAATCCAGCGGAGAAGTACCATAAGTACATCAGAACGGTCAGCTGTGAGATGGTAAACATGATGTGTTTCGCGGATACCGGCAACTGTCTTATATGTGGCTGTACACATAGCCATCATACGGTTAACAGGGATGGTAAGGTTCAGTGAAAGACCGTCACCGTCCTCTGTTAACAGACTGAAGAAGTTTTCACCGCCGAGACCGAAGAGTGTCTGTGCGAGCTTACCGGGAGCGAGCCAGTAGTTGCCGTCTTTATCCTTATAGGCAACATTCATTGTTACCTTCTTGCTGTCGGGACCCTGCTCATCTGTAGTGGGATTACTGAAGCGGCCGGTTGTTTCATTGTAATCGTAATATACCGTCTTACCGCTGCCGTCATGGAGTCTGTTTCCGTTTTCGTCCCATGTTTCTACTACGGTCAGATAGCCTGTCAGATTCTGAACACCCGGGTCACCGTTATCACCCGGTGTTTTATCATTACCGTTTTCATCCTTTGCCCATGGCGGTCCGTCCTTAGTTGCCTGTACCTTCGTCAGCGATTTCAGAAGACCGGAGAGACCGTTTTTGAAATCTATACCTAAACCGTTGATAAGAGGCATAATGGTATCCCTTGAAAGATACATATCTCCTTTACCTGTGACATCTGTAACAACTACACTAACGGAATAGAAATAGTGAAGGTTGATATACTGAAGCTTATCCCAAAGCTGATTATATTCAATAGCAGCTACAAGGTTGGGAAGAAGGTCGAGAATGGTACCGATGGGGTTAGTAAGAAGAGTGTTTTCGAGCCAATAAACGAGAGGATCGAGAAGATGATAGAATACATCATAACCGTAGTTTTTAATGAAATAGGTGTTGCCTGAAAGGCTACCGCCCTCTGAACAGTCGGTAACAAGCTGCGAAGCAGAACGGTAACCGTGCTTCTGTGCTTCGGTGCCGCTTGCATTATAGGCGGGGATGCCGAGAAGCTCGTAAAGAGGAATAAGTACGGCATCATATACTGTGTCTGATCCGGGAGTTGCATAGAACTGGATATAACCCGAAAGATTAAAGAGAACCTTTGCCTTCAGTGTCCATTCCATTTCCGAACCGGCAATAAGACCGCCGAGAAGTGCATGATAACCTGCTGTAGCAGAAGCCATTGCTTTGTAAAGGCTATCCCAGTCAGTAATCTGCCATGTGCCGTTACTGTCGAGCTGATCCCATGCTGTCTGAGGTACACCGGCATGAGTACCTGAGTGCTCGCTTACATACTGAATGGTTGTTTTCTCAGCCCAGTATGCTCTCTTAAGAGATGTATCGTTTTCGGGATTATAGACAGGAGCCTGGTCAGCAACCCAAAGAATACTTCTGGTGGTGTCGCTTGTATTTGAATAGTTGGGCCAGCCGTCTTTTGCATTGGGGTTATCTGAATTAGATGCCTTAAAGTCGTCACTGAAGGAACCGTCGTACCACTGGCGGAACTGAACACCGTCGTGGTCTTTGGCACCGTAGGAGGAGTTTTCGGTGTACATCCAGGGCATTGTAGCAAGTGTACAACGAAGGAAAGCGGGGAAGAACCAACCGTTAGTACCTTTTTCGAGGTAAAGATTCATTTCACCGGCCATATCGTAAATCATGGGACCAACCATCTCGTTGAGAGCCTTAAAGAGAGTAGTAGCAAGCTCACCGCTGAAGAGATAGTTGATGATAAGGGCTGCAAGGAATTCCTTAAGGTCCTTACATTCCTGACCTATGAGCTTCTTTTCACCCTGGAAGGTATATTCCTTTTCCCAGTAGCCAAGAGGATTATCCATAGCCTTGATCTTCTGGTACACTTTACCGTTAACTGTCTTTGAAGTATCAGAAGCAAGGTTGGGATCTGAATTATAGAAGATAACACCGCTGTCATCTGCTTGAGTAGTATATCCGACATAACCGTATGTGATTGCACCGGTTGTCTTGTTTTCTTTTGTCTTATGCTTCTTACCGAAAAGAAGTCCGCCGAGAAGTGAACCCATATCCTCTGAAATAAGGATAGTGTCAAGCTCTGTGATAAGCTTATCAACGAGAGCTTCTGCCTCGAGTGTTGTAGTAAGGCCTACTGTGTCGATGAGCTCCTGAATCTTCTCATAGCTCATAGCGGAGTCGGGAGCCTTCCTCCATACATAGCCTGCGGCAGGATTGGAGCCTGAACCGTTAGGCGCACCGCTGATTCCGCCTTCGGAGAAGAGGAACTTACGGATATTAACATCATCGCCGCCCTTTTTACGGAGCTGATCAAGTGCCTTCTTATATTCGTTCGCCTTATTAATAATAGATGCACTCTGACCTTCGAGAGGCTGTGTTGACTTGTTATAAAGCTCAGTTACCTCCTGAAGAGTGCGTGCTGTAAGACCCTCTTCTATAAATTCATCTGCATTATAAGCCGGCTCTTCTCTTAAGAAAGCACCGAGCTGAGCAGGTGTAGCTTCATTTGTTACAGCAGTATAAGCGAGAAGAATAATTTCAAAGTTATAGTAGGTAACCTGATTTTTGGCTTCTTCGTAATACTCGAATACACGGTTTGAAAGGTCGTAGATACGGTTTGCAGCACGTCTCTTTAAATCCTTGATGAAATCATCGTAGGGCTGCATACCCTCTTCACCGAAGATACCCTTAAAGAGCTCTGCGGTAGCCTCATCATTAGCAACCTCTGCGCACTTCTTATAGCCTGCATCAAGCATAGCATTGTAGAGATTCTGAATGATGGGATATGTAGCACCGGCGAGAAGAGACTGGTTAACGCCGTCAATAACAGCATCCATAGCTACCTTGGCGTCGATGTATTCCTTACCGCCTACATTAAGGCTGTATACATTATATTGAGAAACAAACCTGTTCCAGTTACCGGAATCTTCAAGGTTAATTGTTTCGCCGGACTCAAAATCACCGTTTGCCAGAGCATTGTCGTCGAGGTTTTTGAGGTATGACCACACGATAGTGCCTGTAGAATCTGTAATGTAAGGGAATACATAAGTATTGAAGTTGGCAATAGTCTCGGTTGCCTTTAATACGAATGCTTCTGCCTGAATATAATCGTAATGAATGCAGTGCTCACCTTCCTGATCACAGACATACTTGGATGTACCGTCAGCCTGCTCTACGGAAGCGTTTTCTGCATTACATATCTTACCGCAGCTACCGTCACATTTTTCCCATACGTGACCGAGAGCTGCTGACTCTTCGGGAGTGCGAAGAGAGTGCTTTGTGTTTGCAGTGTCAAGAATCATCTTGAACTGATTTACAAAATCAACATAGTTTTCCTGTGCATAAGTCTGTGCGAGCTTATGGCCAAGATTTGTGATACGGGTGAGAACATAGTTATAGTAGGCATCACCTTTATAGCCGTCTACTCCTGCGAATGCGGCCTTAACATTATTGAAATAGTTTACGTTCTCTTTACCGTTGTAAGCCTGGATGTCCTTAAGCTTTTCTACTTCAGCACTGATTTCGTTATATGTCTGGAGGAGAGCAACGCCTGTATCCTCGCCGTTTGCTCTGGAGAAAAGCTCCTCGAACTTAGTCTGAAATGCATCAGCATAAGCGGGTGCAACATAACCGAGAACCTCACCTGTGTACCATTCCTGTACTTCCTTCCAGGTCTTTTTGTCGGTTAATTCGGGCATAACGAAGTTATCCCAGATTTCCTCTGCACTGGAGATACCTGCTGTTATAATGGAGTCCTCGAAGGACTGGATATTTTCGGCAATATTAACAACCTTATCTGCAAGCGTATCTGCATCAAGATTCTCAAAGTCAGTTCCGAACCATTCACCTGCGAGAGAGATGAAAGCTGCAATAACCGCCTTAACATCTGCGAGAGCTTTTGCAATAGACTCCGGGTCCTGTGTGACGGAGTCGAAATCAATGCCGTCAGCAGTAATTTTATATAAGCCGCTGCCAGAATCGTAGGTCTTTTCTACAGTGAGGATACCTTTGTAAAGCTCGAGACCTTCAGGAGCGGTGTTGGTCTCATAATCGAATGCAGGAATTGCATCATAGCCGTCTTCCTTATACTGAAGGATGTTAAAGCCGGCCTTGATATCCAGAGTCACTTCACCGCCGGAAG
Organism: Acutalibacteraceae bacterium; assembly: GCA_045588555.1. Lineage (GTDB taxonomy): Bacteria > Bacillota > Clostridia > Oscillospirales > Acutalibacteraceae > UBA6857. The sequence goes on along the minus strand of JAZNEL010000035.1, from coordinate 25,014 downwards.
TGTAGGAAGTCTTTGAGCTGTCCTCACCGAAGGTGAAAACCTTGAGGATTTCCTCGTAACGCTCAATATCCATTACGCGCTCGGATGAGGCCTCGATCTTACCGAGGATAGCATCATAAATCTCATAGAAGGTGTCAACATCACCTGTAGCGACGACCTTTGCAGCCTCTGCGTAGGCATAGGTTACCCAGTGCCATGAGGATGTAGCAGTATCACGCTCTACCTGCCACGCATTCGTGCCGGATGAAGCGATGACCTTTTTATAGTCCTCCTCCGTCGCATCTTCTTTTTCCGCTGCCTGTATGAGATCGACCAAGCTCGAATGATGAAGCTCGATCTGACCCACCAGCGAAGCGATAGAGTTGTCAGCGCCGAGAACGCCGAAACATACCGATACGCTGGATACTATCATAAGGATAGCAAGCAGGGTACTTAGTACTTTTTTACCAACTTTCATAATTTTTTCCTCCTTAAAAATGAAAGAATGAATATATTACAAATAGGATTCCCTATAATAATACCGAGCTTTTTACCCTAAAAAAGGGTGCAAAATGCCCATAGAGACACCTATAACTATAGGTAGTATAACATCAAAAATAAAGTTTTTCAATATATTTTTTAATATTTTTTTAATTCTACCTTTTGCATATATAACAAAAGTTTATTTTGTTGAGTTTTACATATAGTAAAAGTGCCTGTTTTTTCGGCCGTTTTCTGTGCAAAAAACATAAAAAACAGCATCTTGTTGATGATGCTGTTTCGTGTATACCATATATTGAAATTTCTATTATTTACTGTAGTCTGTCAGCGAGCACCGCGACACACTGCAAAAAGGTCTGTTTTACAAAAAAAGGCGGTGGCATAAGCCACCGCCATAGTTATTCTGTTGTTTCCGAATTAATAGTATTCGGGGTCGGGACAGCTGCAGCAGTTGATTCTGCCGGTAAACCAGGAGATTACCTTATGGAAGAATCTGAATACCATACCCCAGAAGCCGGCTCTGTGACATGAGCAGGAGCAGGAGGGATTCTGGGTGCCGGGCTGTTCGGGCTCAGCAGATGTGTCTTCGCTGATGTCGATGGTAACTGTCATATCTTCAGTTACATTTACGGTCTTGGTAGCGCCGCCTGCTACGAGAATGGTGTATTCGCCGTCAGCATTCTTGAATTCTACCGTACCGCTGCTGTTTGTAGTGCTTGCATATACGCGTTCACTACCCTTGAAGATTTCAACCTTAACATCAGTTACTACTGTAGCATCGTCGAGAACGATTACTGTAAGCTTTTTAGCTGTGAGAGCAGGAATAGTCTCGGTGATGTACTTTTCGGGGCAGTTAGCGTTCTGACATTCGTACTTCACATAACCTTCCTTACCGATTTCAGCCGGAACACTTTCAATGGCTACATACTTATGACCTAATGCCGGTGTGTCACCGCTGGTGATTTCATCACCGCAGCCTGCACATACAAGCTTGGTTCCGCCGGGCTCGGTACATGTAGCACCTGTGCTCTGAGCTGTTTCCTTATAATCGTGTGCCTCTCTGATAAAGATAGGTCTGATAAGGATGTCGGCAGTTACTGCGGTGCCTGCTGCTACGGTCCAACCGTCAAAGGTGAAGTGGTCGTTTACGGTAATCGCCTTTTCGGGATCTGCGGGAGCTGCAGGAACTACGCCGTTATATTCTATCTTGAATGCATAGCCGCTGATAGCCTTATTCTCTGCATCGACATAAGTTACATTATACTTACGGACTGCTGCTGTGTAAACAGCTGTGTAAGTAACATCCTCTGTACCGAGGGTAACCTTAAGGTCAGCCTTATCGGTTACGATTTCGCCGTCAGCATCTGCCCAGCCTACGAATGTAAATTCGAACTCGGCTGTCTTTGCCTTTTCGGGTGCCGTGTAAGTAAATTCGGAATTTTCTTCGATTTCGTCGAAGGACTTAAGCTCTGCTACTGTGGGCATAGTTGCTTCGCCGTAGGTTACGCTTTCATTGATTGTTACGCTGATAAGCTTTGCTTCGGGAGCTATTACATCGCCGCAAGCCGAGCACTTCTGACTACCGTCTTCCTGGAGCTCGTAATTGTGAGGAATAACAGGCTCCGTTGTTACCTTGACATAATCGCAAACTGTACACTTTTCAGTGGTCTGACCTTCCTTTGTGCAGGTGGCAGCCCATGTCTTATCTGCGCCTTCAACTACCGCGAAGCTATGCTCTGTACCCGTGTATGTAGCATATACTCGAGTGGTTTCTGCGATAGGACCGAATTCTTCACTGATAGCAACGGTTCCGGTACCGTATTTCCAGCCTGCAAACTCATAATGCTTATCTGCATCGGAAGCCTTAACGGGTGTGATGAGCTTTTCGGTTTCTGTCTCACCCTCGACTACCTTTTCGGTGTTTGCATACTTAACATTTGCACCGCCGTTTACTTCTGTGTTCCAGATAACCGTAGTCTTATCTTCATCGTAGAAGATAACGCTGTACTTAACGGGAATCTCTCTGAACACAGCGATAAAGGTTGCATCACCTGTCATTGTGAAGTCGTCTACGAGCTCGCCTGTGGGATCAAGAGAATTTCTCCAGCCTGCGAACTCATAAGTCATCATAGCTGTGCCGGCCTTTGTGGGAACGGCTACAGGCTTCTTATCCTTATCGTTGTAGCCACCGATAATGTTAGCAAATTCTACATATTCGGTTGCTCTTGCTGCGGCATCAGCAGCTTCAACCACAAACTTATGTGTATAAATTCTCTTTGTTGCCTTGAATTCAGCCGTGTAGGTTTCGTTCTTTGTTACGACGACGGGAAGCTTGACTACCTTTCCGTCTGAACCCTTCCAGCCGAGGAAGCTGTATTCGTATTCGTTATCCTTTTCCTTTGTCTGATCGGCTACTGCGGTTGCATCAATTGACTCGCCCTCTGTCTTGGTAATAACGAGGTCAGCACCCTCTGCGCCTGCACCCTTGAAGGTTACGCTGTAGGTTGCCTTAGCTGCGATAGCTGTCTTATCACCCTTGTAGTCACACTTTGTACATTCGTATTGCATGTAGCCGTTGGGGAATTCTTCAGTCTTGTCTTCAGCCTTATCGTATGTTACAAGCTTAAGAGTATGAGCAGTCATTTCGATAGCCTTTGTGCTGATAGCTGCATCACAAGCCTTACAGTATGTGGTTTCTACGCCCTCTGCAGAGCAGGTAGCCGCAGTTGTTACCTTGGTATATCTGCCTGTATCTGTGTGATTGAGTGCGGTAAGAACCTCTACTGTCTTCTTTTCGAAGCAGTACTTACAGGTCTGATACTTCTCACCGTCCTGTGTACAGGTAGCCTTAAGTGTCTTAACGCCGCCGTAGAGGTGTCCGTTTTCTGTATCAACGGGAATAGTAGCTGTCTTTGTGTCAAGACCGCAGACTGTACAGTTAGAAATCTTCTTACCTTCTACACAGCAGGTAGCGGGAGTAACTACCTCGTAAACAAGCTCATAGATTTTGTAAAGTGTCTTGCCTTCTTCTTCTTTTGTAATCTTGTTGTCGCTTTCGTCAAGAATATACTCAAGATCAGCGCTGTCAGCAGTTTCTGTCCAGGCTTCTACCTTTGCGTGTGTATGTCCGGCTGCAGGCTTTTCGTTAGTCTTATTCTCATAACCGCAGACAGAACAGATCTGAATATCATAACCCTTATCTGTACAGGTGGGAGCTACTGTTTCCTTTTCGCCGTACTGATGGCCTACGGATGTGATTGTTTCTTCCTTGAGAATCTTGCCGCAGACTGCACAGGTTACCTTTTCGTAGCCGTTCGCATCACATGTAACCTCCTGACTGGTGGTTACTTCATTGTGACCGTCAGTAACAACTATCTTCTTTGAGGTGCTGTTGCCTGCCTTATCGGTAACTGTGATAATGTAGTTACCGGCTTCGTCGATTGTGTATGCGGTAGCACCTGATACGCCCGCTGTGGTAAGGGCTACTTCTTCACCGTTTACTGTTACGGTTGCATCGTTTTCGATATCCTTAACAACTGCCTTGCCGCAGTATGTGACAGTAGTTGTGGTAGCAGTTTCGGCGTTGCTGTCACCTGCGACGGTGAATACGGGAGCTTCATCATCGTAAATGAACTTTGCAGTTCTTACATTAGTGTTAAGAACATTGTTTGCCTTATCAACTGCATAATAGTAGATGATGTATTCTTTGCCGTTTTCGAGGTCAACACCTGCAAAGTCTTCTACATTAACAGTATAGTTAGCTGTATTGGTAAGCTCTTCTGTTGTATCCGCGAAAATGGTAAGTGCAAGATCAGCCGCATTACCCTGCTCTTCAGCTGTGAAGGTATCGCTTGAAACGAATGCACGGATCATCCTGATACCGATACCTGTACCTGCAGGATTATAAGTGCAGTTTACACAGGTGTGACCCTCTGTGCCTGCATCAGCGCATCCGGCTGTGTCATTAATGGTAAGGATAAGATCAGTATCTTTATTTGCATAATATGTCTTTGTATCGTCTTTAGCAAATACTTCATCAGTTGAGCTCCACTTGCCCTGTGTGCCGAGATAGATAGTACCTGTAGGTGCTACTGTATCAGTGAGCATGGGGATTTCGTTTGTAACGAGAGTTTTATCCTTATTACATGCACACCATGCTTTTTCTGTACCCTTTACATAGTATGTGGGAGCTGTAACGAGTTCCTTCTGATCCTTTGTATGTTCTGTTACTTCGAATTTAGCATGGATTGTTGTATCAGCAGTGATTACTGTATCAAGGCTGAATTCTGTACCTTCTGTAAATTCAGCAGTCGTGTACCAGCCTGCAAACTTATTATGGGTAGTTTCATTGACATAACCGTCGAGAGGTGTGCCTACTACTTCAGCGGTTCCGCCTTCAGCGATTTTATATTCGCTTGTTTTTCCGCCGACAACAGCATTAAGCGTGTAAACTACGGGAGCATCCTCGTATTTTGCATAAAATGCCATATCAGCTACAATGGTCATACCTCTCTGATACAGAACCTCATTTTCGCCGTCCTTATAATACCAGCCTGCGAATACCTTGCCTTCCGGAATAACAAGGTCAACGGAAGGAGCGTAAACCTTACCCTCATAGGTGTGGTTTGTGATAGCAAGGAGTCCGTCTTCTCCGACCATTTCCATTTCGGGGTCATGCGCACTGTTCATTGCATCAATATCGTTATACCATCTTGCCTTATAGTAGATATAACCGGGCTTATACTGTGCGGTAAATGTCATATCTCTGCCTTCGCAAAGGAAGCTGCCGGTAGGATTGTCCCAACCGATGAAGGTGTAGTAATAGGTTTTGTCAGCAGCTCTGTCGGTTTTAGCCATAGCTTCTTCGTAAGCAGCCTCGAAGCTCTGGCCTGCTTCTACCTCTGTTTCTGCGAGAACTGTTTTGCCGTCATAGCTGACAAACTTGATTGCAAACTTGAAGGGCTCGAAGATATACTGTGCGTAAAGGTCAAGATTACCCTCTACGGTGCTTGATGTCGTATACTGTGTGCCGTTTGTTGCCGCGCAGTCCTCGTCAGCCTGCGGAGCATCGAACCAGCCTGCGAACTTATATGTACCGATTTCACTTTCGATATCCGCAGGTACATATTCCTTCATAATGTCATTACCGTCTTCGTCTTTTTCACCTGTAGAAACCATCCATGCGGGAACATTTAAGCCCTGAAGGATTCTTTCGGTGTATACCATATTATTAGCATGGTATGTAACGGTATGGAAGGGTACGCCCTCACCGTAAACTGCTTCGAAGGTTACATGTGATACGGGAGAGAAGGATGTAAATTCAGCTGCTGTGTATTCAGCTTTATCAGCAGTACCCTCTGTTACTATCCATTTGTTGGCGAAGGTGTACTGTGCTTCGCCGTCATCATACTTTTCGGGAATAACAAGTCTGTTTACTGTTTCCTGAGTAATTTTAGTTCCGTGATTTACATCTGCATAAATGAAGGTGTCGTTACCCTTTGCATCCTTATACTTGAATGTAACGGTATAAGGCATCGGTGTACCGTCGTCATAGTTAGCAGTAAAGGTTACTGCCTTTTCTGCCACACCGTCTGCAAGGTTTTCTGCTGTAATATTTACATTGTCATTGGTGAATACCATAGGAACGTCAACGCCGAGAGTTTTAAGAACATTTGCGGAGCCTTCCTTCTTATAGTAATCCCAGCCTTCAAGCACATAACCCATACCGTTTTTAGCGTAGGTTCTGTTTACATAATCGGGAGTAACGATAACTGAACCGTAAGGAACCTCAGCGGTCTGTGTAACATCTGCACCTGTGGAGTCTGTGTATTTGAAAGCAACTACATAATTCTTTACCGTGCTTCTGTATACAGCATAGTAGGTAATGTCGTTTCTTACTACCCAGTCGGTATTTTCGGTAAAGGATGTGTCATCACTTGCTACGATGTGATAGTTGCCGCTTGCGGGCTCCTGTGAAGACCAGCCGCTGAATACATAGCTGTGAGAAAGAGCATTGTTAAGAATATTCGGAACAGCTACATCTGAAGGAATATTATCTCCTGAAAGAATGTGTCTGTAGGTATATTTGCCCGATGCCTCACCGTTGTCCTCATAGATATTACCGATGGGGTTTCCGTTTGTGGGATTAATGAAGGTGACAGTGTATTTATCTGTGTATGACTTTTTGAAAATAGGTGTAAGAGTGAGGGACTCCAAACCGTCAATACCGAAGGTATAACTGCCGGGGATGATTTCCTTACCGGTAATGTCTCTCCACCTACCTGTAAAGCTGTTATATTCTAACGCACCTGCAGTATAGCTTTCCTTATCGGGAGTGAGATACTGGTCGGCGGCAGGAGTAGTGTTGTATTTGAACAGCTTTGAGCCGAGATACTTACCGTCGATGTCGTAGAACTTAACGGAAATGTTCTTTGAAACCCACCAACCGTAATAGGTGACATCGCCTGTTACATGCTTACCTGTTTCGGCGTTCCATTCCTTGCCTGCCTTGTAGTACTTGCTTCCGTCAGCGAGAGTTACATAATTTCCGTCTACAGAAGAACCGTCTCTCTTACTGTAGGTCTCAAAATCATTATCGCTTACGGGATTAGCGAAAAGAGCCTCGTCAGCATTGTAGGATGCATCGCCTGATGTAGGCTGCTTTACCGACCAGTAGCCCTTGAAGGTGTAGCCCTCTTTAGCGGAGCCGAGGAACTTACTGCTGTCCTCTGCGTCTCTGCCGCCGGTAGGATAGGTTTTGGCTTCATAGCCGAAGATACCCGTATCGCTCCATACCGCAGTCGTCGAGCTTCCGTTGCTTAACTCGATGGGAGCGCCGTGATTGGAAATGGAGCCGTTCTGGTCTACGGTTACCGTATAATCGGGATAAGTAAAGGTATACTTAGCCAAAGGAACTATTTTAGCGTCACCGTTATTAAGATTTGCATTATAAAATTTGGCATGAAGATAGAATACCTTCGTCTTTGTGGTGTTATCGCCCGGATCCTTCTCCTGTAATGCGGAGCTCAGATTTGCACGGACCTTATAGGAGGTATCATTCTGATTACCTGTGGAATCAAGCCAGAGACCCTGAGCGGAATCGTTTTTAGCGTTATACTGAGCCTCTGCACTGTCGACAAGATAATATGTAGGATTAATAAGAAATCTTACGCCGTACTGGTCGTAAATCTTATGACTTCTGTAGTCGTCCTGAAGAACTGTGGAGTCACCGATTTTGGGAATAGTTGCATTTATTTCTGCTGTAACATTAGCCGCATCAGCCTGATATGCAGGGTAATATTCGGCAAGTGTACTGCGTGAGAAGGTGGCATCCTTGTTACCGCCACCCGTTGCATTGTTTTTCCATTCGTAGGCATCAGATGAAATTACATTCAGTGTACAGCTGTCAGGATCCTTACCGACATACATTTTTGCATTTATCAGATGCAATGTCGTACCGCCGGTTTTCCAGTCAAGAGAAATATGCCAATCAAATCCGGTGGGGAAGCCGTCGATATAATCCGCAAAGAAAACAACGTTGTCTTTATTAGTTTTATATTTACTCTTGTCGGGATTAACGGTTTTTGAGCCGCTGTCTCCCGCGCCGTTGATCAGCTTATAGTTGATTTTCAGATCGTTTGTGTTGACCTTTTCGGAATATGCGTCAACATCAGCCACGATCTTAACATAATACTGACCGTCTTCGGCACCTGCTGCCTCTGCCTCGGTCGGTGCTACCCATACCCAGCAGGACATAAGCATAAGAACTGCCATTAATAATGACAGCGATTTTTTTGCCTGTGATTTCAAATAGTTTTTCATTAAGATTTTCCTCCTTAATAAAAATTAACTCTGTATTTCATAAAATGGCTTATTTACCATAAAAACGAAATTCACCGTGTACTCTCTTTCCCCTTAAAAATTCATCACCACAGCCCCTGACCTGACCGTTTTTTGGTGCACCAAATCCCCAAAAGGGCACAAAGAGTCACTTTTAGTTAGTATCAGTATAGCATTAAAAAATCAACAAAGTCAAGAACAGCCACAGAAAACTTTTATAATTATTAAAAATTTGGCTTTTGTGACGAAAAAATGAACGGCTTATTGTGGATTTTGACAGTCCCCCCCAAGGGGTCGGGTTCATCTGAAATCCCAAGGGGTCGGGTTCATCTGTGCGTCAGCACAGTGAGCCTGCACCCTTGAAGAAAAAAGCAAACCCCAAGGGGGTCAAGCCTGCGCCCTTGGGTATAGCATTAAATTTTATTCCGCACCGAGTGCATCGAGACTCTGCTTTTTCAGATAAGCATTTATGAAGCCGTCGATTTCACCGTCCATAACTGCATTTATGTTACCCATTTCGAAGCCTGTTCTGTGGTCCTTGGCGAGGGTGTAGGGCATAAATACATAAGAGCGTATCTGGCTGCCCCAGCCGATTTCCTTCTGCTCACCCTTGATGTCCTCGATTTTTTCGAGATGCTCTCTTTCTTTGATTTCGATGAGCTTGGATTTGAGCATTCTCATACAGACCTCTCGGTTCTGATGCTGACTGCGCTCTACCTGACAGCATACGACGATACCGGTGGGATTATGGATAAGACGGACTGCTGAGGAGGTCTTGTTAACCTTCTGACCGCCCGCACCCGAAGCACGGTAAACCTCCATGGTGATGTCGTCGGGACTGATGTCGACCTCGATGGTGTCGTCGATTTCGGGCATAACCTCGAGAGATGCGAAGGAGGTGTGTCTTCTGCCCGAGGAGTCGAAGGGAGAAACACGGACCAGACGGTGAACACCCATTTCGCTTTTTAAATATCCGTAGGCGTTTTCGCCCTCGATAACTACAGTAGCGGATTTGAGGCCTGCCTCGTCGCCGTCGAGGAAATCGACGGTGGTGAATTTGAAGCCGTGCTTCGTGGCCCACTGACCGTACATTCTGAACAGCATCTGGCACCAGTCCTGTGCCTCGGTGCCGCCTGCACCTGCGTGGAAGGTAAGAATGGCATTTTTACCGTCGTATTCTCCGGAAAGAAGCGTGGCAAGAGTCTGCTTTTCCAGCTCTGCCTCCACTGCCTCCACGCTCGCCTGACATTCGGGAAGTAAATCAAGGTCTCCCTCCTCGTCGGAAAGCTCGATCATAACGAGTGCATCCTCATAGGCGGTCTTAAGATCCTCATAGCCCTTTATTTTACCCTTGAGAGAAGCCACTCTCTGAAGCACCTTCTGCGAATTGGCAAGATCGTTCCAGAAATCCTCGGCAGCTGACTGCTCCTCGAGAACTGCCACTTCCTTTGCCATTTCCTCTAAACCTAATGCGGAAGCGAGCTCACCGAGAGGCTTTTCGCTTTCCATTAATCTTAATCTTAATTCTTCAAACTGAATCATAGCGTTTTTTCCTTTCTGTATATGTGTATAATAGACAGACATTTTTAATTAAATTTTAAGCTTCACCTTTATTCTACCTCTTAAACAGATACTGTAAACAAATTTATCCTTTTACATTATACACATTTATTTTTAAAGAGCAAGATTAAAATAAAATATTTTTCTGCGCGGGGCACAAAATAATGAAAAATAGTTGCTTTTAAGGGTAAATGAGGTTAGAATATAATGTAATAATACATTTAAGGTAAGATTAATTATGAATTTGCCTGAAAGAAAGCCTAACAGATTAAAAAATTACGATTACAGCTCAAACGGTGTGTATTTTATTACAATATGTACCAAAAATAAAGAGCCTCTCTTTGGCAGAATCGTAGGGGCGACCATCGGTCGTCCGCCGGAAATGCATTTGTCTCATTATGGAATCATCACCAAAAAAGCGATAGAAAACATAAATAAACATTATCCCTGCATTTCAGCCGAAAAATATGTTATTATGCCGAATCATTTGCATTTGCTGTTATCGATAGATAACTTCGATGAAAACGGACGACCAATGGTCGCCCCTACAATATCAACCGTCATACAGCAGATGAAAGGCTTTGTGTCAAAACAAATCGGTTTTTCACCGTGGCAAAAATTATTTCACGACCACATAATCCGGAATGAAAAGGATTATGAAAAAATATGGGAATACATCGACACTAATCCCCTTAAATGGGAATCAGACTGTTTTTATACTAAAAATCACCAAACCTTAAAGGAGAACCACTATGCGATACACAAATCAGATATGTGACGGCTGCGGAAAAATCTTCACCGACGGTGAGGACATCGTCGTATGCCCCGAATGTGCCACTCCGCAGCACAGAGAATGCTACAAAAATAACGGCGGCTGCGTCAATGCCCATAAGCACGGTGAAGACTTTACCTGGACGGGCGCAGAGGTAATCACACCCGCCGCTCCTGCCGTCGAGAAGGTAAAGACCGTACCTTGCCCGAACTGCGGCTACGGTAATCCCGAGGGCGCAGACCACTGTAAGCAGTGCTCGATGAAGTTCACTCTCTTCGGCTTCAATGTAGTCGACGCCTATGCCGAAAAGGAAGGAAGGGAAGAAACGGAAAATACTGCCGCACAGGACGGCCCCGTGCCCGCATACAAGCCTCCCTTTACTCTCGGCGAGGGCGAGGGCTTCGAAAACGACGGTGCACCGGTCACCGATAACACTCCCACCCGTGATGCAGTGGAGCAGAAGCTCATCGATGTCATTTCCTCCACCTCCGGCTTTTCTCCCGACGGTGAGGACTTCTCCTTCGGAGGTCCCTTCCCGAAGGAGGATAAAACCTGCGGTGTGCACACAAACCTTATGGGTGCCTTCATCGGTGCCTCCGCTATGAGGTACATCGAAAAGTTCAAGCGCTTCGATTTCGGCAGAAAGCTTTCCTTTAACTTCGCCGCATTTTTCTTCTCACCCTACTGGTTCTTTTACAGAAAGCTCATTAAGCCGGGCATTATCTTTATGACAATAAATCTCTGCCTTTCCATCATCTCCACTCCCTCTCTTTTAGAGTTTGCAAACAAGGCTATGCCTCTGATGGAAAAGCTGATGACGGTGACCAATGAAGCCGAAGCCGCCACTATGCTTATGGAGCTGGAGGCTCTGTATATACCCGTTATAATGTTTATGGGTATTCAGTTCATAATCAGCCTCATTGCCGGCTTCGTCGCAAATCACCTTTACAGAAATTACACTGTTTCCGCTCTTAAGGAAATCGCGTCCTTCGAAAATCAGAAAAACTCTATGGCACATCTTCTCCGAAAGGGCGGCGTGGCTCCCCTTTATGCCCTGGGTGCTTTACTGGCGGAAAATCTGCTGACATCCGTAATCAGTGCGCTTATGTAAGAAAGAATCTCTCCCTTTGCAAAAAAGGGAGAGATTCTTTTATTTTATAGGCTCGAAATCCTCTGCGCCGTGCTTACAGAGAGGACACACGAAGTCGGCAGGCAGCTCCTCGCCCTCATAAACATAGCCGCAGATTTTACACACATAGCCCTTCTTCTCCTTGGGCTCGGGCTTCGGCTTTACATTGGCGTGATAATAGGCATAGGTCATACTTTCCTTATCGTTAAGGACCTTCGCCTCCGTAACCCTGCAGATAAACATAGTATGAGTCTCAAACTCTGTCTCCGATTCCACCTCGAGAGAAAGGAAGGAATTAATAAAGAAATTCAGATAAGCTATGCCGTTTTCGCTTCTGCTTACACTCATTCCGTCCATTTTATCCTTGTCTCTGCCGCTGACGAAGCCGAACCATTCGAAAATACCGAAGGGTGCATCGGTGCTTAAGCAGTTCACATTCATTTTACCCGTGTTTTTAATGAATTGGTGTGTGTAATTATCCTTATTGACCGTAACGGCTACTCTTAAAGGATTACTCGTAAGCTGTGAAACCGTGTTTACGATGCAGCCGTTTTCCTTTTCACCGTCCTTTACGGTGAGAACATAAAGGCCGTAGCCTATTTTAAAAAGTGCTGTGGGGTCTGTTTTTCCGCTCATAATTTTTCCTCCTTTTACTTTCTGCGTTTATAATAACATATTTTTCCGCACTTATAAATAGTTTATGTGAAAAAACCGTCTGTTTTTTAAGCAGACGGTTTTTTCTTCGGAGGATGATTTATTTTATCTGTATTTTTCCATTTCCACGGTAACGCTGAACAGATCGCCGCTGATTTCTATTCCGAGGCTTCCGTTCTGGAGAATGCAGAGATTTTCAGCTATGGAAAGTCCGAGACCGTTACCCTCGGTGGTTCTCGACTGCTCACCGCGTACGAAGCGCTCCTTGAGCTCATCGGCGCTGATATTGAGCGGGGCGGCTGAAATATTCTTTATGTTTATTATGCCCTTATCCCCTCTCGAGGTAACGGTGATGTAAACGCGTGTGTTTTCGAGAGCGTATTTTTTCACATTAACGAACAGGTTTTCGAGCACTCTGTAAATGTGCTTACTGTCTGCTCTTACTCTTACCTCCTCGGCAAGATCAATAATTACCTTGAGCTTTTTCTCCTCGAAGCTGTCCTCAAATTCACCGATAAGCTGATTAATAAGCTCCTTACAGCTCACACAGACTAAATCAACCGATAAAGCACCTGCCGAAGCCTTTGAGGCCTCTACCAGATCCTCGATAAGCACCTTAAGTCTGTCGCTTTTTTCGCTTAAAACCCGTAGATAGGAAAGAGCCGTCTCATCGGTGATGTCGCACTTTTTCATCAGATCCACATAGTTTATTATGCTCGTCAGCGGAGTTTTAAGGTCGTGAGAAACATTAGTGATAAGCTCCGTTTTAGTCTTTTCCTGCTTTACCGCCTCATCTACTGCGGCTCTTATACCCTCGGAAAGGCCCTGCAGATTTTCTGCCGGGAGATAAAGATAATCGGGAAGAGCGTTTTTATCGATATGAACATCCGTGTTGCCCTCATGCATTTCCCTTACTACGGAGAAAAGCTTATCTGCTCCGGCTACAAAGCGCAGACCGCGGTAAACAACCCAAAGGTCGAAAAGGAACAGAGCCGCTATCACCAGACCGCACATCTCCCAGACATCCTCCATACCGAACAGAACAGCTGCTCCGCCGACGATAATATTAATGCCTACCAATATCGCCGTTCTGATAATAACCGTCTTTTTAAGCTCTTTGGTATAAAGGATTTTTCCGCTGATGAAGCTCTTTATTCTTCTGCTGTATTTCATCAGCCTTCGTACGCACCACACGATGAAGATATTCTTTAAAAGGCTGTGATTTTTAATGTGTCTGACCAGATAAAGCAGCAGGTCGAGACAGATAAGGAACAGCAGTAAAAGCATTACCAGCATACACAGACCGAGAAAGCTTCTCATATTTGAATCAATATAAGCCTCCAGCAGCCACCATATTCCCATAAAGCACAGGAAGCCGAGACCGCCGTCGACGGCTATTCTGATTTCGGGGAAGACCTTATCCGTTTTATAAAGATGAATTTCGTTGCTCCCTTTTCTCTTGCCCGTGATGGCCATAAGATAGAAAATGCAGATGAGAAGCAGTGTGCCGAACGCACCGGCGGTAAGGAGACACTCCTCTATGATGCTCTCTGCCATAGCTACATTGGCTTCCACCGATGCGAAATGGCAGGTCTCGTATTCAGCATTTTTATCGAAAGCGATGTAAAGCTCGATGTCACGGGCGGTGATGCTGTCCTGCTCTATGAGAGAAACAGCCACTCTCGTGGTTTCGGGTACGGTTACTGCCTCTCCGCTTTCGTCGGTGTATTCATTTATCTTTGTCACATTTGTGGGAGCGATCTCAGCTATAACCTCACCATTTGCATTAGTTACCCCCGCAAAGGTAGTAGATACCACCTCCGCCGTGGTATCGGGCATAATGGTGGTCAGCATTACCGAAGTATACTCCTCATCGTTATAGACATAGCCGTCACTGTGGTTTGTAAACCAGTCAAGATAGGTATCGCTGTAAAACCTTCCGTTATCGAGATAAATCGATCCGTCCTGACTGTAAGAATATCTGCCGAGTTTGCCGAAATAATTCTTTATTTCCTCTGTCTTGGTTTTTTCACCGAAGCCTTCTATGTTGGTAATGGTATTGCCCTTGCTGTCACGGATGAAATATCTCGCCGTGCCTGCGTGCTCCGCGATTCTCTTTTCACTTTCGAGATACTGCTCGTAAAATTCTTCATAAGATGAATAATATTTGTTTACAGCATCAGATGAAACGAGCTTATTTTTAAGTACTTCCCTGTTTACCGTAAATGCATAGTAGCCGGGATAATATCTGGTTGTAATTACTCCGTCTTCGTCACAGATGTTTCCCATTCCCTCGTTATAGTAAACATTATCATATTTAATGCCTTTAAATTCTTCTGAAACAGAGCGAGGAAGAACGGGTTCCTTTACCGTATCGCTCATATGTCGGAAATAGTAAAAATCGAGTTCGCTGTAAGAGCCGTTGTAAGTAGTGCTGTCTCCGTTTACTTCGGTTGCATACATACCCGTAATTTCGATTACTCCCGAATTATAAAGATTTGTGAAATCCGAGAAATAATTAGTTGCAGCATAAATTACTCTGTCCTTGTAAAAATCTGCCTCTTTATCAAGATTTTGCTCATATTCCTTCAGCCTTTTTTCATAATCCTTTTCCGTGCCGTTGCCGAACTCATTCATTTTCGTTTCGAGAAAGCCGAGAAGAAGAGTATATCCGTTGCGGAAGGTAGTATACTGCCATTCGTCTCTTTCTATGCCTAACACATCATAACTAAGAGCATCGCTGAAATTCACATAGACCAGATCAGCCGCTTCGGCATGATCGATAGAGGAGAGTGCCTCTCTCGTCATAAAGCTTATGCAGATAATACTGAGAAGGACGGCAACCACTCTTTTAAAGGTATCTCTTTTATATTTTTTCAATTCTGTATCCAATTCCCCACACCACCTTAATATATTTAGGATTTTTAGTGTCGATTTCTATTTTTTCTCTTATTCTTCTTATATGTACCGTTACGGTTTTTTCCGTGGAGAAGGCGTTTTCGTTCCATACGTTTTCGTAAATCTGATTCGAGGAAAGAGTTTTATCCATATTGATCATCATATATTCCATTATCTTATACTCTGTGGCCGTAAGCCTGACCTCCTCACCGTCCAGAGTAACCTTTTTCGCTTCGAGGTCGATGGAAAGACCGCCCGTGGTAATAACATTTTCCCTTTTCGGCACCGAGCCCAGAGAAACATATCTTCTTATCTGGCTTTTCACTCTCGCACATAATTCGAGAGGACTGAAGGGCTTGGTGACATAATCGTCACCGCCGAAGCCGAGACCGGCTATCTTGTCCGTGTCCTCACTTTTCGCCGAAAGGAAGATAATGGGAACATTACTCCTCTCTCTGATTTTCAGCGTGGCGTTTATTCCGTCGAGGACGGGCATCATCACATCCATAATAATGCAGTGTACCTCCTCGGTCTCTGCCTTTTCCACTGCCTGTCTGCCGTTATAGGCACAGACCGTTTCGTAGCCCTCTGCCTTCAGATAAATCTCCACCGAGCGTACTATCGCCTCATCATCGTCACATACTAAAACTCTGTACATAAAAATACCTCTCCTTTCACGGTACGCCTTTATCATAAAGCATCACTTTTAAAACTTACGAAAGTAATTATAACAAATTTATTACAAATATAAAAGTATGCCGTGTATTTATATTTTCAATAAAAAAAATAAATAAAACAGGGGAAAAATGAACAAACTACTAAAGATTTAGTAAAAAACGGAAAATGCTTGAATTTTTATGTGTTTTTTTGTATGATATAAAATAGCGAAATTTTTAAATTAATTTTTATATTTTAAAAAAGAAAGAAAAAAACTTTTGCTCCGAAAAATAATAAACAGAGGTGGTATTTTGAAAGTACAATTCACAGAAACAGTCCTTCGTGACGCAAACCAGTCCCTTATCGCCACAAGAATGAGCTTCGACGAATTTGAGCCTATCCTCGCCGAGCTTGACAAGGCAGGCTATTACTCACTCGAATGCTGGGGCGGTGCGACCTTCGACTCCTGTCTGCGTTATCTGGGTGAAGACCCCTGGGAGAGACTCCGTAAAATCCGTAAGGCCTGTCCCAATACGAAGCTCCAGATGCTTCTTCGCGGACAGAACCTTTTAGGCTATAAGCACTATCCCGACGATGTAGTCCGTGCCTTCGTAAGAAAGTCAGTAGAAAACGGTATCGACATCATCCGTATTTTCGACGCACTCAATGACCTTCGTAACATCGAGGTGGCAGTAGATGAAACCCTTAAGTGCGGTGCTCATCCTTCAGGTACTATCTGCTACACTCTTTCTCCCATCCATAATCTCGAAAATTATGTACAGCTGGCAAAGGATATGGAAAAGATGGGCGTTATGTCCATCTGCATTAAGGATATGGCCGGTATTATGAGTCCTCAGGAGGCCTATGACCTCGTAAAGGCCATCAAGTCAGCAGTAAGCCTTCCCGTGGTAGTGCACACTCACTCCACCACCGGTCTGGGTGCTCTCACTCTCCAGAAGGCAGTAGAGGCAGGCGCCGATGTTATCGACACCGCTATTTCCTGCTTCTCCGGCGGTACCTCACAGCCTCCCACGGAAACCCTCGTTTACGCTTTAGGTCAGCAGGGCTATGAAATCGATGTTAAGATGGATTCTCTTAAGAAAATCAACGATTTCTTCAAGCCCGTAAGAGCAAAGGCTCTCGAGAGCGGACTTCTTAATCCCGTGGTTCTCGCCACCGACACAGACGCCCTCCTTTATCAGGTTCCCGGCGGTATGCTTTCAAACCTCGTGGCACAGCTCACAGCCGCAGGTAAGCTCGACAAATTCGAGGAGGTTCTCCTCGAGGTGCCCAGAGTCCGTGAGGACCTCGGCTATCCTCCCCTCGTAACTCCCCTGAGCCAGATGGTAGGCGTACAGGCCACATCAAATGTCCTCAACGGCGAAAGATACAAAAACATCTCAAAGGAAATCAAAAACTATTTCTTCGGCTTCTACGGCAAGGCTCCCGGTGAGGTTAACAAAGAGCTTGCAGAAAAGATTCTCGCAGGCGAAAAGCCCGTAACCTGCCGCTTCGCCGACACTCTTGAGCCCTACCTCGAAAAGGCTAAGGAAGAAATCGGCGCCAAGGCAAAGAGCGAAGAGGATGTCCTTTCCTACATCGCCTTCCCCACTCAGGCAGAGGCTTTCTTTGACAAGCGTGAAGAAAAAGCTAAAAACACCTTTAAGTACACCATCAGAGAAGTATAAGGAGGTACGGCTATGCTTTTTACCAGTGATTATTCCATTAAAATGCCTATCGGCGAAGCTCTCCTCAGATCTGCACTCGGCATCACTACCGTAATTTCCATCCTCGCTGTTATCGCTCTGCTTATTCTCCTCGTTTCTAAAATAATCAGAGGCATCGAATCAAAGGCAGCAGGTCAGAAATCCGCCAAAGCCGAAGCGGCTCCTGCCGCAGCAGTACCCGCAGGCATTCCTATGCCGGCAGGTATGAATCAGGGCGAGCTCGAGCTCGTAAACACAGACGAAAAAACCGCCGCCGTTATTATGGCTATCGTATCCGATAAAAGCGGCATTCCCCTTAACAGACTTTCATTCAGGTCAATCAAACTTATGGAGGACAAAAAATAATGAAATACGTAGTTACATTAAACGGTAAAAATTATGAAGTAGAAGTTACGGAGACTGACGCTGTTCTTCTCAATGTTTCGGAAGCCTCTGCACCCGTGGCCGCTCCCGTAGCTGCTCCCGCACCCGCCGCTCCCGCCGCAGCTCCTGCAGTCGCAGGCGAAGGCACCAAGGTTCCCTCACCCATGCCCGGTACCATCCTCAGCATAAATGTAGCCGTAGGACAGGCAGTAAAATCAGGCGATGTGCTTCTCGTTCTCGAGGCTATGAAAATGGAAAACGACATCGTCGCTCCCTGTGACGGCACTGTCAAACAGCTTCTCGTTTCTAAAGGCTCGACAGTAAACACCGACGATGTACTCGTTGTAATCTGATTCCCTAAAGTATATTATTTAAAGAAAAGGAGATTTCTTAAATGGAAATGATTAAAGATGTCCTTGTCGGCTTATGGGAATCCTCGGGCTTTTTCGCACTTTTCGCAGACGGCACCTTTCTGTGGCAGAATCTCGTAATGATTCTCGTTTCATTCGTGCTTCTCTACTTTGCTATCGCGAAAAAATGTGAGCCCCTTCTTCTGGTTCCCATCGCCTTCGGTATTCTTCTGGCAAACCTTCCCGGTGCAGGTCTTATGGATGACCCCACGGGAATTATGGATACATCAAATTTAGTTGAAGGTGCCCATTGGTACGATTCGGGTGTTCTCAGGCTTATTTATGCAGGTGTTAAATCCAGTATTTTCCCCTGTCTTATCTTCCTCGGCATCGGATGTATGACCGACTTCGGCCCCCTTCTTTCAAATCCCGTGTCACTTCTTTTAGGTGCCGCGGCACAGCTGGGCATTTATGTAGCCTTCGTTGTAGCTATCCTCGTAGGCTTTGACCCCAAAGAGGCAGCCTCCATCGCTATCATCGGCGGTGCTGACGGCCCGACAGCCATTTTCCTGGCAGGTAAGCTGGCAGGCCACCTTTTAGGCCCCATCGCCGTAGCAGCTTACTCCTATATGGCTCTTATCCCCTTCATTCAGCCTCCCATTATGAAGCTTCTCACCACCGAGAAGGAAAGAAAGGTAGAAATGAAGCAGCTGCGCAAGGTATCAAAGGTAGAAAAGATTATCTTCCCCGTAGTTGTTCTCGTTATCTGTGCTTTCATCCTTCCCGATGTTGCTCCTCTTTTAGGCTTCCTTATGCTTGGTAACCTCTTCAAAGAGTGCGGTGTGGTTGACAGACTTTCCGACACGGCACAGAACGCTCTGATGAACATCGTTACCATTATGCTCGGTCTTACCGTAGGTGCCACCACAAACGGACAGACCTTCCTCGAGGTTAAAACCCTTCTCATCGTTGCTCTCGGTCTCTTCGCATTTGCCTTCTCCACCGTTGGCGGTCTTCTTTTAGGTAAGCTTCTTTACCTCATCACCGGCGGTAAGGTTAATCCTCTCATCGGTGCGGCCGGTGTTTCCGCTGTTCCGATGGCTGCCCGTGTAGCACAGAATGAGGGCAGAAAATATAATCCCGCTAACTTCCTTCTCATGCACGCTATGGGACCGAATGTGGCAGGTGTTATCGGCTCTGCCGTTGCCGCAGGCTTCCTTCTTGCGATGTTCGGATAAGCGAAAAGGTTTTAAAAAAAGTATTAAGGGGCTGTTGCATTAAGCGCAGACCAAAAAGCAAAACAAAAACAGATGTGTTTAAGTCGCTTCTGACTTATAAAACACATCTGTTTTAATTGTTATATGGAATAATATGATGTTGCATATAAAAAATATTTGCTTTTTTAGATGTTTTTTCGCCCTCTCGAAGTATAATCATACATCTAAACGCCTTCTGCATCTTACTGCAACAGACCCTTGCTTTATTATTGGGAATAAGTATAAGTGTGCGAAAAAGCCTCATAATCCTTAACGCGTATTATCTCAAAACCCTTTTCCTTTAAAAAAGCTACCGTCTCTTCCGCATCTTCGCTAAAGCTTATGATATAATCTTCAAGCCTTTTGTCCACAACAATATATAATTCTTTGTCCTCATAACCGTCATAGTATATACCGGTTTCAGGGTCTGTGTAGCCCTCTATAAGAAAAAACTCTACTCTGTCACTTCCGAAGGGAAGAATTTCATTTTTTACCTGTGTTCCCGCATAAATTCCGTTATCGTGAACAGCAACTGCGCAAATCTCAAATAAATAGTTATACCCCGTGCAAAGGATTATAACCGCACAGCATACTGCTAATAATATGGCCGAGGTCTTCTTTTCCGCCCTTCTGTCCCTTTCCGAAGCATATTCTTTTTTTATAAACAGCTTTTCCGCAATATAAATAATAGTATATCTGTAGCTTGACAGAAGCAGAAGGAAGCTGCTCTTCGGACATTTTTCGATTCCGAGTAATCTGTAAGAGCTGTCCGGGAAAAAGGTTATAGTAAGCTTTTCGACAGCAATAAATGTTACTACGGCCAAAATTCCTCCCGCTATAAAAGAGACAGCTTCGAGCCAGAATTTCTTTTTGGCTTTTTTCTGTTTCTTTTTGTCTTCGTGTGAAACAGGCTCATAGCCGTTATTTTTCGCACCGTTTATCTGTGAAAAAAGCTTTTCTTCATTTTCGGTAATTCCCGAATAAGCTGAAACTGTATCCTTCATGGCCGCTTCTTTCTCCTTATTAAAGAAATCTTAAGCTTATACTAATTTGCAAAAAACGGCAAAGGCACGACCTGATAGCTCCGTTAATCAGACTCCGTAGCCTCCGTCGACGGAAATAACCTGTCCCGTGATGAATCCGGCCTTATTATCCGCGAGGAAGCATACCAATTCTGCCACATCCTCACCTGTACCGGCTCTGCCCACGGGGGTGCAGTCGATAATCTCACGGACAGACGCTTCATCGAGGTTTCCGTTCATTTTCGTATCGATGAAACCGGGGGCCACACAGTTTACGGTGATTCCGCTGGGGCCGACCTCCTTGGCGAGAGCCTTCGTAAAGCCGATAAGCCCCGACTTCGCCGCACTGTAATGAACCTCACAGGAGGCACCGCTTATGCCCCACATCGAGGAGATGTTTATTATTCTTCCCCACTTATTGCTTATCATAACGGGAAGAATTTCCTTTGTAAGAGAGAGGGCGGACATAAGGTTTACATCCAGAACCTCTTTTATCTTTTTTTCGTCGGCAAGCTGGAAAAGCGTCTGATAGGCCACGCCTGCATTATTGACGAGAATATCAACCCTGCCAAAATGGGAAAGCACCCTTTCGGCCAGTGTACTTACTGCGGCTTCATCGGAAAAGTCAGCACCGAAGGCCACAGCCTCTATATTATACTCTTTACTTAATCTTTTGCAGAGCTCCTCTGCTGCCTTGCCCGAGGAGGAGTAGTGCACGGCAAGCTTACAGCCGTTTTTGGCTAGAGCCTCGCACACGGCCTGACCGATACCGCCCGACGCACCTGTTACTAAAGCAGTTTTCATAATTTCACCTCAAGGAACACAGGGGAAGGTTCTGTGTGTTCGTTCTGATTTTTTTAATAATGCTGATATTTTGCTTGAACACACAGAACCGTCCCCTGTGTTCATCCTTTACTTACCCACACAGAACTGTGCGAAAACTTCATTTACTACGCTTTCCTTGGCTCTTTCACCCGTGAGGGATAAAAGTGACTCGATAGCATTGTCTATGCAGACATTGACTGCATCCATAGTTATGCCCGCTTCGATGGCTTCTATCGCCTCATCGATGGCGGCAAGAGCCTCCTGTGCGCTCTGTCTCTGCCTCTCCGTGGCGAGCATAGCCTGTGAGGTGTCAACCTTATCGGTGCCGAGCACCCTTTCGATAACCTCCGTCAGCTCCCTCTCGCCCTCATGCGTGGCGGCACTGATAAAGACCGTGTAGGGCAGGGTGTTTTTAATATATTCCGCATCTGCCTGCGAGGGAAGGTCGGTTTTATTCACGATACCGATTACATCCCTGCCTCTGCAGAGCTCTAAAATCTCCTTATCGCTTTCGTCGAGAGCCGAGGAGCCGTCGAAAACTGCGAGGATGAGTGATGCCCTTTCGATTTTAGTCCGGGCAAGATCAACACCTATGCTCTCTACCACATCGTCGCTTTCTCTGATTCCCGCCGTATCTGCCAGACGGAGAATAACGCTTCCTACTCTCACCGTTTCC
This sequence comes from Acutalibacteraceae bacterium, assembly GCA_045588555.1. Classification (GTDB taxonomy): domain Bacteria; phylum Bacillota; class Clostridia; order Oscillospirales; family Acutalibacteraceae; genus UBA6857. The sequence goes on along the minus strand of JAZNEL010000035.1, from coordinate 2,806 downwards.
TCCACCACATCACGGGTAGTGCCTGCTATGTCGGTTACTATCGAGCGGCTGAAGCCCGAAAGCATATTCATAAGTGCGGATTTTCCTACATTCGGCTTACCTACTATAGCTGTTTCCACACCCTCGGTAATGGCTCTGCCTGCGTCGAATTTATCTAAAAGCGCCGTCAGCTTCATTTTTACCTCTGAAAGATTTCCGCGCAGATAACCGAAATCGAGCTCGGGAATTTCGTCGTCGGGATAATCTACCCAGGCTGACATATGTGCCGCCGCAGAAACGAGCACACCGCGAAGCTCACCTATCTCTCTCGATAAAGCTCCGTCTAAAGCCGTAAGCGCCGCCCTCATAGAGCCCTCGCCCTGTGCACCGATGAGTCCCATAACGGCCTCCGCCTCGGACAGGTCCATCTTTCCGTTAAGGAAGGCTCTTTTCGTAAATTCGCCCGCCTCGGCAGGTCTTGCCCCTGCGGAAAGCACGGCACGGAGCACCTGCTTCGTCACATAAACACCGCCGTGACAGGAAATTTCCACCGTATCCTCTCCCGTGTAGCTTTTCGGGGCACGGTAAACGAGAGCCACCGCCTCATCGATGACCCGACCGTCCATTAAAACCTTACCGTGAGCGGCCCTGTAACCCTTGAGGGAAGACAGACTTTTGCCCGAGGTGGCTTTGAAAATCCTATCGGCGATTTCTGCGGCATTTTCACCGCTTATTCTGATAACACCGATGCCTCCCGCCGCCAGAGGAGTAGAAACGGCGGCTATAGTATCTGACATAAGATGGCTCCTTTGATTTTTTACTGTAGATTATTGTAGCACAGAATAATTCCTTTTTCAATGAAAAGCAATTATTAAGAAAAATTTTTACATTATGGTTGACTTTTAACGCTGTAAAATGATATTATCATTATACATATAATTATTTTGGAGGAATAACAATGAAAAAATTAATTTCAATTTTTCTGGTTGCCCTTATGGTTTTCTCTCTTTCGACAGTCGCTTTAGCAGCTGACTATACTCAGATTTTCGACAGAGGCGAACAGGGTGTAGATGAATACCGTATTCCTGCTCTCTATACTCTCAATGACGGTTCTGTTATTGCTGCTGCAGATATGAGATACGGCCATGGCTCTGACTCACCTAATAACATCGATTCTCTCGTAGCTGTTTCCCGTGACGGATACACAAATTGGAGCTACAATGTTATTAACCACTTCGATGATTATGCTGACGGTTACACCGGAGTCGGCAGTGCTTCCTTCATCGATATGGCTATAGCACAGAATAAAAACGGCAGAATCTTTGTTCTGGTTGATGCTCAGCCCGCAGGCTGCGGCTATCTTCAGGCAAAATATGCAGGTACAGGCTATGCTTCCATCGACGGTGAACAGCGTATGCTCCTTACAAAAACCGATAACACCAACCTCGACACCTTCCTTTATTATGTCGGTGAGTTCGAAAACGGTTTCGCACCCATTCTTAACCGTGCAAACGGTACAGCCACAGAATATGCTGTAGACACTGAATTCGACCTTTATAAAAACGGTGTTAACGTTATGGTTGCTCAGAAAACCGAAAACGGTGACGGAGCAATGATTAACCAGAATGTTTTCTATGCTGAATCTCCCTTCAAGGTTTTCTGCACCACTTATCTCTGGCTTCGTACAAGTGACGACGGCGGTAAGACCTGGAATGCTCCCGAAATCCTTAACGGACAGGTTAAGGATCCGGGTGAAAAGTTCCTCGGCGTCTGCCCCGGTAAGGGCTTCGTAACCACTCTCGCAAACGGGAAAGAAAGAATTATTTTCACCGTTTACGACAACGGTCTTCTCGGCTGGAACAAAATAGAAAATGTAAGCACTATTTACTCCGATGACGGCGGTGCCACATGGAACAGAGGTGCTGAAACTATCTGCGGTCTCCAGGTAGGTAAAACAAGTGAGTCTCAGATTGTTGAGCTTAATGACGGTGTTCTCCGTATGTTTGCACGTAATGACGGTAACTATATCGCTTATGCAGACAGCACCGATGGCGGCCATAGCTGGACAGACTTTGTTTCTGACCTTTCACTCGCCGCTCACGGTAACTGTATGTGCTCTTTCATCGATACTGAAATCAACGGAAGAAAGGCTGTTATAGGCTCCTTTGCTTCAAACAACTCAGTAAGAGCTGACGGTGTTATCAAGGTTGGCTTCGTAAACGGTGACAACTCCATTAAGTGGGTTTCAACCTACAACCTTCCCGGCAGAGATACTCCCTGGAAGAACTTCTTCGGATACTCATGTATTACTGAGCTTTCAGACGGAAACTACGGTATCCTTTATGAAGATGAAGCTTCTCATATGACATACTTCATCTTCTCAGTTGACAAGGACGGCAAAATCACAGAGGTTAACGGTGAAGAGCCCGAAGCAAATCAGTCCGCTCCCCTCACCTTCTGGCAGAAGCTCATCAACTTCTTCAAAAATCTCTTTGCAAAGCTTTTCAACTTCTGATAAAGTGAATACATAAAATTACAGCACCTCTTGGGCGACACTTCGTAAGGAAGTTAGGGTTTTTACAGGCTCTTTTCCGCTTAAACATCACGAAAACTCCCCGTAATACACGAGTATGACGGGGAGTTTATCATTTCCTTTAAACGAAAAATATCTCTGTAAAAACTGCTTTGCACCTTAAAATTATGATATTTTTGATGCAGAACAAGGCGAAAAGCACAGAAATCCTTTCGGATTTCGAGCATTTTCAACGCAGTTATGCGCAGAAATAGCAAATTTTAAGGCCTAATATCCTTATGAAGTGGCGCCCTT
>JAZNEL010000034.1:0-34528 GCA_045588555.1 Acutalibacteraceae bacterium | reverse complement strand
AAGCACTTTAAAATGCGAAATAGTCTTGCAAGAAAAGGCAAAAATCACCGATAATGCTGACGCATATCGGTGGTTTTTAACGCGTTATTGTGAGATTATTTCACATTTTAAAGAAATACTTCCTTATGGGGTGTCGGCTTATGCTCTCTTGTTTTTTTTGTGTTTTTTTAGTATATTTTGTATGATTTTGGTTGAAATTATCAAGTGATAGTGGTATACTATGTAAAAATAAGCAGTTTAAAGGAGAAAAGAAAATGAAGAACAAAACTGTCTTAAAAAGAAGTATTGCACTTTTACTCGCCCTTATTATGCTTTTCGGTCTTACTGCCTGCGGCGGTAAGGAAGAGGAGGAGACCACAGAGGCCACTACCACAGAGGTCACCACCACAGCCGCTCCCGTAACTCCCGAAAAGATAAACAGACTTACGGGACTTTCTACCTTAAGCAAGGAAGCCTACGGCAAGCGCCCCGTGGCTATTATGATCAATAATGTCCGTGCCGCTCTGCCCCAGTACGGCATAAGTGATGCTGACCTTATGTTTGAGGTTATCGTCGAGGGCGGTATCACACGAATGATGGCAGTCTACGGCGACTACACGAAAATCCCCAATGTCTGCTCCGTCAGATCCTGTCGCTACTATTATCCTATTTTAGCCTACGGTCTGGATGCGGTTTACATCTGCTTCGGCAGTAACGAGACCTTTGGGACTCCCACTCTTAAGAGACTCGGCATCGATTATTTTAACGGTGCGGCTGACTACAATACCGAGCTTTTCGGCAGAGACTCTGCGAGACTGCAAAAGTACAGCAGTGAGCATACCGCTTATGTAAAGGGTGCAAACATCCCCAAGGTGCTCGAAAGCAAAAAAATCAGAACAGACTACAGTGAGGGTAAAAATGTTCCTATCTTTAACTTCCGTGAGGAGGGCAAGGCTGTAGCGAAGGGTGACACAAACTGCGATAAGGTAAGACTTAATTTCTCCACCTCTTATTTCAGCACCTTCACCTACGATGCCGAAAAGAAGGTATACTTCAAACAGCATAACGGCTCGGTTCATAAGGACAGCGTAAGCGGTGAGCAGCTTAATTATACTAATATTTTCGTGCTCGAAACCTCTGTTAAAACCCACACGGATAATTACCTTATGAAGGTAGAGCTCAAGGGCGGAGACGGCTATTACATTTCTATGGGTAAGAGCCAGAAAATTACCTGGAAAAAGCCTGCCGAGGGCGACACCATTCAGGTGTTTGACAGTGAGGGTAAGCCTTTAGAGGTAAATCCCGGTCAGAGCTACATCGGTATTATCGCTCCCGATTCCACGAAAATCACGGGCGAAAATCCCGTAACCACCACAGCGGCAACCACCGCGGCCAAATAAAGACGATAAGGAGCTGTCGCAGTAAGCGCAGACCAAAAAGTAAAACAAAAAACAGATGTGTTTAAGCGAACTTTTAAAACACATCTGTTTTAATTATTATATGGAATAATATGATGCTATATATAATAGATATTTGCTTTTCGGTCTTGGTTTATGCGGTCTGCACTTTTTTTCCGGCTCCTTTAATTTTTACTTGCCAAAATTTATAATTTATGATAAAATATATTAATATATTAAATTTACCCCGTATGAGGTGATATTTTGGCTGCTAAAAAAGAAAATATAAGAAATTTCTCCATCATCGCCCATATCGACCACGGTAAAAGCACTCTGGCTGACAGACTTCTCGAAATCACGGATTCCGTGGCTAAAAGAGATATGTCTGCGCAGATTCTGGACGATATGGATCTCGAAAGAGAGAGAGGAATTACCATAAAGGCTCATGCCGTGAAGCTTAACTATAAAGCAAAGGACGGCGAAGAATACGAGCTTAACCTTATCGATACACCGGGCCATGTGGACTTTAACTATGAGGTTTCGCGGTCATTGGCCGCCTGTGAGGGTGCGGTGCTCATCATCGACGCTTCTCAGGGCATCGAGGCACAGACTCTCGCTAATACCTATCTTGCCCTCGACCACGACCTCGAGCTCGTTCCCGTAATCAATAAAATCGACCTTCCCGCCGCCGAGCCCGACAGAGTCGCCGCCGAGGTAGAGGAGGTCATCGGTCTCGACTGTATGGGTGCGCCGAGAGTTTCTGCGAAGACAGGCGAAAATGTAGCCGAGGTGCTGGAGAAAATCGTTTCCGACATACCTGCTCCCTCGGACTGTGATGACAAGGCTCCCCTCAAGGCTCTTATCTTTGACTCGGTTTACGATAATTATAAGGGTGTCATAGTTTATGTCCGCGTTATGCAGGGCACTCTCAAAGCCGGTGAAACTATGCGTATGATGGCCACGGGTGCAGAGTTCACCGTAGTAGAGGTCGGATATATGAGGGCTACCGGACTTGAGCCCTGCAAGGAGCTTTCCTCGGGTGAGGTAGGCTATATCACAGCCTCAATTAAAACTGTCCGTGATGCCAAGGTAGGTGACACGGTTACCAAGGTACAGAATGCCGCCGGTGAGCCTCTTCCCGGCTACAGAAGGGTTAACCCGATGGTTTACTGCGGTGTTTATCCCGCTGACGGTGCAGATTATGAGGCACTCCGTGATGCTCTGGAAAAATTACAGCTTAACGATGCCTCTCTTTCCTATGAGCCCGAAACCTCGGGAGCATTGGGCTTCGGCTTCCGCTGCGGCTTCCTCGGTCTTTTGCACCTGGAAATCATTCAGGAAAGACTCGAAAGAGAATATAATCTCGATCTGGTTACCACGGTGCCCTCCGTCGTTTATAAAATTCATCTCACTGACGGAAGCGTGGTCGAAATAGATAATCCTACCCATTATCCCGAGCAGGCATCCATCGATTACTGCGAGGAGCCCATCACCAATGCTCACATCTACTCTCCCGCTGATTATGTCGGCTCCATTATGGATCTGTGTCAGGACAGACGCGGTGTTTTCAAGGATATGAAATACATCACACCCGACCGTGTGGATATTCATTACGAGCTTCCTCTGAATGAAATTATCTACGATTTCTTTGATGCTCTTAAGTCAAGAACGAGGGGTTATGCATCCTTTGACTACGAGATTTTCGAATACAGACGCTCCTCGCTTCAGAAGGTGGATGTTCTTCTGAACGGTGACATTATCGATGCTCTTTCCTTTATTATCCATTCGGAAAAGGCTATGTCCCGTGCGCGGAAGATAGCAGAAAAGCTAAAAGAGCACATTCCGAGACAGATGTTTGAAATCCCCATTCAGGTAGCTATCGGCAGTAAGGTTATCGCCCGCGAAACTGTCAAGGCTATGAGAAAGGATGTTCTGGCCAAATGCTACGGCGGTGACATCACGCGAAAGAAAAAGCTTCTCGAAAAACAGAAGGAAGGTAAAAAGCGTATGCGTCAGTTCGGTACCGTCGAGGTGCCGCAGGAGGCCTTTATGGCCGTGCTTAAGCTGGACGACAACGGCTGATGAAACGGATAACAGTATGACAGGAATATACATTCATATTCCCTTTTGTAAAACGAAATGTCCTTACTGTGATTTCTATTCCTTTAAAGGTGACGAAAAACAAAAGGACAGCTATTTAAAGGCTGTCCTTTTATGCTTGAAGGATTATTCAGATAAAAGATTAGGGATAGACACCGTTTATTTCGGGGGAGGAACTCCCTCGGTTTTCGGCGGTGAAAGAATAGGAAGGATAATCGGACACATAAGGGAAAACTTCGATTTGCAAAGGGATGCGGAAATAACAGCGGAATGTAACCCCTCCTCTACGGATGAAGCCTTCGTTCGTTCCGTGGCCGCAGGGGGAGTAAACCGTGTGTCCCTGGGTATGCAGTCAGCAGTGGACAGAGAAAGAAAGGTGCTCGGAAGACCGTCGGACAGAGAGGATATAAAAAGAGCGGTTAAGCTTTTTAAGAATGCGGGAATTGATAATATCTCCGTAGATTTGATGCTCGGTGTACCCTTTCAGACCCCCGAAAGTCTCGATGAAAGTCTGGACTTCATTTTATCTCTCGGAGTGAAGCACATCAGTGCCTATATGCTTAAAATAGAAGAGGGGACTGATTTCGGCAGAAACGAAAAAAAGCTTGCCTTGCCCGATGAGGATACGGTGGTGCAGATGTATCTTCACACCTCTGAACGACTCTCCCGCGAGGGCTTTATTCACTACGAAATCTCGAATTTCGCACTCGAAGGCTTTCACAGCCGACATAACACGAAATATTGGCAGTGCGAGGAGTACATCGGTATAGGTCCCTCCGCACATTCCTTTTTCAAAGGTAAAAGATTTTACTATTCCCGCTCCTTTGAGGCCTTCCTTTCGGGTGAAAAGCCTGTCGAGGACGGCGAGGGCGGAGACGAGGAGGAATATATTTTACTCGCTCTCCGACTTAAGGAGGGTCTTGACGGGAAAAAATTCAGAGAAAAATTCGGAAAGGATTTAGATAAAACCATATTCGAAAAAGCAGAAAAATATGAAAAAAACGGACTGCTGAAAAAAGACGGAGAGAGACTTTTCCTCACACCCGAGGGCTTTCTCCTTTCGAACAGTATAATTTCAGATTTATTATATTGATAAGGCGGTGTAATTATGATTTATAAAAAATACGGTCTCGTCCTCGCGGGCGGCGGCGGAAAGGGTGCCTATCAGATCGGTGCATGGAAGGCTCTGCGTGAGATGCGCATTTCCTTTGATGCCATAGCCGGTGTGTCCATCGGCTCCATAAACGGTGCACTCATAGCTGCGGGCGATATGAAAAAGGCGATAGATTTCTGGCATAATGTTTCCGTTAAAAAGGGAATTAAAATCGAAACGGAGCTCGTAGACCCGGAAAATCTTTTCAGTAAAAAGAACTGGAGCGTGCTTTTCAGAGAGCTTCTGAAAAACGGCGGCTTTGACGCTTCTCCTGCCGCAGATTATATCAGAGCCTATGTAGATGAGGACAAGGTAAGAAAAAAGAAAATTCCTCTCGGCATCGTGACTGTTCATCTTTCACAGAATGCCACCCCTCTGGAAATTTTCGTCGAGGATATTCCGCAGGGTGAGCTGGTGGATTATCTGTTAGCCTCGTCTAATATTCCTCTGGCCAATAATATCGGACCCGAGGGAGAACGCTTTCTCGACGGCGGAGTTTACGATAATACTCCCGTGATGACTCTTAAAAAGAGGGGCTATAACAAGCTCATCGTAATCGACATTTCAAACATCAAGGGCGTAGCGCATAATCTTAACTTCAATAACTCGCAGGTGGTGTATATCCGTCCCTATGACCTGGAGGATCTCGGCCCGTCCTTTGATTTCAGCGGTCCGATGATCGACAGAAGGATACAGCTCGGCTATCTCGACACGAGAAAGGCCTTCGGTCATCTGTCGGGAAATATTTACTATTTCACACCCGTTGTCTTTGACTCGATGGTACAGCAGTACGGTGCCAATGCCATTTATGAGCTCGAGGAGCTGGCACACAAATTAAAGGTGGAAAAAATCACCGTTTACGGCAAGGATGAATTTATCTCCGCAGTCAGAATCGCTCTCGAGGAGGCGAAAGCACAGGAGGCAGAGCAGATACAAGACAGCCCCGAGGAAAAGGCGGCTGATGCCGGCTTCGACTGGAAGGACATAAAGGACAGATGGAATCAGCTCCGCGGCAGAGGCCAGAGAAAGGATTTAGAGGAGTTTGCCGAGGCTATAGCTGTCCTCGAGTCAGCGGTAATGTAAAAAATTACCTTTCAAATTTTTTGTCAAACTCTTGACAAAAAAGAAAAACTGATATATGATTTTCCTGTAATAAATTAAACCGATGAGCGAGAGTAGTAGCATTACCCGAAGCTTTCAGAGAGTTACGGACGGTGGAATGTAACAGGGGAAGGTTATGTGAATGGACTCGTGAGGGCGGCTCCGAAAAATGCAGTAGGTGCCGACGGAGACTCTGCCGTTATCCTGAGAGCGTATGTCAGTACGTGAAAACCATTAAGGTGGCGACAGACTTCTGTTCCTTTGTGGAGCAGAAGTTTTTTATATTACAGGGGAGTCATCCCCGATAAAGATTTCAGGGAAGTGTTATTTATGTATTATTCAGGTGTACGATGGCGTAAGAGGTAAAATTCAAATCCCGCAGGGACTCTCGGTGTCCCGTCGGATTGCCGCGAAATTACGGTAGCTTATGTAAAAACGTATACTATATTATATATAAGGAAAAAGGAGATTTTAAAATGAATACAAATTATAAGGATTTCGACAATTATCTTAAGCAGTATCCCGATAAGAACGGTTATTTCGGTGATCACGGCGGAGCATTTCTTCCTCCCGAGCTTGAGCCTGCCTTTAAGGAGGCTGACGATGCCTACGAGGCTATCTGCCAGTCGGCACAGTTCATTTCCGAGCTTCGCAGAATCAGAAAGGAATTTCAGGGCAGACCTACTCCCGTTTACCACTGCGAGAGACTTTCGAAGCTTTTCGGTAACTGCCAGATTTATCTTAAGCGTGAGGACCTTAATCACACAGGCGCACATAAGCTTAATCACTGTATGGGTGAAGGCCTTTTGGCGAAGTATATGGGCAAAAAGAAGCTTATCGCTGAGACAGGTGCAGGACAGCACGGTGTAGCCTTGGCTACTGCGGCCGCATACTTCGGTATGGAATGTGACATTTATATGGGCGAGGTAGACATCGCCAAGCAGCACCCCAATGTAATCAGGATGAAATTGCTCGGTGCTAATGTAATCCCCGTAACTCACGGACTTAAAACCCTTAAGGAGGCAGTTGATGCCGCATTTGAGGCTTATCTTAAGGAATACGACCACGCTATTTACTGCATCGGCTCCGCCCTCGGCCCCCATCCCTTCCCGAAAATGGTAAGAGATTTCCAGGCTGTCATCGGCATTGAGGCCAGAGAGCAGTTTCTCGAAATGACCGGTCATCATCCCGATGCCGTATGCGCCTGCGTCGGCGGCGGCTCAAACTCCATCGGTATGTTCGTTCCCTTCCTTGCCGACCCGGTGGACATCATCGGTGTAGAGCCTCTCGGCAGAGGCGAAAAGGTGGGCGACCACGCGGCTACCATGGCCTTCGGCACCAAGGGAAGACTTCACGGCTTCGAAAGCTATCTTCTCCAGGACGAAAACGGTGAGCCCCTTCCCGTTTATTCCATCGCCAGCGGTCTCGACTATCCCGGTGTAGGTCCCGAGCACGCCAATCTGCGCGATATGGGCAGAGTGCAGTACGACACCATTTCCGACGAGGAGGCTATGGAGGCATTTTTCCTTCTGTCAAGATATGAGGGTATCATTCCTGCTATCGAATCCTCCCACGCTGTGGCTTATGCCATCAAATACGCGAAAGAGCATAAGTCGGGCTCTATTCTCGTTTCTCTTTCGGGCAGAGGCGATAAGGACATCGATTATGTTTACGAGCAGTACGGCTGCGGCGAAAGATTTATGGAAAAGTATGAGAAATAAGAATTGTTCAGCCTCTCCTTAAAAAAGGGGAGGTTTTTTTGCATCGACAGTCAACACAAAACGCAAGGGGGCGGGTTTGTCTGTGCCCAAGGGTACAGACCCTCTGTGTCGAAAAAGAGCGGAAGCCGAGAGGGCAGCCGCAGACACAGCAGGCGCGTCCCCTTGGGATTCCGGAATATGCAAAATGCACAAAAACATTGCTCTAATTTTTCCTTCTAAATTTTAATAAATTGTAAAAACCGTATTGATTTTATTTTGAGCTTGCATTATAATGAGTATGTGTAATTATAGGGGTTATTGCACCCTTTTACCGTGAAACGGAATAAATTTCTCCGAAAAAAGCACAGGGAGGTCAGTTGTGCTCGGGTGATTTTTAGGCCTTTTCATCATCTTTTTAACCTCGGGTTTTCCCGAAATAAGCTGAAACGCTCTTATAATGAGAAGGGCAGTTTCAAATATCTCAATCAAGGGGGATAAATTAAAAAATGAAAAAGAAATTTTTAACTTGCTCAAAGAAAACCTTATCAGTGTTTTTAGCAGTACTGATGCTTATGACCTGCTGGGTGTTTGTACCCGGCGAGCATAATCATGCTATGGCAGTTTCCGGTACTGTTTACGGTCAGCCTGAAGTGTACGGTAAGCATTATTCGGGCACCACAGCAGCTTACGGAACACCTGTATTCGACGGTAATACGGATCGTTGGTTTAAATGGCAAAACGGTGACGACTGGACCACTCTTTATTATCCCAGTAATATTTATCTTGATCAGTCAGAAACATTAGAATCTGCCGGCTATTACTTTAATGTTCAGTGGCACTTCGGTGACGGTTCAAACTACCGTATTTTCCTTGGTTCTAATGTCTGGGGTGATAATAACGGTCTTGGTTATAATACCAGTGACGGCAGAATTTATGCTATGAATAACATTTTCAGTAACTATTCTGTCGATGCATCTTTCCCGGACGGTTATTACGGTACAAATGACGGCGGTCTTTACAGCAGCAGTAATTCAAACTATGACCTCCGAATTGTAGGCTACGGTTATGCTAGTCAGGGAAGCGACGGATTTGACGATAATGATATGAGGCACGAAAAGTATGTCATGTTCAGAAGCCGTAAAACTACCAACAATGCTACTATATATCTTAAGGGTAATCCGAATTCCGCTTATAAAGGTAAAACCACAGAATATAACACATCCGGTGACAGCTACAAATCTTACGGCTTGGCTCAAAACTATAAAAGCGGTAAATGGAGTAAACATGATAACGGTACGAAGCAGTTCCGCAGTAAGGGTAGCGATTCAAGCTATTATGAAGGCCAATGGATTGAAATGCAGTGGTTTGTTACCGTATACGATAAGGCTGCTCTTAACAATGCCTGCACCGATGCCAATAATTACTACAATAATAATCTGAATTATTCATCTTATGCTAAAACCTGGAGTACTTTTACATCAGCAAGAAGCGCCGGTAACACAACTCTTACTACCCGAGCAGTGACACAGAGTGACATAGATTCTAAAAACAGTGCTCTTGTATCAGCTAACACAAATCTGAAATTTGCCGCTACCAATCAGTCTTCTCTTATCAATAAGGTAAATGAAGCAAAGGCAATTCAGACCAAGGCAGGCTACAGCACATTATATACTCAGACCTCAAGACAGGCTCTTCAGACTGCTATCGATGCAGCCGTTAATAACACACTCTATACAAAGGTTACAGAGTATCATCCCGGTCAGTACAGTGATGCAGGTGCCAGAGCTGCTGCAGACCAGAATACCATCAACAGCCTTATTTCTGCTATCGATACAGCCATTAACGGCCTCGAAAGAAAGTACGACATCGGTTACGATAACCTGTTCTCATTCACAGACTGGGTTACTTCAGGATCGATTAGTTTAAGTAATGCAAACGGCACCATTGATTATGATGCAACGACCGGTACAGTTACAGTTGAGTCAACAGGCACCGGTGAAATATACACAACTTACAGTTCAAACGGCTACACGATGGATGTTAAGCCTAACACAGAGTATGTTTTCACAGCCGAAATGACAACACCTGCTGAAAGTACACAGAAATACGGTCAGATGTTCATTTTCTGCTATGATGCTAATGGTAATTCTGTTAACGGTCCTACTGAAATAAGGGCTGACGGTACTGAAAAAACACATAGCTCACAGCAACACATCGGTATTTATCCGACTGTTGACGGTGTAAGTACAATTAAATTCAGAACTCCAGAAAACTGTTATAAGCTTAGAGTAAGAGTCGGTGCAACAGCTAGCGGTGTTATTGAGACATACTCAAACATCGGTGTTTATGAAAAGGAAGCTTACGATGCTTACGCCAAAAATTACACCACTGTCCGTGAATCATTTACCGTAGGCGAAACCAAAGAGCTTTCATATAAGCCCACCAGAGAGGGCTATGTATTTGACGGCTGGTATAAGGCTGACGGCACAAAGGTTACATCAACCTCCGGCTACAGCGCAAGTGATGTAGTTTACGCTCATTGGACTGAGATGTATACCGTTGAATTCTACGGCTATGACGGTAACCTTATCACTAAAGCACAGGTAGCTCCCGGCACCGCCGCCACTGCACCCTCCGTTCCCTCGAAGGATGCAGACGAAAACTACGAGTATCAGTTTGACGGTTGGGACAAGGATTTCTCAAATGTAACGGAAGATATGAAGGTTACAGCTAAATTAAAAGCAGTAGAGCATCCCACAGAGTCGCTTCAGTATGCAATTATGAGATCCGCAGACTGCGAGCAGAACGGCTGGATTACCAAATACTGCGCAAACTGTAACTATGCTTGGAACGACGGTAATGAGTACTACGATGTAAACGGCGAATACGAGAAAGCATCGGGACACAATTATTCGAAGGTAGTCGAAAACTCCTCCACCGGACTCGACGGCGTTCATACCAAACAGTGTACCAACGCTGACTGTACATACGGTGAAAACGGCGGCCCCGCCACCATCACCGAAGCTCATAACTTCGTAGCTGACTCCACGAAGGACACCACTGCTACCTGTACAGTTAAGGGCAAGACATACTACAAGTGTGCTTGTCTTCAGGAAAAGGAAGTAGAAGGCGTTTTAGACGAGAATAACCATGTTAACACAGAAATCAGAGGCGATTATCCTGCTGAATGTGAGAAGGAAGGCTACACAGGCGATAAGTACTGTAAGGACTGCGGTGACAAGCTCGAAGACGGTAAGGCAATAGACGCTCTCGAGCATGAATATACAAAGTATACATATGTTGAAGGCTCCGCTACCTGCTTTGCAGACGGTAATGAAACCGCTACCTGTGACCTTTGCGGCGAGAAAACAGATACACGCACAGCTGCAGGCACACAGCTCACTCACGAATACACTGCTTACACATACAACGAAGGCTCAGCCAAGTGTGAAGTAAACGGTACGGAAACTGCCTCCTGTAACCACGGATGCGGTACTACCAATACCCGCGAAGCTGCAAACACAGCTCTCGTACACGATTACACAGGCACAGCCAAGGATAACGGCGACGGCACACACGAATTCCTTTGTAAGAACGGTTGCGGCACCTACGGCGGCATGGTATCCTGCTCCACCTGGACAGAAAACACTGCCGAAGGTAAGTGTGAATGTACTGTCTGCGGCTACACCAAGGCTCATAATTGGGGCGATTGGGAAACAGTAGGTGGTTCATCTACAACAGCCGCAACACAGAAACGTGTATGTACAGATTGTAAGGCAGAAGAAGCAGGCGAATGTAAGTATGAAGTAAGTGTTCATAAAGATGCCACTTGTGAAGCTGCTGAACTCACTACATATATATGTAGCGAGTGTAAACACGGTTATACTCAAATTGGCAAAGGTCCTAAGGGTCATAACTTTACTGAAGAAGCAGGCGTGAAGAATCATAATAACGGAACACACTCCTTCTATTGTGTAAATAATTGCGGTGAATACGGTTTCGGCACCACAAAGAATGCAAGCGTTGCTTGCTCCGAATGGAATTATGCCAACAAGGAAGCAGGAAAGCACACTGCTACTTGTAAAACTTGTTCTTTCACAAAGACAGAAGACTGCTCCGGCGGTACAGCTACCTGTACAGCGGCGGCAGTATGTCAGTACTGTAATACTTCTTACGGTACCACTGCAGACCATGCATACACAGGAACAGAGAAGTATCTCTATAAGGCAACAGATGCTACCTGTACTGCAAACGAAACCTACTATAAATACTGTATCGGTTGTGAGGTAACGAGCGAGGATACAGATTATGAAGCTACCTACGAAAAGGAAGGCACTATGCTTCCTCATACCTACACAGGCAACACATGGTACGACGGTGCCGAGCTTGCAGAAGAAGCAAAATGCGAAGAAAACGAAAAGTATTATGTATACTGCTCTGTTTGTAAGGCATCGAGCAAGGGTACAGATGGTGAAGCTACCTTCGACAAGGAAGGCACAGCTCTCGAGCATATCTGGGTAGATGCGCAGTATAACGGTGAAGATACCCTCAAGCACACCTTCACCTGTGAACGCGGATGCGGTGACATAATGGAAGCGAGCTGTATGGATTCAGCCGTAAGCTTTGATTCGGTTCCTGCAACCTGTATTTCAGAGGGCTATGATGTGGTTCAGTGTACAGCCTGCTCACACACCTGGAACATAAATTATGTTCCCGCTCTCGGTCACGATTACACAAAGAAACTTCGTACCGAGGAGTATCTCGAAGCAGCTGCTAACTGTGAACACGCAAACATTTATTGGTATGCTTGCTCACGCTGTGAACGCAGTGCAGAGGATATAACAGAGGGCGAGGTTTACACAGGCGTTAAGGACGAAAACGGCCAGATAGTTCTTTCCTACCTTAACGGCGATGTAAGAGAGCACGATTGGGTAATGGAAGTAGCGGATGAATATCTTGCCAGTGGAGCTACCTGTACAGCAGCTGCCAAGTATTATTATCATTGTAGTTATGAGGATTGCGATGCGAAAGATACCACCAGAACCTTCTCTAACGGCTCATCTCTCGGTCACGATTTCACAGAACAGATAACAGATGATGCTCACCTTGTTTCTGCTGCAGACTGCGTGAACGGAAGCAAGTACTATTATGACTGCTCACGCTGTGAGGAGAATGCAAAGGATGACGCAAACAGTGCTGATTACATTTACGAGCTTAATGACTGTGCAGGTCACAAGATGACTCACACAGCCGCTGTAAATGCTAACTGTGACCATGCAGGTAACTACGAATACTGGTACTGCGATACCTGTAAAACATACTTCAAGGATGTAAACGGTAACGAGGCATATCTCGGTCAGTCCGCTACAGTAATCAAAAAGCGCGACCACGACATAGAAAATGTAGCCTATAAAGCCGCTACCTGTGAACAGGACGGTAACCCCGATTACAAATACTGTAAGTATGACGACTGTAGCTACACTACCTACCCCGCTGTACTTCCCGATGGCTACAAGGCTACAGGCCATAACTTCACAGGCGCTTACACCTATGATTCAGTCTTTAATTACCACAGCAAGCTCTGTATTAACGGATGCGGCAAGAGCGGTATGGTAGTTGACGGTGAACAGGTTGAATGGAATGTAACCTATAACGAGGATGATGTAGCAGTTATCACCGGCGGTGTAGAATGTGACTTCACCTATAAGGCAGAAACAAAGGACGGTGTTCACAGTCACGCAAATACCTGCGTATGTGGCAACAATTCAACCAAAATTTATTCCGACGAAGAAACCTTCGTAGAAAAAGTAGCTCCGAACTGTACTGAAAAGGGCTACGACAGCTTCAAGTGTCCCGATGAAGAATGCGGTATGACCTGGAAAAAGAATGAAGTAGCTGCTCTCGGCCATACAGCCGCAGCAACTGCTACCTCAAACGGCGACGGCACACACTCTGTTTACTGTACTGTAGAGGGTTGCGGTTATAAGATCAGCACTGAAAAGTGCTCCGGCGGTACAGCTACCTGTAAGGATAAGGCAGTCTGCTCCGTTTGTAACACAGCCTACGGTGAGACCACCGGCCATACCTACACCACAGAGTGGGTATATCAGAACGACGCAAGCTGCGGTGTAAACGGTACCGAAAAGAACACCTGTTCCGTATGTAATACCGAAGAAACACGCGAAGCAAAGGACACTGCTCTTAAGCACGATATGATAGACGAATTAGTCTACACCATCGAAAACTGGAAGGATGCAAACGGTAACTCACTTGCTCCCGAGGGCTTTGATGTAGAGCTTAAGGCTCCCACCTGTAAGGATGAGGGTCTCGCTATCTCCTACTGTAAGAGATGTAGCTACTACCAGACGAAGATCCAGGCCAAGGATACAAGCGCACACGCTTGGGATAAGGATGAAGACGGTGAACTCGTATGGTCCGTAGTAGGCGGTGACTGCGCTACCGGCGTAACACTTAAGAATGTATGTACAGTCTGCGGTAAGTCACAGACAAAGACAGAGGAAGGCAAGCATTCCTGGATACTCTCCTTCGAATCCCGTCCTACCTGCGTAGAAAACGGCTACAGAATCTGGAAGTGTAATGTATGTGACTTCACTCTCAATGAGCATTACGGCTATAACGGCGAGCTTCCCGAGGGCTATTCAAACGAAGACCTCGCTCCTTTAGGCGAAGCAGGTCATAAGTTTGTAGATACAGGCGTAGTTAAGGCTGCTACCTGTTCAGAGCCCGCAAAGAGAGTAGAAAAGTGTCTCAACTGTAAGGTTGAAAGATATGTAGATGCAGAAGGCTCCGAGGCTCTCGGCCATTCACTCGTACACTATGAGGCAAATGATGCTGACTGCGTATACGAGGGTAATGTTGAGCATTGGGTATGTGGCAGATGTGATGCTGTCTATGCTGACGAAGCAGGCACACAGGCTCTCGAATCCGTAGTAATTCCCACAAAGGCTCACGCTGATAACGACGGCGACGGCAAGTGCGACGAATGCTACAGAGTTCTTTACACAGGCGACGACGGTGAAGGCTCCTGCGGATGTATCTGTCACAAGGATAACTTCCTGATGAAGATTCTCTTCAAGATCGTTAACTTCTTCTGGAAGCTCTTTAAGATCAGCAAGACCTGTGAATGCGGTGCTGTTCACTGGTAATCAGTCAGCTTCCCCTTATCGGGACTGATGTAATAAAAGGCTGTCATTGAGACGGTGCCGCATAAGGCGGTGCATAGTTAAAAAGTGAATCAGCTTTTATGAAAAGCATTAAACCCACCAATATGTGAAAGCATATCGGTGGGTTTTCTATGTAGTGAAAAGCTATTATGAGCAGAAAATATTTCTCTGAAGTTTAAAATTATTCAAGGTTTAAGCCGGAAAGCGCGTGGCATAAAAATCACAGTAGAGCAAATACTGTGAGTGCCTCCTCGAGTCTGCTGTAGGTTTCGTACAGCTTTTCTGCACTACCTCCCGTACCTACGGAAAAGGAGGGGCGGTGAAGCTCTCTTATAAACCAGTCGCTTATGCCGCAGTGAAAATCGTTTTTACCGCAGTTGACGGGTAGGGACGAGGAACAGCCTAAAATTTTAGCCATCATCTGACCTTCCGCAGGCTCACCCTCGTCGCTTTTGTAAAAAATTTCGCCCTCACCGCCGTAAAGCTCGAGACACCGATGAAAGCGTTTCGTGCGGCACAGTCGCGTAAAGGCTTTCGTTTCCGCTTCACTTTCGGGATATTCACCGCGGAAAAGGGAAGGGGCAGGGGAGTGCACGGCTTCTTTTACAGGGTCGTGAAAAATAAAGTTAAGGTTTATGTCCACTCCGGCGGCATTTCCGTCCCAACGGGGCCTGTCTTCATTAAAAAAGGAGGAAACGAAGCTGCTCATTCCTCCTGCGCCCTTTATTCCGTGAAGAAAGATTTCTCTGCCGTCGGGGTTAAGACAGGGTATCACCGTAACACCAGACAGTGAAAGAGCCTTTCTTGCGTTTACCGAGGCTATCGGGAGATTATTTTTAACTGCATGACAGAGCCTCTCCGTAAAAAGCAAAAGTATCAGTGACGACAGTCCGTCGCTTCCACGGACAGAGCCGACATAAAGTCCGCGGCTTTTATTTTTACCCAGGGACAGAGAGAAAATACTGCGCCCGACAGCAGTTCTGCCGATAAGTTGAACATTTAAAAACGGATATTCTTTAATCAGGGCTTCTATTATCCGTTTATTTGTGTTATAATCAAAGTCACAGGGCGTAACTGTATATTTCATAGCATCACCCATTGAAATATATTACGCTGAAAGGAAAAATATGCCGTGAAGGGGTAGAGAATAATGAACTTCGAAGAAAAAACCTTGAACACTGATGTCATTTTCGAGGGAAGAATAATAACCGTTCATGTGGACGATGTGGAGCTTCCGGACGGAACCAAGGCAAAAAGAGAGGTAGTCGAGCATAGCGGAGGCGTGTGTGTGGCGGCTCTTACGGATAATGACGAGCTTCTTTTCGTCCGTCAGTACCGTTATCCCTACAAAAGAGAGCTTCTCGAGCTTCCTGCAGGAAAGCTGGAAAAGGGTGAAAATCCGCTCGAGGCAGGCATCCGTGAGCTGGAGGAGGAGTGCGGAGTTATCGCCGAAAAGGTCTTTTCTCTCGGCACAGTTTATCCTACGGTTGCTTACTGCAGTGAGATAATTCATCTTTACGGTGCTACGGGACTGCGCAAAACAGAGCAGCACCTCGATATGGGTGAATTTCTTTCCGTAGAGAGAAAGCCTCTGGATGAGGCAGTAAGAATGGTTATGAACGGTGAAATCTCCGATTCGAAAACCGTAGCTCTCGTGCTCAAAATAGCAAAGCTTAAGGAAACAGGTGAGATATGATGAAAAGGTTTATTCTTGCCTCAAATTCTCCGCGAAGAAAAGAGCTTCTCACTAACTGCGGTTATCTTTTCGAGGTGAAGCCCTCGGAATGTGACGAAAGCATCACGGAAAATCTTACTCCCGGGGAGACAGTAAAGGAGCTTGCGCGCAGAAAGGCCCTGTCCGTTCGGACGGATAATCCCGATGCCGTGGTTTTGGGCTGTGACACGGTGGTAGCAGTAGACGGCGAGATTTTAGGTAAACCTGCCGACCGTGAGGATGCCTTTAAAATGCTTATGTCTCTTTCGGGGAAAAAGCACATCGTGTCGAGCGGTGTCTGTATCGTTGACGGTGAACGGTGTGAGTGCTTCGAAAACACTACAGAGGTGGAGTTTTATCCTTTGAGTGAGGAGACGGTGAACAGCTATCTTGACACTTTCGAATACGCTGATAAGGCGGGAGGCTACGGGATTCAGGGCTACGGCTCCGTTCTCGTAAAGGGAATAAGAGGTGATTATTTTTCCGTTATGGGTCTTCCCGTAAGCGAGTGTGCGAGAGCTTTGGCCTCCTTCGGTGTTTTCGGCAGGATTAAAACATAAAAATCCTTGTAAAATGCTGAAGTTTGTGCTACATTAGAATTAACATAAATCAAGGAGGAGCATTTATGAAGAAAACAAGAAATATTTTAAGCCTTGCGTTGTCAGTACTTATGCTTATGGGTATTATGACTATCGGAGCAACCGCTGCAGAAGAAAAGGAGTACACCATCCTTTCGCCCTATGCTGATGTTATCTGGGAGGGTGAAAATGCATGGGGTGCCTATAAGGGCACTCTCCACTCGCATTCTACCTACAGCGACGCGGATGAAAGCCTCGCTGTAATGGTAAAGGAATACTATGAGCAGGATTATGACTTTCTTGCTAATTCCGATCACGGTGTAACAGGTACTGCATGGAATGAAAAGCAACCATTTGTGCCCCTTTATTTTTATCAGGCAGGTAAAACAGCGCATCTTACCGATGAGGAATTTGAGGGAATTACCGCGGGTACCTATCCGCTTTATGACGGTACCGTCAGAGGCAAGGCTATGATCTGCGTTACAGGTGCAAATGAACTGAATAATCTGACTCTTACAAAGAGCCATGTAAACGGCTATTTTCTTCCCGAGGGTGCAGGAAACGGCTTCGGCGGTATGGAAAACGGCTATGAGCTTGCCATAAAGTTTGTCGAGGACAAGGGCGGCCTTTCTCATATCAACCATCCCGGTGACTGGCTCGAAAGCAATGTAAATCCCGATGCCGTCAGCGACCCGGAAAATGTTGCCTTCTTTGCCGACCTTCTTTTAAAGTATGACAGCTGTCTCGGTATAGAGGTATTCAATGAAAATAATGGTGTCACAGGCTATGACCGTATACTTTGGGATAATTTGCTGATGCATGTTTTGCCCTACGGTAAAAGTGTCATCGGCTTCAGTAATACCGATGCTCATAACAGAAAAAATGTGGATACCTCCTTCAGCATCTTTATGATGGAAGAAAACACGGTAGAAAACATAAAGAAAACTATGCAGAGCGGTGCGTTTTTTGCAGTTACCCGCTGTATCCGAGGAAACGACAAAATCGGACCGGTAAAGGAAATAGATGCGCGGAATACCGAGCTTCCCTATCCCGTGTTCACGAAGGTCGAGACAGAAGGACACTCCGTCACGGTTAAGGCAGAAAATGCCGATACAGTTCAGTTTATTGCCGACGGTAAGGTGATTTATAATGCGTCGGCAGACGGGGACGAGGTTACATTAAATCTCGATACAGTAGAAGGCGCCGAGGCTTTTCAGTATGTGAGAGCGGAGCTCATAGGTAAAGGCGGTATGTGTCTTACGCAAGCCCTCGTTATTGACGACGGAGGTGAAAAGGCAGTATATGAGGAGGACAGAAGTCTTTCTGCATTCGTGCAGGATGTTATCTTCCTTTTGAAGAGCACCCGCTTCTGGACGATTATCGTTGAACTCGGCCGTTTATTCTGAATATAAAAAATGAGGGAGCTGTTGCACATTTCGTGTAACAGCTCCCTTTAGATTTAATCGGTGCTTATTCAGCGCTTTCTTCGCCTGCGCTTAATTTGGCGATAAGGGTCTTAACAAATTCGATAAGAGCGTCGATGAAAGCCTTGATGTCTTCTTTGTATGCTTCGAAAAATTCCATAGTTTATTCCTCCTGAAAATATTTGGTAAAAATATTATAGTACAGTTTTGTCGATTAGTCAAGAGAAAATTTATTGTTTGTTCATTTGCTGTTAATATTTTATGATGAACTTCAGATGGAAAAGATATATAAAAAAGCAAAGTCTTGCTTGTGTACATTTAATAAAATTTAATTGTTTTAAATTTTATCGGCCTGTGTTTCTTGACTTGATAAGCTGAAATATAGTATTATTATATTGAAAAGATATATTATCTTGAATAATATTTAGGAGGTAACAGCTATGAAAACAGTATTTAACCGTGCGTTGAGTTTAGTAATGTGTCTCATCCTCGTTTTCTCGACCGTGTCAGTTATGGCCTTCGGTGTGAGCGCAAAGGAAGACTTTGATTACAAGACCTACGCACAGAATGTAACAAAGGAGAATGTGCATCATTTCCTGGATGCTCTGGATGAAGGGCTTAAGGATGCAAACATCAAAGAAACCATTGATTTGAAGATTGTTGAAATAAACATAAATCTCACTTCAATCGATGCAGTCTGTGATACGATAGACAGATTCCGTACGGTAATCAATATCGGAAAGGGTATGCTCGGTGACCTTAAGGACCTTAATCTCAAGGTTTTCGATGAAGGTATGTCCCGTGCAAAGTCCGGTGACTATAAAATCTTCTGTGAGCTTCTCGAGCTCGCCTCCGCAAACGGAGAAATTATCGAAAAGCTCGTTTCGGGTAAGCTTGATTTAGGCAAACTTGCCGAAGCTGCAGGCCTTGACCTTTCGGGTCTTGACATCAGCTCCGAGATAAGAAAGGGCATCGTTGACGCCTTCTACGATGAAGGTGATGCTAACTATGCCGCCGCTAAAAACAGAGCTCTCACCGATTTCGATGCCTTCGTTTACACTGATGTTATGGGTCTTTTATCCAAACAGGGCGGTATTCTCGAGGGTGTTACCATTAAGGAAAGCACAACAATCGACGACCTTATCACAAATATTTTTGATATTATCATTAATAAGTATCTCGTCGATTCGGTAAGCGGCCTTTCTCTTAAGTTTTCTGACATCGACTCTAAATATGCCGAGCTCGATAATATTCTTCAGCTCGACGGACAGTACGATTTTTCGGAAATCGGTTTTACAAATGAGACATCCGTTCTCAATCAGATTAATAATGTTTTAGGTAAAGCGTTTAAGGAGATAGTACCGTCTTATAATGACTGGGCAGAAGGCGATTACACCTTAATCGGCAGTAATGTAGAGAACATCGTGAGATATGTAGCTGAAAAATCAGCTGCCTTCGACACGGAGGGCAAAAGCAGTGAACAGCTTATGCTTGAAATATTCAAGCTCGTCGCTGAGAGTGCAGACCCCAACGGTGTTTATCTTAAAGTAAAGGATGCAAAGAGTCTCCGTCAGCTGATGGATAAGCTGCTCATTCACGTCAGCGGCAAGGCATATTCCGCAGACGCTACCTTTGAGCACGTTTTAGGCGACTATGTTATCGGAATGCTGGAGGGTATCATTCCTCTTTACGACACCGACGGTAAGACACCTATCACCGCAAACGGCAAAAAGACCGTATGGGAGGTTCTTAACAGCGCCTTAAACTTCTTCCTCGTGGATAAAAACCTCGATAATTATTTCGGAATGAGCGTTAAGAGAAGCGACAGCTATTTCAAAAAGCTCGACATCATTCTCGATTACACTGCTGATGACGGCTCCGCTGATTTCAGCTCGGAGGAATACTTTACAGACCTTTTGGACAGCATTTTTACCGTGGATATTCAGCAGTTCGTAAACCTTACCGCCGCGAAGGCTCTCGGTAAGGGTAGAGGCAGTGTTTCCGTGGTGACCTTCCTTTATAACACAGCTTATAATATGCTCAATAACTGGTCAGCGAGCACCACAGCACTTAAAAAGTATGGCTCAAAGCCCTTTAACAGCGCTCTCTCAAATGACGGTCTGGCAAATATCCTCAAGGTGTTCATCGACACTATGAGCAGCAGAGCTGAAGGAACAGCCTGCCTCGTCGGTCTCATCGTGAATTTTATAACAGACATTGACGAAAAGGTAGAGCTTAAGGATTCCACCTGTACTGCCATCGGCTACAGCACGAACCATAAGACCTGTCTTAAGTGCGGCAAGGTTTACCTTAAGGGCACAACCGTCGCCGCCAAGGGTCATAAATTCAATTCGGGCAAGGTAACAAAGAATCCCACCTGTACCGCTAAAGGTGAAAAGACCTATACTTGTACCGTATGCGGTGCTACTAAAAAAGAGTCTGTAAACGCTACGGGTCATAAGTACGATTCGGGTAAGATAACAAAGGCTCCTACCTGTACTGCCGCAGGTGTAAAAACCTATACCTGCACCGTCAAAAACTGTAAGGCTACCAAAACCTCATCCGTTTCCGCTACGGGACATAAGCTCGGAAGCTGGAAAACTACTAAAAAGGCTACTTACACAGCTACGGGTACAAAGGAAAGAAAGTGCACAAATTCCGGCTGTAAATACAGCGAAAAGCAGACCTTAAAGAGACTTACCCTTTCCAAGGTCACAGGTCTTAAGGCTTCGGCAGTAAGCACCTCCTCAATCAAATTCTCGTGGAAAAAGGTAACCGGTGCAGAGTCCTACATTCTTTATTATAAAACAGGCTCCGGTAAGTGGAAGACCGTAAAGACAAAGAAGACCTCCGCTACAGTTAAAAAGCTTAAGACAGGCACAACCTATAAGTTCAAGGTAGTAGCAGTAGCAGGTAAATATAAGAGCAAGGACAGCAGCACCGTAAGCGGCACCACAAAGCCCGCAACCGTAACACTCAAGGACCTCCGCTCCAAGAAAAAGAAGGAAGTGGTAGTAGAGTGGAAGAAGGTTTCAGGTGTAACAGGCTACGAGATCACCTACTCCACCTCAAAGAAGTTTACCAAAAAGACCACCAAAACCGCTACAATCAAAAAGCAGAGCACCAGCAAAACAATAATCAAAAAGCTCAAGAGCAAGAAAAAGTATTATGTAAAGGTGCGTGCTTATAAGACAGTTAACAAGGTTAAGGTTTACGGTGCTTACAGCAAGGTTAAGAGCATTAAATGTAAATAATGTAAATAAACAAGACAGGTCTTATGGCCTGTCTTGTTTGCATTATAAAGGGCTGTAAAAGCTTATTTTTTATACTATGGGAAGATTAAAGCAGTGCATCTGCAGGTCGCTGATGAGACGCAGAGGCTCGGCGGCTTTAAAGTCGGTGCCCTCGGCGAACATAGTCTGCTGGAGCATAATAGCGGCCAGAAGGGCGGGCTCTGCCTGTGAGACATGGCATTTGACGGACTTCATCTTAAGCTCCTCAAACTCGGTAATATCTACCAGGGTATTTGGCTCGGAGGTATAATAAAAGCCTACACCCTTACATTTCCAGGCATCGTCACGAAGCTTTCCGTCGATGAATTCGGGATAGAAGTTACACATAGAATCCATAACCGCATATTTTACGGCATTACCGACCTTTATGTGGTCAGAGTGGCATTCATTCGGAAGATTCGGGTCTGCGGTGAGAACATAATCGGGCTTTATTTCACGGATAACCTCGAGAATTTTCAGAGAAATCTCTCTTTCTGTAGCGTCGTTTTTATCAGCGAAGCCGAGGAAGCCGGCATTCTTCATTCCGAGCATCTGCTGTGCGGCGAGGGCTTCCTTCTGTCTTACGGTCTGCACCTCGTTTTCTTTGCCGATGTATTCGGGCTCGGCATAACGGTCATCGGTTACGGTAAGCTCGTAAACCTCTACACCGAGAGAGCGGAGCCAGGCGATAGTGCCGCCTGCACCGATCTGGTTATCGTCGGGATGAGGCTGAACGAAAAGAACTCTCTTTGCCTTTGAAAGGTCAGGGGGTGAGCAGAGCAGATCTGCTGCAGAGGTGGCGGCCTTGAGTACGCTTTTAGCCGTGGCAAACTTAATGGAGCTGTTTCGTTTTCTGAATATTTCCTTAATCTTCATATTTTTTTGACCTCCTTTTTTCTTTATTCCTATTTTATATCAAATTGCGTTTTCCGTCAACCTGTAGTCGGAAAAAACTGTTTCGATTATTTTTTCGCTGGAGGCGGGGGAGTAAATCCAGCGGTCCATATAGTCACCCTTGTGGTAGTAGGTGACCGGCTCATTGGGGTAGGGAGCCTCAAAGGAATCTACGATTATCAGCTTTATTTTCATTCTCTCGGGTATGAGATTTTTAATGTAAACGCTGGCGTGCTGTCCGGGCATCACCCCGGGAACATATTCGGCAAGACCTGCTAAATTAGGCTTAAGCTCTACGAAGATACCGTATCTTTCCACGGAGCGCACGATGCCGGGAACGGTTTCTCCCGCTTTGAAAAGGGCTGCGTTTTCCTCCCAGGTGCCGAGAAGCTCCTTATAGCTTAAGGTAATTCTTCCCTTATCGTCGATGGACTTTACCACGGCCTTGATTTTGTCTCCCGAGGAAAATCTTGCCGAGGGGTGGGGAATACGGGAAACGGAAATGCTGTCTATGGGCATCAGAGCCGAGATTCCTGCACCGATGTCTGCGAAAACACCGAAGGGCTCCATATGGGTTACGGTGGCATCGATGATACAGCCGGGCGTAAGGGTGGAGATGTAATCTCTCATATATTCCTGCTGTACCTTTTTCCGCGAAAGAATGGCTACGGTTT
The DNA here is from genome assembly GCA_045588555.1 of Acutalibacteraceae bacterium. Lineage (GTDB taxonomy): Bacteria > Bacillota > Clostridia > Oscillospirales > Acutalibacteraceae > UBA6857. Next base: position 11,358 of record JAZNEL010000034.1, on the reverse strand, counting down.
CGCCCTTTTCGTTTACGGTAAAGTCAGTTATTTTGCACAGCACGGGCTTATTTACCCGTGAGATAATGGCTATGTCCCGTACGGAACCGTCATCTATTCCTATGGCACCCTCGTCGCGGGGAATAAAGCCCTTCATAGGCCCTAAATCTACATAAAGGTTATGCTCATTGTCGCATACGGTGGCTCTGCATTCGATGGTTTTTCCGCTGTAATAGGCCTCCTTTATTGAGGCGGCGGAAAGCAGAGCGTTTTTGTTTTCCTGTGTGTGAATAAGAGTGTTTTCAGGATAAAATTTTTTCATTTTTAAAACCCTTTCGTTTTTAGTATTAAATTATATGCATAATTTTTTATCATTATTTGCTTTAGTTATCGGATAATCATTGATATTTTATTTTTGTTTGTGGTATAATAAACTAATAGTAATTTCATTGGAGGTGGCCTTATGGATATCAGAGTCGGTGATGAGCTCGTTATGAAGAAAAATCATCCGTGCGGAAATAACAGCTTTAAGGTTATACGCTCCGGTATGGATTTCAAGCTCGAATGTATGGGCTGCGGACATCTGGTAATGGTGCCCCGCGTAAAGGCTGAAAAGAACATAAAAAAGGTAATCCGCGACGGCGAGACTCTTTAGTTTTTCTTATCGCAAGAAATACTTTTTTTAAGGAGCTTTATCGTGACAGAGAAATTTACCGAAAAAATCGAAGCAATCAAAAAACGCTGTGATGAGCTGTATGCCTTCTTTGCCCGTGAGGACAGCACGAAGGATATGGCTGAATATAATGAGCTTTCAAAGGAGTTTTCTGCTCTTTCTCCTATCCTTAAGACTATTAAGGAGTATGAGGGCTGTATCGACGATAAAAAAAGTGCACGGGAGTTTCTCTCTGAAGCGAAGGAGCTCGGAGGAGATTACCTGGAAATGGCTAAAGATGAGCTGGAGGCTCTCGACGAAAGGGAAAGGGCTCTTCTGGCAGAGCTCGAGCTGATGCTCATACCTCCCGACCCGAGAGACGAAAAGAACGCTATTATTGAAATCCGAAGCGGTACCGGCGGAAAGGAAGCAGAGCTTTTCGTTTATGACCTTTACCGAATGTACGCCATGTACGCTCAGAGACTCGGCTATGAGACAGACACGGTCTACGGCACTCTGACGGAGCTCGGAGGCTTTAAGGAGGTAGTTTTCACCGTTTCGGGAAAGGGCGCCTTCGGAAGATATAAGTTCGAAAAGGGCGCTCACCGCGTTCAGCGTGTGCCTGAAACGGAGGCTAACGGTAAAAAGCAGACCTCTGCAGTGACCGTAGCCGTTTTCCCCGAGGCCGAGGAGGTCGACTTTGAAATAAATATGGCCGATTTACAGATAGACACCTACCGCGCAAGCGGTGCAGGCGGTCAGCATGTAAATAAGACCGAATCAGCCATCAGAATCACTCATCTTCCTACAGGCACCGTGGTCGAGTGCCAGGATGAGAGAAGTCAGCATAAAAATAAGGATAAGGCTCTTAAGGTTCTCCGCTCGCGCCTTCTTCAGAGTGAAAAGCAGAAGCAGAAGGATAATCTTGACTCCGACAGAAAAAACCAGGTAGGGTCGGGCGACAGAAGTGAGAGAATCAGAACCTATAACTATCACCAGAACCGTGTAAGCGACCACATTTCGGGCAGAACCTACTTTTCGTTGAAGGAAATACTGAACGGTGATATGGATGAGCTGGTGGATAATCTCACAGCCTACTGTAAGGCCGAGCAGATAGAGGTATAAAAGCTTATGGAAACACAGATTTTTAAGGTGACATCGGAAAAGGACGAGGCTATTGACCGTGCGGCTGAAATACTCGCGGACGGCGGAATAGTAGCCATTCCCACAGAAACGGTCTACGGTCTGGCAGGTAATGCTCTCGACGGAACCGTTACGGATAAAATATATGCCGCAAAGGGCAGACCCTCCGACAATCCTCTCATCGTTCATATAAGCGACCTTTCCCAGTGGGCACCTTTAGTAAAGAAAATCCCCGAGGACGGACTCGCTCTCGCAGATAAGTATTGGCCCGGACCGCTCACTGTTATACTTCCTAAAAGTGAATTTGTTCCCGATAAGGTCAGCGGCGGTCTGTCTACGGTAGCAGTCAGAATGCCCTCGGATAAAATCGCCCGTGCCATTATCGAAAAATCGGGAGTGCCTTTAGCGGCTCCCTCGGCTAACACCTCGGGTAAGCCCAGCCCCACCTCGGCCAAATATGTCATAGAGGATTTAATGGGCAAGGTTGACGCCATAGTAGACGCGGGAGACTGCAGCGTAGGCGTGGAAAGCACGGTTATTTCTCTCTGTGAGACACCGCCGAGACTTCTCCGACCGGGCGGAATCACCGCTGAAATGCTGACGGAGGTATTAGGCGAAATAGCTATCGACGATGCAGTTTTTAATAAGCTCGCCGAAGGACAGCAGGCTGCATCCCCGGGAATGAAATATAAGCACTATTCTCCCAAGGCACAGGTAGTTATCGTAAAGGGCTCCTTCGATGCTTATAAAAGCTTTATCGAGGAGAATAAAACGGAAAGCACCGTCGCTCTCTGCTTTGAGGGTGAGGAAAAAGGCCTTTCCGTAAAGTGCGTTACATACGGAAAAAGGGATGATTCGTCGAGCCAGGCAAAGAATATCTTTGATGCTCTTCGCAGAGTGGATGAGCTCGGTGCAGATAAGGTCTTTGCCCGTTATCCCGACACAGACGGGGTAGGCTTGGCTGTTTTTAACAGGCTTGTCCGTGCGGCGGCATTCAATATAATCGAGGTATAAAAATGACAGTTTACGGTCTTACGGGAAAAACGGGAGCAGGAAAAAGCACCGTTGCCGCTTTCCTAAAGGAAAAAGGCTTTTACATTATCGACGGAGACATTATCGCCCGTCACATCACCGATAAGGGTAAGCCGGCCTTAAAAAAATTAGCAGGGTATTTCGGTGAGGATATTTTAAACGCTGACGGCACGCTTAACCGCAGGCTTTTAGCCTCCCGCGCCTTTTCGTGTCCCGAAAATACTGATATGCTCAATCGCATAACGCACCCTCTTATTACAGAGGAATTTGAGACTGAAATCGAAAACGCCGAAAGGGAAGGCTACAGTAAGGCAGTCATAGATGCGGCGGCACTGCTCGAAAGTGAATGTAAAAACCTTTGCAGTAAAATAATCGTGGTCTGTGCACCCGAAGAAATGAGGCTCCGGAGAATACTCGCCCGAGACGGAATCACCGAGGATGAAGCGAAAAGGAGAATGAATGCACAGAGGGACGATGAATATTACTTCTCTCACGCCGATATAATAGTAAGGTCTTATCCGCCCTATAATATAGAAGAACAGCTGAAGCCGATTCTGTAAGGAAAGGAACCGATAATTTGGCATCACAGGTAATAAAATTAAAAAAAAGACTGCCGAGAGTCTTATCTGCTGTTACAGTCTCTTTTCTGCTGCTGACGGTAATATTTTTCGGCTCTCTGTCAATACTTAAGACATTATATCCTATTAAATACGGGAATTTTGTAGAATTTTATGCTAATGAAAACAACCTTTCGGAGAATTTCGTCTACGCTGTAATCGAGTGTGAAAGCGGCTACGATGAAAAAGCGGTTTCCTATGCGGATGCCCGCGGGCTTATGCAGCTGACACCCGACACCTTCCGGTGGCTGCAGAGCAAAAAGGGAGAAAGCCTCGATGAGGAGCTGCTCTTTGATGCACAGACAAACATCAGATACGGCTGTTATTTTTACGGTATTCTTTTCGAAAAATATGCTGACGAGGAGACGGCTCTTGCCGCATACCACGCGGGAATGGGTAATGTTTCCAAATGGCTTGAGGATGAAAGATATTCCCTTGACGGGAAAACTCTTTACGATATGCCCTTTAAAAATACGAAAAATTATGTGAATAAGGTTATTAAGACCAAAAATATATATTCAAAATTATATAACGGAAAGGAAGATTAATATGGAAAAAGAAAAAAGCGCAGCAGAGCTTCTTAAGGAAGAGCTTATGATGAAAAAGGAGCATTTTTCCGTGGCGATGAGCGAGGAGGAGGTAGCCAAGGCAGACAAGTTCTGTGAGGGCTATATGAAGTTCCTGAACGACGCTAAAACGGAAAGAGAATGTGTCGATTATATTATCGAAAAGGCAGAGAAAAAGGGCTTTGTCGCCTTTGATAAAACAAAGACCTACAAGCCCGGTGATAAGGTTTATCTCAATAACAGAGGAAAGAGCGTTATTCTCGCTCTTATGGGTAAGCAGGGTGCGAAAAACGGCGTGAAGATAGTCGCCTCTCACATCGACTCTCCCCGTCTCGACTTAAAGCCCACACCTCTTTATGAGGACAGTGAGCTCGCATATTTTAAAACACACTACTACGGCGGTATCAAAAAGTATCAGTGGGTAGCTATTCCTCTTTCTCTCCACGGTGTTATCATTAAGGCTGACGGTACGAGCGTGAAGGTAAACATCGGTGAAAAGGAGTGTGAGCCCAAATTTGTGGTTACTGACCTTCTTCCCCATCTCGGCAAGGAGCAGGGTCAGCGTACTCTCTCCGACGGTATCAGAGGCGAAGAGCTGAACATTCTCATCGGCTCCCGTCCCTTTAAAGCAGATAAGGGCAGTGAGCTCGTAAAGCTTAATATTCTGAAGCTTCTTAACGAAAAGTACGGTATCGTGGAAAAGGATTTCATCTCTGCAGAGCTTGAACTCGTTCCTGCCTTCCCTGTGGCTGACATCGGCTTCGACAGAAGTCTTATCGGTGCCTACGGTCACGACGACAGAGTATGCGCTTATCCTGCCTGTGAGGCTGTTTTCGACAGCGAGATTCCCGAACGCACCGTTCTGGCAGTTCTGGCTGATAAAGAGGAAATCGGCTCCGACGGTAACACAGGTCTTAACTCCGCTTATCTTAAGTATTTTATCGAGGACCTTGCACAGCTTGACGGTGTGGACGGCAGAGATGCTCTTTCAAAATCCGAATGTCTCTCCGCTGATGTAAATGCAGGCTTCGATCCTAATTTCCCCTCCGTACACGATAAGTATAATGCCTGCGCTCTTAATCACGGCGCAGTAATCACCAAGTACACAGGTGCCAGAGGTAAATCGGGTACCTCCGATGCCAGTGCCGAATTTGTCGGTAAAATCCGCAGGATTTTGGACGGCGCTGATGTTTCCTGGCAGATCGGTGAGCTCGGCAAGGTAGACGAGGGCGGCGGAGGAACTGTCGCTATGTATATCGCAAATCTCGGCGTAGATGTAGTGGATCTCGGTGTGCCCGTCCTTTCTATGCACGCCCCCTACGAGGTAGTGTCAAAGACTGATGTTTACAGCACCTACAGAGCCTGCTACGAATTTTTCAAAGCAGAATAAAAAGGTAGTAAGTCAGCGTTTATCATTAAAAACCTAAAAAGCTTTAAGGGACCTTTGAGGATTTTCAAAATCCTCAAAGGTCCCTTGTTTGTATTGACTTATGCGATTTTTACGCCCCTATATGAAATCAAAATGAAGTGAGGTGCTAATACTGTTGAGCTTTTAAAACATATTTTTTATAAACTCTATAATCCTTTTGAAGAAATCGGAAACGGCCTTGAAAATTCTCTGTAAGAAGTTTAAGCTTTCCTCGGGTTCATCAGGTTCTTCCGGTGCTTCGGGTTCTTCAGCGGGTATTTCGGTCCATTGAGCATAAAGGGTAATTATACTGCTGTTCATCATCAGGGCATCTCCTGGCATATAGGTGCTTCCGCTTCCGTCAGCCTCTGTGTTCCAGCTGTCAAAAATCAAAGAGGAGTGGGTAAAAGTACATTCGGGCAGAGAGATGCTTTCGCCTATGCTTACGGCACTCTCGTTATACATATTTCCGATTCCTCCGTTACTTTCGTAAAATACCCTTACCGAGGTGTCCGAGAAGCCCTTGTCAAGGAAAGCTTTTCTGTTAGAGATGAAGGAAATGAGCTTTTCTTCGACAAAGCCTTTATAGCTGTCTGCGGTAGACAGGTAATCGGAGGTTGAGAAGCTGTTCCACCGTACAGCATTCATAACTGCAGAGTCAGTAAGTAGCTCGGAATAATCCCGCACAGAAGAAAGATAAGCTTCGTTTATTATGGGAGAAAAGCTTTCGTGCCACATTTCAGAGGCAAGCTTAAAGAAATCATCGTGACGGTAAAGTGCATTGAGCACGGTAGGATGGCCTTTTATTGCGTTTTCGCTCCAGTGATAGGTTATTCCTGCCCACCAGCCCTCGGGATTTCCTATATCTGTACCGAGGCGGATAAAATTATCGCCCAGAGCTCTGTCGAAATCCCATACGGGTGCGGCTACAAATTTTTCGCTGTCTGTGTCCTTGTAAATAAAAAAGCTCGTGATAGCTGCATCGAGGTTTTTGGTAAATTCCTGGAAAAGATACATTCTGGCAAAGGATTCGGTATCTATATATTCCGTGTAATGCTTGCCGAGTGAATTATAGCCGCTTTCAGAGTAAAGTGCATCTTCAAACTCCTGATAAAGTGAGCTTATGTATTTTACCTGCTTTTCGCTGGCATATTCGGGTGCTTTTATGACGATGGTCTGGTTGCGTGAAGTTATGAATCCGCAGGGCTCATTTACATAACGGTCGGGAAGCTCATATTCCAGGAGATAACCGCCGGTAATGTCATCGGGGTCATTTGGTATTTCTACCCACTTACGGGAGCCAGCCGTTAATTTTCTGTAATTCGTTTCCTGTACACCGCCGGGAGCAAATTCATCGAGCTCCTGATCGGGATTAACCTCCTCCGTAGCCTTTTCCAGGTCAGTAATGTCTACTCTGGTCTCGCCGACCTCTACGCTTTCGCAGAGCAGATAGTTTCCGTAGTATTCGTTGTCGACATATAAGTCAATATGAATATATTTCGAGGCGAAGGGAATACCTAATTCATCAGCCAGGGATAAGGCCACACTGTTTCTCATAACGGTTTTGTCGACAAGGTTTGCCAGCAGACTCCATTTTTTGGCTTTACCCATACCGAAAAGGTCTGTTTTTTTGTCAAATTTTATGTTGTAGGGCTTTTTAGCGTATGTCCAGCTGGCATTACCTCTGCCCTTGATGTACTCCAGCTCTTTTTCTATGACGGGCTGACCGCCGTCATAAATCACTATGTTTGCAGGCTCTTTGTAGGATTTGTCAGCGTGAACCTTTTCCATAGAGCCGCTTTCGGTGGTGATATGAACGGAGGGAAGATTCTGCGAGGAAAAAACATAAAGCGAATAATTCGTCTCTCCGCAGATAAGCCGGTAGGGTGCAGTGCTTTCTGTTAGTGAGACCGTGTCACCGCTTTCTACGGCTTCTCCGTTAACATAAACAGTATCCTCTGCCGTGTAAGAAAGAGTGAGGCTTTCTCTGTCCGCATCAGAGGGTAAAAACAGATAACAGCTTTCACCGCTTTTCCACCATTTTACAGTAACAGTTTCTTCTCCTACGGGAGCGGTAACCGAAAGCTCGGTTATATTATCCGCACCTAAAGAAATGACGGCGGAGAAGCTTAAAATTATGAGTGCCGAAAAGAAAAATGTGATCAGGCCTTTGATTTTTTTCATATTTATCATCTCCTTAAAATAATAATATCCTTAAATTTACATTTTGTCAATAACAAAGGGGTGTGCCCGGTAAGCACAGACCAAACAGCAAAGCAAAAAACAGATGTGTTTAAGCTGCTTATGCCTTTGAAAACACATCTGTTAATTGTTATACGGAATAACGCGGTGCCGAATATAATAAATATTCGCTTTTTCGGATGCTTTTTCGCCCCTCCCGAAGTATAATCATACGTCTTCGGAGCGAAGGAAACATCTTCTGTTTCTTACCGTAACAGCCCTTTGCTGCTTATTCCTCTGTCATTATCTTTTCGGCGATTTTTATTACTGCTTCGTCAAAAAGCTCTTCGATACCTTTGGCGTTCTGTTCTTTCTTTTCACGGGCGGCCTTTTTCTTGGCTCTTAATTTCGCCTTCTTCGCCGTTTGCTTATTATAAATGCCGTCGAGTCTGAACTCTGCATCGTTATGCTTTATGGATATGCCGTTCTTTTTGGTCTGTCTCTTTTTGTAGCCCTTGTTTTTCTTCATCGTTATGTGGTCGTTACCGTAGTAGAGACCCATTTTGTCCATAAAGGCCTTATGGCTTTGGAGACGGTCGGTGAAGCCTTTATAATTTTTATTTTCTGTCCACGCGTTTTCGCTTAAGGCAAGACCGCGGTTAAAGAGCATAAAGAAGATGTGGTCTTCGTTTGTAATCCATTCTGTCCACATCTGTGCCTCGATACCGAGGACACGGCTTTTGAGCTCCTTTTTAATCTTCGATTTTTCGGGCTTATAGGTGTATGTACCCTTCGGTGTACAGTAGTCATAGGCCATATCGAAGTAAAAATCCTTATGAAGGGAAAGGATGACACTGCCGCCCTTTTTAAGGTGTCTGATAACATTCTCGCCCTTTCTCGTGGTCCAGTACTGACCGATAACATCCGTATCCGTGTTTTTGGAATTGAGAACCTCGTTCCAGCCAACCATAGTTTTACCCTTGCTCTTAAGGAAGGCGTTGATTTCATTGGTGAACCAGGCCTGCAGATTAATCTCGTTTTTGAGTCCGTTATCCTTAATGCGCTTCTGACAGTCGGGGCATTTCTTCCATTCGCCCGTGGGAGCTTCGTCGCCGCCGATGTGGAAATAGGGGAAGGGGAAAAGGTCAGCGACCTCGGACACTACATCCTTTACGAAAGCGAGGGTTTCATCCTTGCCCAGACAGAGAGGTCTGTTCCAGTCCTTAAGTCCCTTTTCTTTGGCAAGAACATCACCGCAGAAGTCGAAAACCTCACAGGGAATGTTACGGCAGGCCAGTCGGTTATATGCGGCGATAGCAGAGGCACAGTGTGCGGGGAAGTCGATTTCGGGAATGATTTCGATGCATCTTTCCTTTGCATAATCGAGGATTTCTCTTATGTCATCCTTCGTATAATAGCCGCAGTGGGGTACATCCTCGTATTCGGGGCAGTTCCAGGCGTGAAGCTGACTTCCCTTTCTGCAGGAGCCGATTTCCGTGAGGAGAGGATATTTTTCTATTTCGATTCTCCAGCCCTGGTCATCGGTCAGGTGCCAGTGGAAGCGGTTAAGCTTATACATCGCCATAAAGTCGAGATATTTTTTTACGGTTTCCTTGCCGAAAAAGTGACGGCTTTCGTCGAGCTGTAAGCCTCTCCAGCCATATTTCGGCGAATCCTTTTCGATTATGAGCCGGGGACAGGTGAGAGTTTCACTGTCATCTTTATCGGAGAGAATAAGCTGTGAAAGAGTCATCAGACCGTAGAAGGCGCCGCTGTAGGTGCCTGCGAAAACCTTTATGCCGTAGCCCTCTGCCCGGAGGGTATAGACCTCCTCGGGGAGGGTGTCATCGTAGATAAACTCGAGGTGGCTTTCGCTTTCAGCCTTTTCGGTTTTTACGCAGAGACATTTCTCTACGAATTTTCCGATGTCGGAGAGCTCCTCGTCAATGTGCAGAAGCACTCTGTTTTTATAAATAAAGCAGTCACCCTGCTTTACGGTGAGATTGTTTGGCATAGGAATCAGATTAATCATTTTGTTTCTCCTTTTTTGAGTACATCTTTTCTAATTTTTTGTTTATTATCACATTTTCGAGACCGCCCCAGCATAGTCTTCTTCTTTCCCAGTAAAGACAGGAGGCTTTCCTTCGGAGGCCTGTAGGAACAGCCTGTTTAACCGTAGCATAGCTCATATTGATTGCCTTGATGTGCTTATAATAGCCGTTGAGCCTTTCGCAAAAGCTGTCGTAGCTTTTGTTCTCTTTTCTCGTCCAGGCACTTTCACTTATGGCTCCGAGACGGGGGAAGAGGCAGTAGCCGGCTTTTTCCATATCGGGAACAAATTCCGTCCACAGACAGGCCTCGACACCCTTCAGCAGATGTCTGCTTTCTTCGGTCAGACCCTCGATACAGGGGTCGTATTCATAGCAGACCCTGAGGTCTGTCAGACCGTAGGGGAGGTCGAGATAATAGGCTTTTTCAGGTGAGATAATAAAGGAGCGTCCCTTCTTTATTTCGCCCTCTATGTCCTTTCGGTCCATTTCTGTGTTCCAGAACTGCCAGCAGAGAGAGCTGTCGGGCATATATTCCTTTACACGGTCGTTCCACATAATCACCTGCTGGCCCTTGCCGCGCAGATATTCGCCTATTCTGTCGAGATAGTAGGTGTGAAGGTCTTCGGTTTCCTTGAGCCCCTCGTCCCTCATTCTTTTCTGACAGTGAGGGCACAGCTCCCAGCGTGCTGTGGGCACCTCGTCACCGCCTATATGTATGATTCCGTCGGTAAAAATTTCCGTTACCTCGTCTAAAACTGACTCGATGAAGCGGAAGGTGCTTTCCTTTCCGACGCAGAGAACATCGTATTTGACGCCCCATTTCGTAGCCGTAACCATATTCCGCCCGAAGCAGGAAAGGAAGGGATAGGCGGCGATGGCACTTACGGTGTGACCGGGTGTGTCGATTTCCGGAATTACCTTTATATGCAGAGAGTGGGCATATTCCACTATTGCCTTCATATCCTCTGCGGTGTAATAACCGCTGTGAGGTACGGAGTTAAAGTTGGTATGGCTTCTGTAGGAGCCGATTTCCGTCAGCAGAGGCTGACTTTCACTCTGAAATCTCCAGCCCTGATCATCGGTCAGATGCCAATGGAAATGATTAAGCTTATGCAGAGCCATAATTTCGAGAAAGACGAAAACTGCTTCTACGGTAAAAAAGTAGCGTCCGCAGTCGAGCATAAAGCCTCGGTAGGGGAAGGCGGGCTCATCCTCTATTTCTGTACGGCAAAGAGTAAGGTCACCGTACATAAGCATCTGTTTCAGGGTCTGTATGCCGTAAAAGATCCCGGCTTCTGTTTTCCCTCTGATGATAACCTCGTTTTCTCTTACGGAAAGGGTGTACCCCTCATCACTCCCGATTTCCTCACATAGGGCAAGACTGATTTTTCCCTTGCCCGTGCCGAGAAGCTCGAGAGAAAAGCTCTCACCGAGAAATTTTTTCAGACTGCTTACTGCCTTCGGGAAGCCTTCTGCCCCCTCGATTTCGCAGAATTTCGTGAGAGTGAAAACGGGGCTGTCGCCGACAGTAATTTTCTGCGGTCTGGGAATAATGGGATAAATCATATATGTTTCCTCAATTCATTAATAGAGAGTTTTTGAAAGGATGAAGCAAACCCACAGAGCGACCACGAAAAGGCTTTCTGCGGGGATAGCAAGCTTGGTGTAGGGACATTTCCAGCCCTTGTCGACGAAGAGAAAGATTGTTCTTGTTACTAAAACGGTGGTG
>JAZNEL010000033.1:0-37684 GCA_045588555.1 Acutalibacteraceae bacterium | reverse complement strand
GCGGTGGAGGGCTTCGAACAAAAAGACGGCGGCGTTCGTGTGCTGCTGAAGGATGATGCACCTCTTCATGCCGATATGGTGGTGCTCGCCATCGGTGTTACTCCCGATACGGCTCTTGCCAAAGAAGCAGGTCTTGAACTTGGTATCAAGGGTGCGATTGTCGTCAACGACCGTATGGAAACCTCGGTTCCCGATATTTACGCCGCAGGCGATGCAGTGCAGGTGAAAAACTTCGTTACGGGCGAGGATGCACTGATTTCCCTCGCAGGTCCTGCCAATAAACAGGGACGCATTATCGCGGATAATATCTGCGGACTTGACAGCCGATATAAAGGCTCTCAGGGCAGCTCGGTTATCAAGGTTTTTGATATGACGGCGGCCCTCACCGGCATCAACGAACGAACTGCAAAGGCGACGGGGATTGATGCAGATACGGTTATCCTTTCGCCTATGAGCCATGCAGGCTATTATCCCGGCGGTAAGGTGATGACTATAAAGGTCATCTTTGAAAAAGATACCTACCGTTTGCTTGGTGCACAGATCGTCGGATACGATGGCGTGGACAAGCGTATTGACGTGCTTGCTACTGCCATTCGTGCAGGGTTGAAGGCAACCGACCTGAAGGATCTTGACCTTGCGTATGCGCCGCCTTATTCCTCTGCCAAGGATCCTGTGAATATGGCAGGATTTATGATTGATAACATTGCAAAGGGCGTGCTCAAGCAATGGCATCTTGAGGATGCAGACAAACTGCCCTGTGACGGAAGTGTAACCCTGCTTGATACAAGAACTGTTTGGGAGTATAGTCAAGGTCATATTGAAGGCTTTAAGAATATCCCTGTTGATGAGCTTCGGGAACGGCTTGACGAGGTGGAAAAAGGCAAGCCTGTGTACGTGATCTGTCAAAGCGGTCTGCGAAGTTACATCGCAAGCCGTATTTTGGAAGGTAACGGCTATACTGCATATAACTTTGCCGGAGGCTTCCGTTTTTATGATGCGGTAACAAACGACCGCGCGCTGATCGAGTGTGCCACTGCCTGCGGAATGGATAACTAATTAAAAAGTAAATGTCCGCCGTGCGTTTTGCGTCGGCGGACATCGTTTATTGGTCACTAAGTTCTTCTAATCCGGGTTTGTCGGTAAGTTCAATTGTACCGCGGGAGAGCTTGACCATGCCTTCGTTCTGGAAATATTTAAGCATTCGGGTGATGACCTCGCGGTGAGAGCCAAGGTGACTCGCAATGGTCTCATGTGTTATTTTCAGCGTGTCGCTGTCCTCGATAGCGGATTCTTCCAAAAGGAAGGCGGCAACGCGTTTGTCAAGGCTTTTCCACATAATTTGCTCAATAAGCCACATCACATCGGAAAAGCGGGTGGCCATCAGTTCATTTGTGTAGTTCGCTACGGGTGCGGACTCGGCCATAATATTCTGATAGACCTCTACCGGAATGATCCAAAGGTCAGTGTCCTTTTCGGCCTCAATGGTGATGTCAAACTGAATAGAGCGCATCATACAGGATGCGGAAAACAGACACATATCCCGATCAAACAGACGGTAAATGGTGATTTCCCGTCCTTCATCGGAGAAAATATAAGCGCGAAGCTGACCGGACTTTACCAGCAAGAGCCCTGTGCAGTCATCTCCGCCGTTGTGGATCACCGTTCCTTTTTTTGCCGTGCGGGTGATCAATGAACTGAGTATATGTCCTTGGTGAACAGAGTTTAATTTATTCCATATGGGGAAATAGTTTTGAAATTCCATATAATCCATCCTACCCTTATCCGCTTGTAAGTGCGGAGCATATAAAGAATATGTTTTTGATTTATTATACACGATTTGCTCCGAAAATTCAATACGAATATGATTGATTGTAATTTAGTAATAGATATCTTTTAGATTCAAACCATAAAATTTGCAAATTAACGAACTGTGGTTCAGAATTGGGTAGTAAGGCCAAAAAATTAAGGACTTCAATAGAAGTCCTTAATTTTTTTATCCAAGCCGACAGGCTTGGTATATCATCACGCAAAGCGTGTATTTCTGTCGGCTTGATGATATACAAAACTTCGTTTTGATGATATGCAATTCCTTGCGGAATTGATGATACACAACGGCAAGCCGTTGATTTTATTGAGGGTTTATAGTATAATCGTTGCAAAGGATGTGATTGCATGGCCAAGAATTATTTGCTGATATATGCTGAACAACTTGCAACTGATATTGAATTGCTTTAACTGACTGTCAGAGATAAGTTGTCTACGGTATTTTTTCTTTCTGCTTCGCTCTAATTTTTTTTTAGGAAAAGAATAGAAATTTATTTATATAAGGTTCTGAAATGATATGTATTAACAAGCGAAAATCCGTTCACTAAAGTGGGATGATTTTCGCTTGTATTTATGTTTGCCGTCACCTCGAATTATTTATCTGTATTTAATTTTATTGTACTAATTCACTAAAACACTTGAAGAAACGCAAAAATAGTGTTAAAATTTACTAAATAAAACCTTGGAGATGATATGATGAGTAAAAAGAAAAATCTTGCCCCGACAGAGATACCGCAGGGAGCTCTTAATCACAGCGAGGGCAAGTACATAACCACATTTGAGTATGTATGTATTATGCTTTCACGGGCAGGCGGACAGTTCGGTACCACTCTTACGGGTACCCTCGCTACTGCATTCCTGCTCGAGCTTTACTTCGGCCCCGTCGGTGTAAGTGCGGAGGAGATAGCACAGATTTCAGCCGTGCAGACCACACTCACTACCATTTTAGGTATTGCGATGGGTGTCATTACCGGCTTTGTGGTTCAGAGATGGAAAACCCGTTACGGCAGATACCGTCATTGGTACTTTATCTGTCTTATCCCGATGTTTACCCTCACGGCCTTGTATTTCTATGTTCCCGAGGGTTGGTCTGTTCAGCAGATGACTGCCTTCCGCTACATTATCGCCTGCTGTCAGACCTTCTTTAATGCTTTTAATAACGCGGGACAGAATCTGGTTCAGGTTATTTCTCCTAACCATAAGGAAAAGAAGAAGGTAGCAACGATATGGCAGCTTTCCTATTACATAGGCTACGGCGGAGCTTATCTTTCCACCTTTATTTACGGACTTTTCAGCGACGACAAAAATGCGATGTATATGACTCTCGCAATCGTAGCTGCCGCTGTTACCGCCTTCGGTAATCTGATGGTCGGTGTGTTCTGCAGAGAAAGAATCGAATATCCCGTAAAGCGCACGAAAATCACAAAAACCCTTTTCTCACTTTTCAAGCACAGAAATTATGTCGCTTATCACGCAATGCAGTGGGTAAACGCTTTTGCGTGGCTCGGAAGGATGTCAACCTATCTCGCGGCCATTACCGTAGGCTCCTCGAATAATCTTCTGCTCACACTTCCCACCGCTATCGGTACAGTCGTAGGTAATCTCATCTGTACCAAGCTTTCAAAGAAGCACGAGCCCACGAAGCTTCTCAAATTCTGCGGTATTTATACCCCTGTTTCAGCAGTAGTGCTTTTCGGCATTTGCTTTGTCGAGGCAAAGATGGGAATCCGCTTCTTCGAGGGCTGGAACAGCATCTTCTTCTACGCCTTCTATTTCATTTTCGGTATCGGTATCGGTATTCAGGAGCTTTCGAACTCTCACTTCAATGTGGAATTTCTCGACTATCTGGAGTGGCAGACCGGTGACAGAATCGAAGCCATACAGGGCATCGTTCCCGGCTGGATAAACTCCTTCTGTAACTATGTAAAGGATGTTTCTCTTCCCTTTATGGTTGCCGCAGTAGGTTATCTTTCTTCGGCAGAGGGCGATCTCGTTAAAACTATGCAGGCACAGCCGAATTACCTTAATGTTTGCTTATGGATACTCGCATTCCTTCTCTTCGGTTACACGACCGCTAATGTTCTTAAGGCTCTTATTCTTAAATTCTTCTATAACATCGAGGGAGAAAAGAAGGAGCAGATGTACCGCGAGCTCGAAGTGATCAGAGCAGAGCGTCATAAAGAAAACGAAGCCACAGAGGCAAAGGCTGAATAAAGACAGGAGAAAAGAAAATGAAAAATAAAAAGAAATTAATTACGGCTGTTATATCTGCCGTTCTCGTTCTCGCACTTATCGGCGGAGGTATTTACCTTTATATGACCAGATACGCCAGGGATAAAAACGATACCGAGGAATTATACCGACAGAATGTAGCTTCCGTCGACTACGGTAACAGTATCGAGACCGCATATCCCCAGACCGACCTATATAAATTCATCGATGACCATTTCCGCTCGGAGCTTCCCGAGGGCAAAACAGAAAAGAAGGCCATAATCATCGGTTATGACGGCTGTCGTGCCGATGTACTGACTCAGGTACAGCAGGAAAACAGCGCTATCGGTTATCTTCTCGGAAAGGGTGGCTCAAATAACCTTACATACTGCGGCGGCGTGAATTATCCCGAGCCGAACACCCAGGCTACCTCCACAGCTCCCGGCTGGTGCTCCATACTCACCGGTCAGTGGGCAGATGTTCACGGTGTAACGGCTAATGACATTCCCAAATCTATGGAAGCAAAGACGCTTATGACCACTCTCACAGAGGAGGGTATCATCGGCAGCGCGAGTTTCATTACAAAGTGGGCGGGACATTTTTCGAGAAAAAATGCTACTTATCTTCCCGAGACACAGTACTGCAGTGAGCACGCACTTCCCGTTACCTTTAATAAATGCGACGATAACGATGCATCCCACGAGGCTGTGTTGGCTGAAATCGCTGATGAGGCCTGTGCAGATTTCCTGTTTGTAATCTACGAGCATACGGACTCGGAGGGTCACAGCTACGGCTTCTCCGTAAATAATCCCGGATATAAGGAAGCCTTTGTGCAGTCCGATGCCTGCGGCTACGAGGTTATCAAGGCTATCGAGGCCAGAGAAACCTACGACACAGAGGACTGGCTCATCATCGTAACCTCCGACCACGGAGGCAAGGGTACGAAACACGGCAAAGCAAGCATCCAGGAGAGAATGACATTTGCCGTTATGAACAAGGAATGGAACTGAAGGGAGGCCTCCTTGCGAAAGCGGGGAGGCTGTTCTCTTTTCGTAGAAATAACAAAAAGCCGCATAAATAATACGGCTTACAGCTGTTTAACAGGGGTAGGGAAAGAAATGAATTTCATAAAAGTAACAGATAATAAAAGGGTTTTTGCCGACGGTATCCACGATGACACGAAGGCCTTACAGGAATGCATTGATTCGGTGAGAGAGGGCGGCACGGTATATTTCCCCGACGGAACATATCTCGTTTCTGCGGCGCTTATTTTCTATTCAAACCAGATTTTCAGACTTTCCGATAAGGCTGTTATTTTAAGAAGCGACCGAAGCGAGGTGCTGACGAGGTATCTTCTCGCTTCTTATTCCGAGCCGGGTCAGAGCGGTTATGAGGGCACACACGATGTCATTATTTCGGGCGGAATTTTCGACGGAAATAAAAATCTGAAGGAGCACTCGACTCTGGTAAACACGGTGCACTGCCGTAATATACGCATCGCGGGCTGTCGCTTCCGTAACTGCGCCTATTGGCATATGATAGAGATAAATTCCACGGAAAATGCTGTGATTGAAGACTGTATTTTTGACGGAGCATCGTATACGGCTGTTCCCGAAGCTCTGCGTAATGAGATGATACAGCTGGACCTTTCGCGTGAGGGCTCTTACGGGCCGGTTTATAACTGTGACGGAGAGCTTATCGATTTTTGCAGGGATGATACTGTCTGCAGGAACATAAAAATAAGAAATAATCTCTTTAAATGTGCAGGCTTTCCCGCCATAGGTCATCACGACGACTGCGGACATTATAATATTCTTATCGAGAATAATATCTTTGACGGCTTCAGCGGAATAAACGGAAGGAGCCGAGGCTGTGTGATTTTCAGACCGCAGGTCGGTTATACGGAAATAAGAAACAATGCTTTCCTTTTATCGCAGACGAAGGGCTCACCTAATTACGGGATTATTTTCGAAAACCCGGACGAAGGAAGTCTCGTCACACAGGAAAATCTTTTTGTCGGAGATTTTGACAGAGAGCTGAACAGGGGAACGGGTGAATAATATGGTAGGCGCATTAAGCGGTAAAAAATCGAATTTTCTCATTTTTCTGTGCTGGGCGGCCTACACCTGCGCTTATGTGGCAAGACTTAACTACAACGCCTCAATGGTGGAAATCCTTTCACAGCTCGGCACTACCAAGGAAGCGGCGGGAGCCGTAAGCTCGTTTTTCTTTTTCGCTTACGGAGCGGGTCAGCTCGTTAACGGCCTGCTGTGCAAAAAATATAACACTAAATATTCTGTTGCCGTTTCGTTGGGGGCATCCTCGGTGATTAATCTGGCGATGACTCTTTGTCAGGGAACGGACGGGATGAAGTATCTCTGGCTTTTAAACGGTGTTTTTCAGTCTGTCCTCTGGTCGTCACTCATTAAAACACTTTCCGATAATCTGGCCGACAGTAAGCTTTCGCGGGCAGTTATGGTTATGAGCACTACCGTGGCATCGGGCACCTTCCTCGCCTACGGCCTGGCGGCACTCTTTTCTTATCTCGGTATGAGCTGGACTCTGATTTTTTATGTTTCGTCGGCTTTGGCGGGCGCGGTAGCCGTACTGTGGTTCGTCGGAATGACCGGTCTGCAGAAGGGTAGGAGAGAGGCAGAGCTCACAGCGGAAAAAAGGCTTGACAGACTGTCCCTTAAGCCTGCTTTTTTCGCTTTCCTGGCCGTTATTCTTATTTCTGCTGTGGCAAACGGCTTCATAAAGGATGGAATCACTACCTGGGTTCCCTCCATTTTAAAGGAGGAGTTCGGTGTAGCTCCGTCCCTTTCCATCATAGTTACTCTGCTTCTTCCCGTGCTTTCGATTTTCGGCACATCTCTGGTAAACGCACTGCATAAAAGACAAAAGGACGAAAATGCACTTAACGGTATTTTCTATTTTGCCGCTCTGATTCTGTCGGGACTGATAATTCTCACTCTGAAGCTCAAATCGGTGCCTCTGACTCTTTTGCTTTTCGGAGGCATAGCCTGTCTGATGGCGGCAGTAAATAATGTCATAACGAGTGTGATTCCTCTTTATTCGAGAGATAAAATCGACTCGGGTCTTTCGGCGGGACTGCTGAACACCTTCTGTTATGTCGGAAGCACTCTTTCCGCCTCCCTGCTCGGCAGAATAGCCGATACGAGGGGCTGGAATGCGGTCTTCGTATGCATTTTTATTATCACCGTCATTTCCGCTCTGCTGTGCGGCGGTGCGGCGGTGATAAAGAGCGGGGCCGAGGCTCGCCGCCGTAAACACAGATAAAAGTAAAACAGATATGACGGTTACCTTGCCGACATATCTGTTCGTTTTTTTATTTCCTTTTCTCGGTGCAGAGCGCTATCAGGTCATCGACCTTCGCTGTGGCGAGACATTCCACGGTGTCCGAAGCTCCGTAGTAGATTTTTACCTCACCGTCATCCTCGAGTATCATTCCTCCGGGAAAGATTACGTGTCTGCGGAAGCCCGACTGTGTTTCGTAAAAGCTTTCGGGAGCGATGAGAGGAAGCTTACTCATTCCGATGATCCTGGTGGGATCGTCAGAGTCGAGAAGCATAATACCTGCACAGTATCTTTTTTTCCACTTTCTTTCCCATCCGTTTTTCCGTCTTCTTTCATCCCTGTCCACGGCGTGAAAAACCGTCAGCCAACCCTTGTCTGTTTTTACGGGCGGAGCGGCAGGGCCTATTTTATCGTTTGCGTAGGGGACATCCTCCACGGCGAGAACGAGCTCTGTTTCACCCCAGAATTTAAGATCGGGTGAGGTGGAAAGCCACAGGTCGAATCTGTCCTTGCCTCCTCGGGAATAAACAGGGAAGGGCCTTTCGAGGCGGACATATTTTCCGTTTATTTTTTCGGGGAACAGAACCATATTACGGTTATCGGGTGCGGAAGCGCTGATAATGCTTATCTTTTCGAAATCATCGTCGATTTCAGCAATACAGCCTCTTACACCGTGGCGGGTATCCATCGCCATACAGAGGTAGGGCTTACCGTCTATTACCGTGATTCTCGGGTCATAAAGCCTTTTGATTTCATCCTCGGGCAGGAGGTTTTTATTGTCAAAAATCGGCTTTTCGCTGACCCTCCAGCTTATGCCGTCGTCGCTTACGGCGAGACCGAGAGAGGTTTTAAAGCGTACTCTCGGATAGGTTTTTTCCGTAGGTCCGTAGTCGTTACGGAAAACCATCACATATCTGCCCTTGTATTTCGCGACACCGGCATTGAATATCAGCGAGGCCTCATAGGGCACATCGTCCTTCGTAAGCACCGGCTTTTCTAGCTTCTGTATGCACGGTGCGCTGTAAAGCCTCGGCTTGAGTAATTTTTTCATAATCTCATCTCATTTCAGATATATTCTATCGCCCGATTTCGACGATTTGTAAACGGCTAAAGCCTCCTCCACGGCCTTTCCTCCCTCGTAGGCATCCACGGGAAAGGGGCGCCCTTTTTCTATGCAGTCGTAAAAATCCTTTATCAGGGGAGCGTGTCCGTTACCCCAATAGCTTTTACCGATGAAGCCGTGAGCATTTTTTAAACGAAGCTGCTTTATTTTACCCGGGCCTATGATGTATACCCTGTTACCCTCGATGCGCAGAGTGGCTCTTTTACAGACTATGTCAATCATAACGGGGCGGTTATCCGAAAAAGCGGTAGTAGCGTTCAGAAGACCTTTTATTCCGTTTTCGTACTCGAAAAGGGCGTGTACCGTGTCCTCCACCTCGATAATATCCTTTAGACTGTCATTGAAGGTGTGCGCCGTCACGCATACTGTGTCGCTTCCCGCGAGGTATCTCATCAGATCCTGTGTGTGAATGGCCTGGTTTACCGTAACGCCTCCGCCTTCCTTTTCGAGTGTGCCGTGCCAGCCGTCGCTGTAATAATCGGCATCGCGGCTCCAGTGCACGAAGGCTCTTACCGAAAGGATTCTGCCGAAAAGCTCTTTGTCTGTCATTTTCTTTACGGCGGTGACGGCCTGCGTGTATCTGTTCTGAAAGCAGACACCGAACAGGGCGCTGCTTTTATCCTGCGCCTGACGAAGAAGTGAAAGTCCCTCGGCTGAAATGGCGCAAGGCTTTTCGCACAGCACATTTATTCCCTTTTCCAAAGCGGAAACAGCCATAGGCACATGGAGATAGTGGGGAGTGCAGATGTGAATGCTGTCGGGTCTGTCCTCGCGGAGCATAGTCTCAAAGTCATAATAGGCCTTACAGCCGTATTTTTCGGCAGCCGCATCCGCGCGGTCTTTTTTTATGTCGGTGACTGATGAAATAACGATGCCCTTTATGCTTTTCAGAACCTTCAGGTGATTACGGGAAACGGCACCGCAGCCTACCACTGAAACTCTCATAATTTTTTCTCCTTAAAAGGTACTGCTCATATCCTCGGTGACCTTTGAAATTACATTTTCCTTTTTCTTTGAGGAAGCCGCTTTTTCCTTAAGCAGTGAACAGAATTTATCCTCATCGACGGGAAGAGTGACTGTTTCGTTTGTCCAGGAGGAAAGGTGAGCGGCATTTGAAATCATCAGTCCGTTTATTCCCTCCGTTCCCTCGGCGATGAGAGGTGTGCCGTAAAGAATGCGGTCGGAAAAGGCGTTCAGCACACCCGGGTGCTGGTCGTTGATGCCGTCGGTCTCTACCTCGGTTTCCTTAAAGGGAATACGGGCGAAGCCGTTTTCACAGCCTGCTATGTTTTCCGTCAGACCTTCTTCGAGCTCAAAGAGTGTGATTTTCTCGCCCTTTTCACAGACGAGCTTTGCCTTATCCATAGTGATTTCGAGTCTGTTCGAGCCGGGAAAATCTCCCGTAGAGGTCACGAAGACACCCGTAGCTCCGTTAGGATATTCGGCATAAACAGTAACATCATCCTCGATCTCCACATCGTGCCATTTTCCCTCGTGACAGAAGGCACGCACCCTCGAGGGCATACCGCATATCCACTGCCAAAGGTCGAGCTGATGGGGCGACTGATTAAGCAATACACCGCCGCCCTCACCGACCCAGGTGGCTCTCCAGCCGCCCGAATTATAGTAGGCCTGTGTGCGGTACCAGTCAGTAATAATCCAGTTTACCCGTCGGATTTCACCATATTTTTTACTGTCGACGATTTCTTTTATTTTTCTGTAAACACAGTTTGTTCTTTGGTTAAACATCATCGCGAAAACCTTGTCCTGCTTTTCGGCAAATTCGTTCATTTCCCTTACCTGCTTCGTGTAAACGCCTGCAGGCTTTTCCGAAACTGTGTGAAGACCGCTTCCGAGAGCCTTTATTACCAGCTCGGGGTGTGAGTAATGGGGAGTACAGATAATAACCGCATCTGTCTCTCCGCTTCCGATAAGCTCCTCTCCCGTGGCGTAGGTCTTTGCCCACGGGAGATTTTCCTTCGCCCACAGAAGCTTTTCGGGCGCGGTGTCGGCTACGGCTGTGATGCGCATACCTCTTATCTTGCCCGCCAGAAAGCTTTTCGCGTGGGAGGTGCCCATATTACCCATACCGATGATGCCGAAGCGGATGGGGTGAATTTTATCGGTGAGCTTATACATAGCGTCGGCGGCTGCCTTGAAGGATTCGGCGTGGCTTGAGTAGGAGGAGACCTTGTTTTTCGCTACGCTTTTTACTACTGCCTCTAACCGTGAAAGTCCGCTGAACACCTTCAGATGAGGCTCAAGAGAAAGGATAACCGCTTTCTTTTTTCTGTCGAAGCTGTGCAGGATTTTTTCCACATTTCCGTCGCCCTCGCCTGCGGGAACGACCTCTCCGCTTCCATAAAGAGCATCCTTTATGTGAAAATATTCGATGTAATTCTCCAGCAGACTGTAGGCCTTTAAGGTGTCGACACCGCACTGAACGAAGTTAGCAGGGTCGAAAACTGCCCGCAGCTTGCCCTCGCAGGCCTCGAGAATGTCGAGACAGCGTTCGGCAGTGTCTCCGTAGATGCCCTTTTCGTTTTCGTGACAGCAGAGAAGTCCCTCACCGGCGGCATAATCGGTCATCGCTTTTACTCTGCGGATAACCTCGTCTCTGTATTTTTCATAGGAGTCCTCCGGACTGAAATAAAAGCTGAATATTCTGATGTATTTCGCACGGAGAATTTTCGCCACCTCTACGGTGTTTTTAAAGGCCTCGAAATGAGGCGCGAAATCCTCCTTTATGTTGATTTTTCCGTAGCCCGAGCCTATGGAGGCCACGCTCATTCCCTCGCGGTCGATTTCTTCTTTCATTTCTTCGGCTTCCCTGACGGAGAGCTTGTTTATGTTAAGCTCTTTACCGAAGCCGCGCAGCTCCATATGTGTGATTCCGTTTTTCTTACAGGCGGCTATCTGACCGCTGACGGTTGCTTCGCCCGATTCATCGCAGAATGCGGAATAAATGAAATGTGCCATTGTTACAGCTCCTTTTCTGTTGCTGATTTTATTATATCATAATTTTACATCGTTTTTGTTATGCTTTCCTTGATAAAATTGATTTCTTTTGTTGTTTTTCTTTACTTTTTTGATTCTTTTATGTATGTTTTTTCTGAATTTACGGCTGTTATTTTGTTTATCCTTTTTTGTTGAAAAATCCCGAAAACTTTGTTATAATAGTTTTAAGTGAAAAAAGGAGAATGTGCTATGAAAAAGATTAAGAAAGTATTATCGGTCCTTATGGCTCTCATTATGACGATGTCCTGCTGCGGTCTTTTTGCTTGTGCCGAGGATGGAGCAGAAAGGAACAATAACTATCCATTTATTCTCATTCACGGACTTGGTGGTTGGGGACAGTATGATGCCATCACGGAAAGCTATCCCTACTGGGGTGCCGGTGCCGGTATGAGCGAGGGTGAGGGTAATTTTACTGAATTTCTCACGGAAAACGGTTATGAGGCTTATGCTGTTTCTGTCGGTCCCGTAAACAGTGCGTGGGACAGAGCCTGCGAAATTTATGCCCAGCTGACCGGAACAGTGGTAGACTACGGTGCGGCACACTCCGAGGCACATAATCACGCGCGCTTTGGCAGAAGTTTCGAGGGCAAGCCTCTTATGGGTAGGGTGTGGTCGCCTGATGAGCCGATTAATCTCATCGGACATTCCTTCGGTGGCCCCGCCGGCAGACTTTTTGCCTCTCTGATGGCTTTTGGTGACGAGGCTGAGATGGCAGCTACAGGCAGTGAAACCTCACCTCTTTTCACGGGAGGACACAGTAAAACCGTACACAGTGTCATCACTCTCTCGGGCTGTCATAACGGCTCACAGATAGCAAATCTTATCGTTGACCCTATAGCTCCGCTTTTCTTTATTGCGGTTATGGTTAATCTTATGTATGCCTCCGGCGGTTCTTCGGGTATGAACTCCGATCCGGCACTTTCGCATTTCGGCCTCGCTCCCGATGAAGGTACGGGCAAGATTGACTTCAGTCTTAAAAGAATCATAAATTATGTCAAGGCAAAGGATAATGCAGGTGTTGACCTTACCGTGGGCGGATCACAGGAGCTTAACGAAAAAATAAAAATGAGCCCTGATACCTACTACTATTCAGTTTCAGGTACTGTTACAGAGGAAAACAAATGGGGAAGACTGGTGAAAACTCACGACACTACACCTATTTTCTCTGCTACCACTCGGCTTTTAATTATGAGTCAGGGACTTACCATTGACGGAATAAAGATGGATAAGGAATGGGCAAATAATGACGGTATGGTACCGTTAAAGAGTGCACTTTATCCTTTGGACGAAAAGGATAACGCCTTCTCTTATGAGGCTGCGGTAAGCGAAAACAGCATTAAGCCCGGCTCCTGGTATTATCTGAAAACTGTGTACGGTATGGATCACGGCGACTATTGCGGAACGACCGACGATTATCCCGAGGGCTATGAAAGCTTCTGGCTCGGTCTTGCCGAAATGGCCACGGCAAGATAAATCTTTGCCGCGGCTGTGCCTCACCTCTGCCGGCTAAATAAAATGGTCGAAATGCTGTCGGAGCTGTTTCCGGCGGATACTGCGGTCTCCGATGAGGAAAAGTACATTGTTTCGGGTGTAAAAAAATAAAAGAGGATAAACACTATGGGAATTTTAAGCACGATACTTTTTAATTCGAGAAATATGAAAAAGGCTAAAAGCTTAAGAAGGGCAGGCAAGGAGGCTCTTCTGGCTCTGGACGGAGAAGAGTTTTTCAGTGCGGTGGAATGTCTTTGTGAGGATGCTGTTTTCGATATGAAAAGCTCTCTGATAAATGAGGAGCAGAAGCTGGTTTATTCTCTTATAAGGCTCGATGCCGAGGTTAATAACGGGGGTCTCTGTCAGTTCTTCGTAAATTCGAGCAGTGAGTGTGCACCCTATGTCAGCAGAGCGCTCGAGGCGGTAGGTGCCAAAGAGCTTAAGAGCCTTTACGACAGCTTTATCGCTGATAATAATATCGATGTCAACGACCTGTCTTCCTTTAAAATCACCCGTGTTTCCGACTATGAGGCACAGACGAAAAGATATGACTTTGACTCCTTTGACGAAAAATTTTACGGATACGAAGCTCTGCGTGAGCAGATAGCCGATTATGCGAGAGAGAATATTATGCAGATAATGAAGTCATAAACAGTTCTCTGTAGTATAATCCCGTTTTTTTGAATAAAATATTGCATTGGGAAAAAAGTGATGTTATAATAGCAGAATATTATTCCTATGAGGTGATGAAATGAATATAGGTATTTATGGCTACGGAAATTTAGGTAAGGGTGTAGAGGATGCCGTAAAGAGAAACAGCGATATGAAGCTGGTGGCTGTTTTCACACGCAGAAGCCCCGAAAGTCTTAAGATAGCTACAGAGGGAGTGCCCGTGGTTTCCGCTGACGATATTCTTCTTTGGAAGGAAAAAATCGATGTGCTTATCATCTGCGGCGGCAGTGCCACGGATTTGCCCGAAATGACTCCTTCTCTTGCCGGACATTTTAATGTTATCGACTCCTACGATAATCATTCCGAAATACTCACTCATTTTAAAAATACGGATAAATCGGCTCTCGGGGGCGGCAAAACTGCACTCATCTCCTGCGGCTGGGACCCGGGTATGTTTTCTCTTAACCGACTTTACGCTTCCTGTATTCTCCCCGACGGTAACGATTATACCTTCTGGGGTAAGGGTGTTTCCCAGGGACATTCCGATGCCATCCGTCGCATAGAGGGCGTCATCGATGCCCGCCAGTACACCGTTCCCGTGGAGGAGGCAGTGGACAGAGTAAGAAGCGGAGAGGCTCCCGAGTTTACCGCCCGCGATAAGCATAAAAGAGAATGCTATGTAGTGGCAGAGGAGGGCGCAGATAAGGAAAGAATCCGCAGAGAAATCGTTACTATGCCTGCCTACTTCGAGCCCTACGACACCACCGTTACCTTTATTTCCGCCGAGGAGATGAAGGAAAAGCACGGTGAGCTTCCGCACGGCGGCTCCGTAATCCGTACAGGCAGAACCGGTAACGGAGACTCTCATAAGCAGGTGATCGAATATAAGCTCACTCTTGACTCTAATCCCGGATTTACGGGCAGTGTTCTCGTCTGCTTCGCCAGAGCTGTCTGCCGTATGGCTGAAAGAGGAGACTACGGCTGTAAAACTGTTTTCGATGTGGCTCCTGCCGACCTTTCCGCTGTAGCAAAAGAAGAAATCATTGCGCATCTTTTATAAGGAAGTGAAAGCTATGTTATGTGAAAATATCGGCATAAATGACGCGGGTCATCTTACCTTTGCGGGACAGGATACCGTCGGTCTCGCCAAAGAATACGGAACGCCTCTTTATCTTATGGACGAAAGCCGTATCCGCGAGAAATGCCGCATTTATATGAAGGCTATGAAGGAGGCCTTCGGTGAGGAAAGCCATCCCGTTTATGCGGGCAAGGCCGCCTGCTTCAAATATATTTATAAGATAATGAAGGAGGAGGGAATGGGCATCGACCTGGTCTCTCCCGGAGAAATCTATACTGCCTGCAGTCAGGGCTTCCCTATGGAAAACTCCTTTTTCCACGGAAATAATAAAACCGATGCAGACATAGCCTATGCTATGGAATGCGGTGTGGGCTATTTTATGGTCGATAATATGTATGAAATGAGGGCGATTAATGACCTTGCCGAAAAAAAAGGCACAGTGCAGAAGGTTATTCTCCGCCTCACTCCCGGCATCGACCCTCACACCTATTCTGCCGTGGCTACAGGTAAGGTTGACTCCAAATTCGGTATTGCCATCGAAACGGGACAGGCCGAAGCCTTCGTGAAGGAGTCTGCAGAGCTTAAGAGCGTGAAAATTATGGGCTACCACTGTCATGTAGGCTCCCAGGTGTTCGATGAGGAGGGAAGCGTTTACCTCGATGCGGCCACCATTATGCTTTCCTTTGCCGCAGATATGGAAAAGAAATACGGCCTTAAGGCAGAAATACTCAATATGGGCGGCGGCTACGGCGTAGCCTACACCGAAAACGATACGGGCGTAGATATTGCCGCTAATATTCACCTTCTGGCAAAGCATATCAGTTCAGAGTGCGAAAGACTCGGAATCTCCGTGCCGAAAATTCTTATGGAGCCCGGCAGAAGCATAGTAGCCGATGCGGGTATGACTCTTTACTCCGTAGGTACGCTTAAGGAAATCACCGGCTACAAAAACTATGTTTCCGTGGACGGCGGTATGACTGATAATCCGCGCTATGCTCTCTACGGCTCGAAGTACACCGTATATCTCGCAGAGAGGATGAATACAGAGGCTGATTTCAGATGCGATGTGGTGGGCAGATGCTGTGAAAGCGGTGACATTATCCAGCCCGATGTGCTTCTTCCGAGACCCGAAAGAGGTGAAATCCTCGCCGTGGCTACCACGGGCGCTTATAACTATTCTATGGCCTCGAATTATAACCGCATACCGAGATCTGCTCTCGTAATGCTTAAGGACGGAGAAAGCTTCCTCGCAGTCAGAAGAGAAACCTTCGAAGACCTTGTTAAAAATGATGTATAAAAAATTTCGGTCATCTGCCCTTAAGCGGATGACCGATTTCATATTTATCTTATTTATTTTTTCTTCAGCTCGTCGCGAAGCCTGTTACCGAACGCACGCATTTCTAAAACGAAATCGCCCTTTGCTTCGTAGAAGCAGCCTCTCTTTGAAAGGAAGCGGTACTCACCCTCTTTGAGAGCCATAATGACGAGACCGCCGAGGAAGGCGCTGATGAGAATGATGAAGAAAAGAGGAATACGGCAGGTGAGCCAGTCGCCCGAGCGAAGGGGGAGAGTGAAGCTCATATAAATCTCTCCTCTTTCGAAAAGCTCCGCATAGGTGTAATCCACGGCACCGAAGGTGTAATTACCGGTGGTATATCTCGGCAGAGAGCCGTCGGTGTAGGCTGTGTTTACGATGCCGAAAAGGGCGGTAGCCGCACCTCCGACGGCAGAGCCCGCCATAAGACCGGGAATAACGGTGAAGGGGCTTCTGCAGGCCAGGGGCATAGCGAAGGCGGTGGTGAGCTTTATGTTTTCGAAAAAGGCATTGATGGGACCCGAGGTGGCAAGATTCATATCGTCCGTGTCGGTTTTACCCTTTTTAAATAGCTTACAGTTAAGTATACCGAAAAATGCCGTCCAGCCTACGGTGATGAAGCACACGCTGTAAATGGTGATGAGACGGGCGCTCCCCGTGGCGAAATAGGCGGCGGTAGCCACGCTGAAGGCAGAAAGGGAAACGGGACCGATGAGGTCGAAGCCTACCATAAGACCCATAAGCACTGCGGCCGCTGCGAGGTTGGTTTCGGAGAGCGTCGTAAGTGTCTTACCCAAAGCCTCGGAGATGAAGGCGAAGGGCATTTCGATGCCGTATCTTATGAGTACGAAGGTGGTGGCGGCAGAGGCTACGGGGATGATGAGTATGAGCACGATGAGATCCACGCCCTCGATTATTTCCAGACCCTTAAGCGTCTCGGGGACAGATTTGATTTTTTTACGCACACGGGTGAGAAGACCGTCGATTTTTCTGCCGATTATCGGCTTGAGGTTTGACCAGCCGGCATAAAGAAGCTTTATGAGAAGGCCGAGAATAACCGCCATAATGAGATAGCCCATATAGCCGATGGCTGTGGCGGAGGAGTAGTTTTCGGGGGTGGAGAAAAAGCAGGGATAAACGCTTACCGCACTGCCTGCTTCCGAAGTGAAATGGGCGAAGTAGACGGAAAGAGCCATCGCCGGTGCCAGGGCGGGAAGGCCTGCGATAAGATAGGCCACGATAACCGCCAGTGCCACGAAGAAAAAGTCCGTCGCCCAGAAAAGGATAAACCATAATGTAGGCTCTGTTTCAGCGCCCGTCAGACCGAAAATGTGGTAGGTCTGAAAGAGATTCTGAATAACGAAGAAAAAGCCTGCACCCAAAGCGCCGAAAAGCTGAACGATGAAAATAATGGCGGTGGCACGGTAGATCTTTTCCTTTGTGTCGAGATATAATTTTTTCATACATTTTCTCTCCCTTCTATTATTCTAATTATAAAATAAAAAAGCCTCGGGGTCAATGTCCGTTTTGTATAAATAATCGAGGCAGTTTTAGTGTATTTGTTTTGAAAAGTTTAAACAAATAATTAAAAAGGCTTTTCAAAAATAAATAAATCGTATATAATGAGTCAAATGAAGAAAAAAGGATAAATAATATGAAAAATACAAAGATACAGAAATTAAGCCTTTCAGCGATGTTTTTAGCGCTGTCCTTTGTTCTGCCCTTTCTCACGGGTCAGATTCCCCAGATAGGTGCGAAGCTTTGCCCGATGCATATTCCCGTGATTCTGTGCGGTTATCTGTGCTCGGGTCCCTGGGGTCTTGCCGTGGGCTTTATCGCCCCGCTTCTTCGCTGCTTTATAGCGGGAATGCCTTCTCCGCTGTTTCCGAAGGCGATCGCCATGGCCTTTGAGCTTGCGACCTACGGTCTTATGTCGGGAATACTACATAAGGCTTTACCGAAAAAAAGAGGCTTCCTTTATCTCTCGCTCATTCTGTCGATGGTTGCGGGCAGACTCGTATGGGGCTTCGTTCAGCTGTGCTGTGCGGGTCTCGATGTGACGAAGTTTACTTTTTCCGCCTTCTGGGCGGGTGCTGTGGCGAATGCTTTGCCCGGCATCGTCATTCAGCTTATACTGATTCCCGTTCTTGTCTCTGCCGTGGAAAAATATAAAAGCAGAAACGGATAAATATTGACATCTTCAGAGTAAAATTTTATAATGTAATCAATAAAACAAAAGGAGAAAAAAGATGGACGCTTTAATCAGAGTCAGAGAAATTTTTATTTATGTTCTTATGGCACTCACTTATCTGTTTTCACCTGCCGCCGTCAGCACAGATACTGCCGCGCTGACAGGTACAGATATTTTTATTATGGAGAATGCCCTCGTAATGGGCCAGGGAATCACCACCGACGGAGAGTATTATTACACCAGCGGTACCATTACCGCCGTGGATATAACTGCTCTGGCGAAGTATGATGCCGAAACTATGGAGCCGGTCGGTAAAAGCATTAATCCTCTTCCCGCTGTGTGTGAAAAAAGAGGTAATAACCACATCGGCGGTATCAGCTTTTATAACGGTAAAATCTATGCACCCGTAGAGGGCGGAGATGAGGTGGCTGCCTGTATCGTAGTGTTTGACGCGGAAACTCTCACTGCCACGGGCGAGGTTTACGATTTACCTTCCTCTGATTTCCCCGACGGTGTGCCCTGGTGTGCGGTAGACAGCGAAACAGGCTATCTTTATGCTTCTGTCTGGGCGCAGACGGGAAAAATCCACGTTTACGATGTAAACAGCTCTATGCAGTACATAAAAACCCTCGAGCTTTCCGAGCCTGTAAAGCGTATACAGGGTGCGGAGTTTTATGACGGAACGCTTTATCTTTCGAAGGATAATAACGATAAGGGTGAAATAAGAGACATTCTCTCTGTCGATGTGACCACGGGTGAGGTAAAGCTTGCCGCGGAAAGAAATGTAGGCGGAGATAAAATCGAGGCAGAGGGTATGACCTTCACCGAGGGCGAAAACGGCCCCGTCCTTCATGTGCTCGATTATAACAGAACTATCGGTATTTTCCTTCACCATTATGAGATTGAGCTTTAAGGAGGAAATGTAATTTATGAAAAAAGTAATTCTGTTTCAGGGCGACTCCATCACCGACTGCGGAAGAACCCGTGACCTGCCGTCAAACATCATCGAGAAGCTTTATATGAAAACACAGTATGTGTTAAGAGGCGCCACCGAAATGGGCTCCGGCTATCCCGCTATGGTAGCCAAAGAGCTCGGAGACGAAGGCTACACCTTTATTAACAGAGGTGTGGGCGGTGACAGAATTCTCGATGTCTACGCCCGTATAATCAGAGATATTATCAAAATAAAGCCCGATGTGATGAGCCTCCTGGTCGGTGTAAACGATGTATGGCACGACTTCGACTGGAATAACGGCACAGGCTTTAAAAGATTCGAAAGAATGTATGACATTCTCTTTGAGGAGCTTACAGAGGAGCTTACCGACACGAAATTTATCATCCTCGGTGCCTTCGCTCTCGAGGGCTCTGCCACACAGAACAGACCCGACCAGCCTGACCGTTATGCTCAGTTCAGAGGCGGTGTGGCAAGGGTGGCAGACATCGAAAGAAGGGTAGCCGAAAAGTACGGCATAAAATTCATAGACCTGGGTAAAATCCTCGATGAGGAGGCGCTGAAGCACACAGCCAAGGCTCTCACGGAGGACGGCGTGCATCCCACCGCTCTCGGCCACGAGATTATCAAAAGAGAATGGCTCAAGGCCTTCGGCGAGCTCGATGCGTAATCGCAGGTAAAAATAAAATCACCGATTTGCTGATGCATTTCGGTGATTTTTTGATTTATCTGATTTAACTGCTTATTCCGCCATCGCGGCTTCTTCTTTTTTCGCTTCCGCCTTATTGATTTCGTCCAGGTTATGCTGTCTGCGCTCCTCGAGGAAGCTTACGATTTCTTTGTGCTTTTTACCTGACAGCTTAAAGAAAAACATAGGAATTACAGCCAGTAATGCCGATACACCGGGGAAGAGCGAAAATGCGTAAAGCAGACCTTTTTTTGCCTCCATAGGCATAAGCTCGGGTGTGTCTGCGAACTGTGTGTAGCCGACATAAATGAGCAGAAGGTTCGTTACATAGGTGGTACAGTTAGTGATAATTCTGGAAAGAGTACCCTTGAGTGCGCTGACGGTAGCCTCGTTTCTTTCTCCGAATTTATATTCGCCGTAGTCGTAAACAGCCATCTGGATAAGACCGGAAATAGTGTTATAAAAGCCGGTGGTAAGACCGTGGAGAGCGTACCAGAAAACTACTCTGACAAATATATCCTGGGGCTCGTGCTTCTCGTAGGGATAAATGGAGAGGAACATTCCTATGTAGCACACGAAGGTACCGAGCCTCATACCGATGTAAAGGATTTTATCGTCTACCCATCTGCGTACGATAGGTGCCGCGAAAAGAGAAATACCCGTCGTTACGAAGGAGGCAAGAGAGGCCACGGAGAGAAGCGCCGCATAATTTCCGTCGTTATAAACATAAGTAAATTCCAGTGCGGTTCCCTCAAAGAGAGTAAGGGTGAAGGTTTCAGCTCTGAAGCAGGCGATGAAGGCATAGGTCATAAGACTGTAGCCGATGCCGAAGCCGAGGCTGAGGATTTCCGAAACCATAAAAAGAATAAGAGGCTTGTTATGAAGGATGTTCTTATAAACCTCGCGAAGCTTGGGCATTTCCTCCTTCGGAGGGTCGTTTATTCTTTCCTTGGTTTCGATTATGTTCCATAAGGTCAGTGGAATGGCGGCTATGGTAACTACGCTGTAGCCGTAGAAATATCTTTCCGCATCTGAAAGATTCGGGAGCAGGAAGGGGAGTAATGCGGCGATGTATGTACCGATGGAGCCGATGGCAGAGCCGAGAATACTGTCGATGGCGGCAATATAGCCTCGCTCGAGGTTGTTTGTCGTTCTTCTCGCATTGAGTGCCGTCATAGCAGAATTGTAGAAGGTGCTGAAGGCGTCATTGAGGAAATAAAGCAGAACGAGATAGGCCACCTTAAAGGTGTCGCTTACACCGGGGAAGTACTCCTTCAGAGGGAAGGACTGCATAATGACCACGAGATTAAAGGGGATGATCATTATCATCAGCCAGGGCTTGAAGCGGCCCCAGGAGCCGAAGCTTTTACGGCTTTTATCCAGGAAGGAGGAAACGATGACATCGTTTGCGATGTCCCAGAAGCCGAGGAAGAAGATGATGGTGCTGTAGGTGGCGAAGGCGCCTTCGCTCAGACCTAAAAAGGTCGAAGCCACGAGTGCTCCGAAAAAGCCGTTCATAGCGCCGCCGACTCTCGAAACTGCAGAGCTCGAGGCATAGGCGACATATTCGCGTACGGTCAGCTTTTCGTTGACATCCGTAGCGATGGAATTTTTGATTTTTTTCATATTTTCACCCCAGGTTTGAGTTATTGGTCTCATTATACATTAACGGACAGATAAAGTCAATCTGTTGATGAAAGTACATATAAGTTTTTTGTTTCAGAGGCTCTTTTGTGGGACAATTAAACATTGACATTGACTCTATTATATGGTATCATCTTATAGACTGATTTTTACAAATTTTTTATTAGGAGGAATTGTTAAGGTGAAATTGAATCCAAAAATTCTTCTGAGAGTGTGCGCTTTCTGTCTGGTTACAGCTACGGTGCTCCTCTTTCTTAACAGCTTTTTTAAGCCCGAATGGACCAAATGGAATAACTACTATACCACGGAGGGCTTTTACGAGGAGCCCGATGACACCGTCGAAACCCTGTTTTTAGGTGCCAGCGTTATGCAGAGCAGTGTTTCTCCCATGGAAATGTATCAGGAGTACGGCATTAATTCCTATAACCTCGGAACCGAGCAGCAGCCCGTTCTCGGCTCTTACTACTGGTTAAGGGAAACCTACGACCACCATTCCGAAACTCTTAAGACTGTGGTTTTCGATGTTTCGGCATTAAGAAGTAAGTCGAAGGATTCCTTCTACCATAAGTGCCTCGATAATATGAAGTTCTCTAAAAATAAGCTTCAGGCCGCTTACGAATATAAAGAAAAGGACATCGGTGACACCGTTTCCTTCCTTGTTCCTCTTCTTTCCTATCACGGCCGCTGGAACTCTCTCGAGGAATCAGACTTCGAAAAGTACAGCTGGGAAAAGGACACAGGTACCCGCGGCTATTACTACATCAAAAACAGCTATTTCAGAAAAGAAGGCCTCGACGGTGTAGTGATTAACAGTCCCGTCCTCGACGAAAATGCAGAGCCGGCAGAGCTTTTGGAGCATTCGCTGGAGTATCTTGACAGAATGGTAAAATTCTGCGAGGAAAAGGGCATAAAGCTCGTTTTTGTAAAAACCGCCACCAGAATCTGGGATTCCTCCCTTCATAATGCGGTACAGGCTCTTGCCGACGGCTACGGCATCGAATTTTACGATTTTAACTTCGACCCGCTTTACAGCACAAACGGCTTTATTCACGCTTATGACAGCGGCAGTGACGGTAAGCATCTTAATTATTACGGAGCTTACAAATTCAGCAGATGGATGGGCGAATATCTTGTCAATGAATGCGGCGCTACCGATGTCAGAGATAATCCGAAGTACGATTTTATGAAGGATCAGTATAAGGAATATGAGGCAAGAGTGCTCCAGCATGTAGACCTCGCCTCATCGAAATCGGTTACCGAATATCTTTCCATCGCCTTTGAGGGACAGAACACGGTTCTTCTGGCTGTAAAGGAAAACGGTGTCGGTGCTCTCTCCGAGGAGGATAAGGCATTTTTCCGCGAAAAGGGTCTCGGTAAATTCGCAGACCTTGCCGAGGGCGATTCCTACATCGCGGTAGTTCAGAACGGCGAAGTCCTTTATGAGATGACCGGTACCGAAAAGGGTGCTGAAAAGGCTATAAAATACAGCGGCGTTTTTGCTGACGGAAAGACCGAATACCGCGTCGAAAGCGGCGGCGAGCACAGCGGAAACACAGCGGACTTCTTCATCGACGGAAAAAGTGAGATGGATACAGACGACGGTCTGAACATTCTCGTTTACAGCGATGAGCTCGAAACCGTGCTCTACACCACCAGATTCAATACCGCGAAAACCACCGCGAGAGATAACTACGGTATGCACGACATTAACATCCTTCTCGAGCCCGAGGAATATAATAAGGAGTATGCTCCGAACAGTATGAGAGGACTCCTTAAAGCTTATATGCAGAAGCTCGAGGATGTAAAAAACGGTATCGTAAGCACCGCATCATAATCAATAAAGCATAAAATCTTTCCCGCATTTGAAGGAAAGAAAAAATAAATAATT
The DNA here is from genome assembly GCA_045588555.1 of Acutalibacteraceae bacterium. Classification (GTDB taxonomy): domain Bacteria; phylum Bacillota; class Clostridia; order Oscillospirales; family Acutalibacteraceae; genus UBA6857. The sequence goes on along the minus strand of JAZNEL010000033.1, from coordinate 14,271 downwards.
TAAAGGAGTAGAAAACCATGGAAAAAATTTTAGAAATCCTCAAATCAATCAGAGATGACATCGATTACGAAAAGGAAGACAAGTTAATCGACGACGGTATTCTTGACAGCTTCGACATCGTTTCCATCGTAGGTGAGCTCTGCGACGAATATGAAATCACCATCACCGTAGACGATATGGAGCCCGAAAACTTTAACAGCGCAAAGGCTATCCACGACCTCGTTGAGCGTCTCGTAGACGAAATGTAATCCGATTAAAAGAAAATAAACCGATAATTCCAAGGGTGACGGAGCTGCTCTGTCACCCTTGGGTGATGATTAATAGAGTAAGGAAAGAGAAAAAATATGGCTCTTAATTCTTTTAAATTTATGTTTTTCCTGGCAGCTGTAGTGGTTGTCTATTATCTGGTTCCCAAAAAGTATCAGTGGGCAGTTCTTCTCGTAGCCAGCTACGGCTTTTATCTGTCCAGCGGTGCTGATAATGTTCTTTACATCATTTTCACCACACTGTTTACCTTCTTCTCATCTCATCTGATGCAGAAAATCCGCGATAAGCAGAATGACAAAATCAAAGCTCTCGGTGATGAAATAACCAAAGAGCAGAGAATGTCAATGAAGAAGGAAGCCTCGAATAAAATCAAGCGTATACAGGTTCTCACCGTTCTTGTTAATCTTGGTGTTCTGGCTTATTTCAAATACCTTAACTTCTTCATCGGAGGCTTTAATTCCGTTTTTGCTATTTTCGACTGGGACATCTCCATTCCCTTCGTAAATATTCTCGCACCTCTCGGTCTGTCCTATTACACCTTTAACTCCATCGGTTATCTTATCGATGTGGGACGAGGTAAGCTCAAGGCTGAACAGCACCTGGGTAAATTCGCCCTGTTCGTGTCCTTCTTCCCCTCTATCGTTCAGGGACCTCTGAACCGCTACGGTGATGCAGGACTTCAGCTTCAGCAGGAGCACGAGTTTGATTATAATAATGTCAAATTCGGTGCACAGCTCATTCTTTGGGGTCTTTTCAAAAAGATGGTTATCGCTGACCGTATCGCGGCTATCCCCGCTACCATCTTTTCCGCCTCCTTCGAGGATTACACAGGCTCTCACATTTTCTTCGCCGTTCTTTGCTATTCCTTCCAGATTTACGGTGACTTTTCCGGCGGTACAGACATCACCCGCGGTGCAGCACAGATGATGGGTATTAATCTTCCGATGAACTTCGAAAGACCCTTCTTCGCCACCTCTATGGCGGACTTCTGGCGCAGATGGCATATGTCTCTCGGTGCATGGATGAGAGAATATGTGTTCTATCCCGTAATGCTCTGTAAGCCCGTCGCATCCTTAAGTAAAAAGATGCGTAAAAAGTACGGCACCTATGCCGGTAAGCTCGTTCCCTCCGTGGCCGCACCGATGGTTGTTTTCTTCCTTATCGGTATCTGGCACGGCTTGAGCAAGCAGTACATCACAAACGGTATTTACAATGCCCTTCTCATTTCGGGCAGTGTGGCTCTTACTCCCGTTTATGAAAAGCTGATAAAAACCTTTAAGGTAAATACAGAGGCCTTCAGCTTCCGTATTTTCCAGATTCTTCGTACTACTCTTCTGCTTTTCATTTCCCGTATCATCGTCCGCGCTCCCTCTATTACCGAGGCGGGCAGAATGATAAAGGCCTTCTTTACAGATTTCGACTTTAACTTCCTTTTCGGTCTCGACGGCAGAATTTATGAGCTCGGTGTAACCAAAGAAGAAATGACTCTTCTCATCATCGCTATTGCCGTGCTCACCTTCATAAGCGTATTACAGGAAAACGGTATGAAAATCCGCGAAACTCTTGCAAAGCAGAACATAGTATTCCGCTGGGCGGTTATCATCGCACTTATCGTATTCATCGTTATTTTCGGCACCTACGGTCCGGCCTACGATGCTAAATCCTTTATTTACGGCGGATTCTAAAATACCAAGGAGGAAAAACTATGCTTAATTCTATCGCACTTACCATTCAGAAGTTCGCACAGGAAACACCCGAGCAGACAGCAGTAATCGCAGGCGGCGAAAAGTGTACCTATAAGCAGCTCGCCGAATGTAACCGCAGAGTAGCTTCCTATCTCGAAAAAAAGGGAGTCAAGGCAGGGGAGAGAATCATCGTCGAGGCTGACCACATTCTCGAGTATGTCTACTTCTGGTACGGCATTCAGCTTCTCGGTGCCACCTTCGTACCCCTGGAAAAGAACACTCCCTCTAAAAGAGTAAAGGAGATTTCCGATGAGCTCGAAGCCTCCGTAATGGTAACTCTCGAAAAAAGAGAGGATCTTCCCGAGGCCTGGTCTCTTAAGGATATTTTCCCCGAGATTATGGAAGAGTCCGATGCTTACGAGGCAAAGGCTCCCGATGAGTCAACTCTGGCTGAAATCCTTTTCACCACAGGTACCACAGGCAAATCGAAGGGTGTTATGGTTTCCTTCGGAAATCAGGTAAATATCGCTCTGGCAGGTATCGAAACCACAAACATAAAATCCGACAATGTATGGCTTATTCCCACTCCGATGAACCACGCCGCAGGTCTGCGCAAGGTTCACATCGCTATGGCTGTGGGCAGTACAAGCTGTCTTTTAGAGGGCTTCAGAAACTTTAAGCAGTATTTCGCTACCATCGAGGAATACGGAGTAACCTCTCTTTATCTTCCTCCCTCGGCTATCCATCTGCTTTTAGCCTTCGCTTCTAAAAATCTCGCCGCACTTAACGGCCAGCTTCGCTTCATTTATTCCAGCTCTACGGCTTATCCCGAAACAGACAAGGAAAAAATGCGCGCGCTTCTTCCCGATGTTTATATGTATAACTGCTTCGGCTGCAGTGAGGCGGGTGTAGTGTGCACCGATGAGTTCTGCGTTTCCGGCGGCAGTGAGTATGCGGGCAGTGTAGGTATTCCTAATTCCTACAGCAGAATCGTTCTCCTCGACGAGGACGGCAACGAGGTTAAAAACGCCACCGCACAGAATCCCGGCCTTTGCGCCATCGAAAGCAAATCCGTAATGCAGGGCTATTGGAATGAGCCCGAGCAGACAGCCAAGGCTATCAAAAACGGAATGCTTGTTATGAGTGACCTTTGCTATTTTGCTCCTAACGGTGAGCTTATTCTCGTGGGCAGAAGCAACGACACCATCAACCTCGGCGGCTTCAAGATTGCTCCTTTAGAGGTAGAGGAGGTAGTTCTCCGTCTCGATTTCGTGGATGAATGTCTTCTCATTCCCACAGTAAAGGGTAATAACACAGCCATTAAGCTTCTCGTTGTTCTTAAAGAGGGTATGGAAATGGATGAGGCGGCCATCAGAAATCTGATTTCCGAAAATCTCGAGCCCTATAAGATGCCGAAGAAAATCGAGGTTATCGACGAAATCATTAAGACCTTTAACGGCAAGACAGACAGAAAACAGATGATTTCCAAATATCAGTAAACAATAAATCCCGAATGAAAAGGTAATTTCTCTCATTCGGGATTATTTTTTTTGCCTCACCGTGTCTTCATCTGAAAAAATCCTTTTATTTTACGGCCTTCATTCTGACTTTCTTCATCTCTTTTTTCAGCCGAATAAAGTTCAGATCCTCCCACAGGGGTACGGTATGACCGCCCTTAAGCCTCATCGAGGCCTCGAGCATAGCACCGTAGTAAGCGACTCTGAAATCGGTAAATTCGGTAGCACCGCATTTCTTTTTATAGGTATCGTAAAGGCCGAAGGCATCTCCCCACATATTACGGAACTGGAATAAATCATATTCTCTGTCTGCCCACATACTGCCGCAGGGGTCGATAAAGGCGGTAAGCTTAAAGCTTTTGGGGTCAGCCATTATGTTCATTATGTTAAGGTCAGCGTGTATGAGTACAGCCTTTCCCTCCTCTCGGGGGAGGTTATTGAAAAGCTCTGTAGCCTCATAAAGGAGTGAAAGCTTTTTTCTGCTGAATTTACCGCTGTCGGATAATTCCTTCAGAGCCTTAAGCCAGGGCTCCTGTATTTCGGCTTTGTAGTATTCGGCCCAGCTGTCATATAAGGGCTCGGATAAAGAGCCGAATTTATCGTTTGTGACCCTGTGCCATTCCAGCATACCCGAAATAACCTCGTCGGCAAAGCTCTGCTTCTGCTTTTTACTTTTAAGCAAAAAGACGGGATTCAGCACATTCTGTCCCTCGACGAAGCTCATAGCCATGGCCGCAGTCTCGCTGTCTCCGTAGGTGAAAAGCACCTCGGGCATTTTTACAGCGGTATTTTCGGAAAGCATACGAAGCTGCCGTGCCTCCTCATCCTGCATACCCCGGATTTTGTAGCCCTTCACAGCGATTATTTCACCGTCGGAAAGAGTGACCTTGTATACCTTGCCGTAGCTTCCGCCGCCGATGAATTTTAGTGTAACTGCCTTTTTACCGAGCTTTTCGCTGATTATGTCCGGCAGGACTGACATTAAATGGGAGTTACTGTTATTGAGAAGCGTCATTTTATTCACCTATGCTTTCCGCAACTGCCTTCTGCGCCTGCAGCTTTGCGATTTCGAGAGCCTTAAGGTCGATTTTACCTGCCTTGATTCGGTAGAAGCTGAAAGCGAAGAGGAAGACAACCATTCCGATAAGGAAGTACTGGTCACCGGCTTCGAGAGTGGTGAAAAGCGAAACGCTGATAAGCAGGTCTGCGATAATTGCGAGGACGATGGTGATATTGAAAGCGAATTTCGGCATATGGAAAAAGCTGTTTTTCCAGGCCTCGGGATATTTTTTGAGAAGCTTGAACATAAGACAGTTGTTAATGAGATTTAGAATCATAACGGGAATCATCATAAGGGAGATAAGGTCGTCGAGACCCATATCAATAAACAGGGGAACCACAGCAATTATGTAAAGCACGAGCATCATAACCCAGGGATAGCCCTTTTTTGTTTTCTTGCCCAGAACGGCGGGAAGCCATCCGTCCTCTATAGTGGCGAGCATAGGATGCTGAACACCTGCTATAGCGCCGTAAAGGGATGTAGCGATAGCAAAGCAGGCACCGCCGAGAGTGAAGATAACATAAATCGCACGGGGGAAAATCCTTTCTGCAACGACACCGAGGTTTTTATCGGCGACCTGTTCTATGGGAAGAACGCCTGCTGTTACGATAGCTATGAGAACATAAACGAACATAACCACAAAGGATGCGATAAGAATTGCTTTGGGAAGTGAACGCTTGGGGTCGCGTGCATCGGGAGTCATTTCTATGGGTCTCGTGGCACCCTGACAGGCGAAGCTCATCATCGCTACAGCCATAATGAAGCCGAAGGGACCGCCGCTGAAATAGTTTTCCGAAAAGGGGTTGGCAGTTGAAAAATCGACCTTGGGAAGACCTACGATTATGTAGACGATAAGTGAAACGATAAGCACACCAACCATTACGAGATTAAACTTGCCCATAAACTTGCCGCCCATAAAGGTGGTAGCGAAAAACAGCGTTATAATTCCCACGGCTACAAATTTACCGTAGGGAGCTATCTGCGGAAAAATAATCGAAGCATATTCCACGACCGAAAGACCGTACATAGCGAAGGCAAGACCCGCAAAAATGCTGGAAATAGCGGTTACACCGACTAAAAGAGGCGGCTGAAGCAGTGCCGACTGACTGTAGTTACCGCCGGGAAGAACGAACATACCCGACATAAGGGTTTTATAAGCGTAGGCGAAAAGCACCGTTATGCAGGCCGCGATAAGTGCAAGGGTGATCGAACGGCCTGTAAAGCCGATAGCAGTACCCATTGAAACGAATATGCCCGAGCCGATGCAGTTACCGATACCGTAGCAGGAAAGCTCGGCAACGCTTAATTTTCTTTTACCTTCTGTTTTAACCTTTTCACTCATTTTAACATCTCCTTACTTTTTCAGCATTCTGATTATATCCTTGACAGGGGGGAAATCCGTCATAGTTTTAGCATAGTGAGCGTATGTAACAGTCAGATCTTTATCTACTGCGATAAAGGCACAGAGCTGATTCTCTCTCGGACCTTCTGTCTTTTCGGCGGGCTCCAGAGCGGAGTTTACGGATTCTATCAGATCAAGATTAAGAAGCTTGTAGACATTTTTGCCTATGACCAGCTCGATGATTCTGTCTCCTGCCAGCATATTTACTATTCCGTCCGCTTCGAACACATTATACTTATCGTAAAGCTCACATTTCGGGTCTGCGATAAGCTCAAAGGGATATTTCTTTTGGTGGGGTGCGAGGTCTGAAACATCATTCTGCATAATGAACTTGACGTCATAGCTCATAGCTCTGAAGGCGGGATAAGAGGCCGTAAAGGAGGCTAAAAGCACTTTACAAAGCTCACAGTCATAAAATCTCGAAAAAACGATAAGGGTTTTCTTGCTGCCGTCTAAAGTGGCATCGGAAGCCTTGGGTGAATTATAAATGAAGTTTTCGAGCTTATCACCGACAGCGAGAGTTTTGTGGTAGGGCTTGCCCTTTTCTTCCCAGCCTTTGCGAACCTCCGCTACAGCATTTTTGAAGCGAAGGAGAGCTTTTTCGATGGTGACCGAGGCACAGGCCAGATTAATTCTCTGGAAGCCTCTGCCGAGAGGACCGAACATCTCGCCGTTATCGAGATAAAGCCCCGCGCCCTCTAACATTTCACGAAGCTCCGTGTGTGTCATTCCCAGACCTCTCATATCGAGCCATTGCAGGTATGTGCCCTCGAGGGGATAGACCTTGATTTCGGGGAAGTGCTCTGCCATAAAAGCTTCGACGAGCACGGCGTTTCCGTGCACCACCTTAATCAGCTCCTCCAGCCAGTCCTCGCACTCGTTATAGGCGGCTATGCAGGCGGGGTAAGCGAAAATATTAAGTCCCATCTGCATATTGAAAAGAGAACAGGCGGTAGCCTTTGCGCGTACCTTGGCGTTGGGGATGATGATGTTTGAGCACTGTAATCCGGCCAGATTGAAGGTTTTGCTCGGTGCTGTGCAGACAGCGATGTTATCGAGCACGAAGTCGCCCACCTTCGACATAACGGTATGCTCATATCCGGGCATAATCAGATCGTGGTGGATTTCGTCGTCTATGATAAAAACATTATTACGGCAGCAGATTTCGGCTACCCTTTTCATTTCGTCCTTCGTCCATACTCTGCCCACCGGGTTATGGGGATTGCAGAAAAGCAGAGCACTTGCTTTTTTGCACTTCTTTTCGAGGTCGGCATAGTCGATTTCATATCTGCCGTCTTTGTTTATAAGCTCGCTGTAAACGATTTTTCTGCTTTTGGCGAGTACTGCCATATCGAAGGGATAATAAACGGGAGTGAGGATGATTACTCCGTCACCGGCTTTAGTGGTAGCCTGGATAAGAATGGCGAGAGCATCAACGACACCGGGGGTATTGATAATCCACTCCTTTTTTACATCGAAACCGTGTCTGCGCTTCATCCAGGAAATTACCGAATCATAGTATTCATCAGTGGGGCTTGTATATCCGAGGACCGAGGTCTCTGCAGTCTTTTTTATGGCATTAACTATCTGCGGAGCCGGATAAAACTCCATATCAGCGACGGAAAGAGGTACAAATTCAGTCGAAGCATTTTTCGCTCCGTTCCATTTGTTACTGCCGCAGTTTCTGCGGTCAGGTATGCTTGTAAAATCGTACTTCATAGTGTTTCTCCTTAAAATATTCTTGCTTTACTATGATAACATTTTAAATTGACAAAGTCAAACAAATCTGCTAAAATTTCTACAGTAGAAAATACTGAAGGGAGAACTGTATGAAAACTGTAATAGCTATTCCCCAGATGGGCACCGACCTGTTCAGAAAATATATGAAAAGCAAATATGTCAGCAGCATCGAAAGAGCAGGAGGAGCTGTCAGATGGATTGAACTCGACGATACTGAAAAAGCCGTCAGGGAAGCACTTTCCTGTGACGGACTTCTTCTTCCCGGAGGAGCGGACATCGACCCCGCACTTTACGGCAGAGAAAGAGAAGAAAAATGCGGTAAGCCTAATGAGCTTCGTGATAAAAACGAATTTCAGATATTTAAGGCCTTTGCCGAAACCGGAAAGCCCGTTTTATGTATATGCAGAGGCTTTCAGCTTCTCAATACAGTATATGGCGGTACTCTTCACCAGGATATTGCAGACATAAAAAAATGCACTCATTCTGATTTTCTCAAAAGAGCACGGTCTGTTCACAGAATAAGCATCGCAGAAGATACGAGGCTTTTTTCGATTTTCGGTAAAAGCGAGGCGGGAGTAAACAGTCTCCATCATCAGGCAGTAGAAAATGTCGGCGAAAATCTGATCCCTTCCGCTGTCAGTGAAGACGGCTTCATCGAGGCTCTCGAGCTGAAAGGACATCCCTTCTGTCTCGGTGTACAGTGGCATCCCGAGCATATGAGTAAAAGGGATCCTCTCCAGCAAAGGATTTTTGATGAATTTGTAAAAAAATGCAGGTAGTGATATTCCGTAGGGGCGACCGTCGGTCGCCTGCGAAGGCGGTTACAGATTAGTGAATTTGTATTAAAAAAACAACAAAACCATTGTATAAGCTTAATTTTCCGGCTTTTACAATGGTTTTTTATCATATTAACTTGGCTTGCTTTAACGCTTTACGGGTGCGCCCGGATTTTACAGAAGCCTGCAGAGCTTTTTCAGTCTTTCTCCGTCCATCTGCTGTGTGCCCTTCAGCGGAAACTCTATTCCCATATTCTCGTACTTTTCCAGACAGAGAGTGCGGAAGGGGAGAAGCTCCGTTTTCGTGATACAGCCGTAAGGAGAAAGGATTTCTTTAAGCTTTAAGATGTTTTCCTCCGTGTCGTTGATGCCGGGTACTACCACATGTCTTATCCAGGTTTCTATACCCTTTACCTCGAGATAGGCGAGGAAATCCAGAGTCTTGCCGAGAGAGCCGCCGATGTGCTTTTCGTAGTCGGCTTCACTCGTCATTTTTACATCCAACAGCACCATATCCGTGACCGTGAGGAGCTTTTTTGTGCTTTCGTCGAGGATACAGCCCGAGGTGTCGAGGGCGATATGCAGGCCTATTTTTTTCAGCAGAAGGGCGACCTCGTAGAGAAAGTCCGACTGCATACAGGGCTCACCGCCCGAAAAGGTGACACCTCCGTTTTTTATGTAGGGATAAAGACGGAGGATTTTTTCTGCGACTTCCTCTGCGGAAATGAGACTTTCCTCCCTCATTTCCCGGGTGTCGGGATTATGGCAGTATACACAGCGGAGCGGACAGCCCTCTGTGAAAAGCACGGCTCTTACTCCGGGACCGTCCACCGTGCCCATTGACTGCAGAGAGTGAATGTAACCCTTCATTACTTAAAATCTGTCGTGGAAGGTACGGCTGATAACTTCCTTCTGCTGCTGCTTGGAAAGCTTGTGGAAATTAACGGCGTAACCGGAAACACGGATGGTGAGATTAGGATAAAGGTCGGGATTTTCCATCGCATCGATTAATTTCTGTCTGTCGAGAACATTGACATTGATGTGGTGGGCTTTCTGTACGAAATAGCCGTCGATAATGGAAACCAGATTATTCTTTCTCTCCTCGTCATTCTTTCCGAGTGCATCGGGAACGATGGAGAAGGTGTTTGAAATACCGTCGCGGCAGGAGTCGTATTTAAGCTTTGCCACAGAGTTAAGAGAGGCGAGAGCACCGTTCTTTTCTCTGTTATGCATGGGGTTGGCACCGGGAGCGAAGGGCTCTCCTGCCTTTCTGCCGTCGGGTGTGGAGCCTGTCTTCTGTCCGTAAACCACATTACTGGTGATGGTGAGAACAGAGAGGGTGTGAGTGGCATTTTTATATGTGGGATTTTTACGAAGCTCTGTGATGAAGCGGTCGAGGAGTTCCTTCGCGATTTCGTCTGCTCGGTCGTCGTCGTTGCCGTAGGTGGGAAATTCACCCTCGGTGATGAAGTCGCAGATAATGCCCCTTTCGTCAAATACGGGACGCACCTTTGCATACCTGATGGCTGAAAGGCTGTCTGTTATTACGGACAGACCTGCCACGCCGAATGCCATTACACGCTCTACATCCGTGTCGTGAAGGGCGAGCTGTGTTTTTTCGTAGGCATACTTGTCGTGCATAAAATGGATAACATTCATAGTGTCCACATATTCACCTGCAAGCCAGCTGAGATAGTAGTCCAGACGCTTGCGTACTGTCTCGTAGTCAAGAATGCCTTCGCCTACAGCTTCCATCTGGGGGCCGATTTTCATTCCGTATTTTTCTTCCTTACCGCCGTTGAGAGCTAACAGGAGAACCTTCGGAAGGTTACATCTCGCACCGAAGAACTGCATCTGCTTGCCGATTTTCATAGCGCTTACACAGCAGGCGATAGCGTAGTCATCACCGTAGGCGGGGCGCATAATGTCGTCGTTTTCGTACTGGATGGAGTCTGTTTCGATGGAGACTCTGGCGCAGTAACGCTTGAAATCCTCGGGAAGTCTTTCTGACCATAAAACAGTAAGATTTGGCTCGGGAGCGGAGCCGAGATTATAAAGAGTGTGAAGGAAGCGGAAGGAGGTTTTGGTAACCAGAGTTCTTCCGTCCTGACCCATACCGCCCACAGCCTCGGTAATCCACATGGGGTCACCGCCGAAAAGCTCGTTATATTCGGGTGTGCGGAGCTGTCTTATCATACGGAGCTTCATAACAAACTGGTCGATAAGCTCCTGGGCGCCCTCCTCGTCGAGAAGGCCGTTTCTCATATCTCTTTCGATATAAATGTCGATGAAGGTGCCTGTTCTGCCCAGAGACATAGCGGCGCCGTTCTGTTCCTTGTTTGCGGCAAGATAGCCGAAATAGAGCCACTGGATGGCTTCCTGTGCATTGTTTGCGGGACGGGAAATATCTATGCCGTAAAGACCGGCCATATTCTTTAATTTCTCCAGAAAGTCAATCTGCTTGAAAAGCTCCTCGGAGAGGCGGATGTTTTCTTCTGTCATACGCTTTCTGCCGAGCTCTCTTTTATCGTTTTTCTTTTCCTCAATGAGAGCATCTATACCGTACAGGGCGATACGGCGGTAGTCACCGATGATTCTGCCTCGGCCGTAGGCATCGGGCAGACCGGTTAGAATGCCTGTGTGTCTCATAGCACGCATAGAGTCGGTGTATACTCTGAAAACACCGTCGTTATGGGTGGTTTTGTATAAAAATTCTCTTTCGATTTTTTCCGAAAGCTCATAACCGTAGGCACGGCAGGCGCTTCTGGCCATACGGATACCGCCGAAGGGGTTAACGCTTCTTACCAGGGGAGCACCTGTCTGCAGACCGACGATAAGCTCGTCTTCCTTTTTCAGATAAGCTGCAGGGTAGTTCATAAGAGAGGAAACCGTGCCGGTATCGATACCGATAACGCCTCCCTTTTCTTTTTCTTCCTTTAATTTTTCCTCGAGTGCACCGTAAAGTCTTTTTGTTTTTTCGGTGGGCTCTGCGAGGAAGCCTTCGTCACCGATGTAGGGGCGGTAGTTTTTCTGAATGAACTCTCTTACATTGATTTCTTCGCACCATTTGCCTTCGATAAATCCGTTCCATTCCTTTGTGAATTTTTCCATAGCTTTCGCTCCTTTACAGATGAGATGTATGAGTAAATATAAAAGGGCAGTTTTGAAAAACAAAACTGCCCAGACGGTCGGCTTTTAAAATTCCCGCGCTCCATATAGGTTTAATCCTATTTATCCGTCAGTCACACGGGAAAGCTGAATTTTAACTGTGGTATTATTCTATCATTTTTTTATGCCTTAAGTCAAGATAAAAATTATATGATAGAACTGTACTTTTCAGCCAAAATCTTGGTAACATCGACAGTATTTTCCGAGCTTTTTTCTTTTACGGTATAACTGTTAATAAAACCGAACTCGAACCTCGCCATTTCCTTCTGGAAATCGGTGGTGTTATAATCGTTTCTTTCGTTATGGTTAAATGCCGTATCGGAAATATGACTTCCGTCAGTATCGAAGTCCTCCTCTAATTTCTTAAAGAACATTTCCCAGCGGGGGAGGTAGTAGTATTTTATGAGACCTGCCCATTCCTTCCAGGCATAATCGAAAAGCTCGATTTCCGTGTGTGGACCCCAGATAGTGAGAAGAGTAACCTCGCCGAGCCTGAACAGCTCCTTATGCTCCTCACAGCAGGCATTGCTTTCAGCCTCCTTTATGTGGCTGTCGAGAGTGAGCTCATCTCTGGTAGAAAGAAGACGGTCGGTGTCGAGCAGTATTTCTCTGAAAAGAGCGGTATTTTCGGAGAAGGCCGCTTTATCCTTTTCTCTGAATGCCTTCATAACTGCGAAGTAAACCTCTTTAGCCTTGTTTGAAAGCACCTGTCTTAAAATGTCACACAGGTCAAAGCTATAACCGTCCTTGTGTGCCTTTTCACTCTTTAAAAGCTCCTTAAGTGCACCGAAAAGCACCTTGTTGTCGTAGCGGAGCTCCACATGGTCATTGGGGGCAGTGTGGTAGTGAGTGGTGGAGGGACGGGCGGCGATGATGGAGCTCGTCTCTCTGCCGATGCAGGTGCTGCGGTAACAGCTTTCCTTGAGTAAATGTACTGCCTTTTTCAGACATTCCTCCTCACTTCCGTAGCGTCTTTCAGCGTAGTCGTCAAGAAAATCGTCAAGGTTTACCGCATCTTTTTCCGTAAGCATATAATATGCGAGCTCATAGTAAAGGGGATTCTGGAAAAAGCCCTCGGGGAAAAGACCCGTGCCGATGCAGTTCGGATAGGCTTCCTTTCTCTTTTTGTAGATGTTTTCACCTAAAAGCTCTGCGGAGCCGTGGAGAGAGTTTCTGTCACCGAAGTTATGAAGGGTACCTGCCACGAAATTATAGCCCATAAAGCCGCCGAGCTTTTCACTTTTTGAGGCGTCAAGGTCGAGAATGAGGATTTTCTCCTTATCCACAGCCCTTACGATTTCCTCACGGAGAGACCAGCCCTGCATAATCCAGGTGCTGTTTTCGTCGAAATCGGTGTACATTTCCGAAATAGTCCTGCCTACATCGCGGAGATATTCATCGCCGTCTACGGGCGGCTCATTTTCGTGGAAGGGATCACAGGCATAAAGACCGTGAGCACCGAAAAGCTCCTTCTGCTTCTCTAAAAGGGCGGTACCTACGACCGTAAAGGCACGGTCGAGAGGGTCGAGCTGTACGGTGCCGGGAAAGCCGCACCAGGTGGGCAGCTGCTGAAGTCCCTTCGCGCCTACCTTTTCGGCCAGGGAAGCGGGAATGTGACCTGCGAAGCCCTGCTGAATGGGTGTCATACCGAGCTCGAGCTCTCTGTCGATAATTTTTTTGCCGAGAGCTAATCTTTTATCGATAAATTTCACATCCGGAACCGCCATAAAGGAGTCCAGATTTGTCATCATCTGCCAGGGGTAGAAGGAGGGACCCGCTATGAATGAAAAAGCCTCATCCTCGCTCATACCGAAATCACGGAGGGTGTAGTAAATAACCGCCTCGTTACCCACCACTGTCAGAGGCATATTAATGCCGTGCATAGCCATAAAGTCTATCTCTTTTTCCCATTTGTCCCACTGCCACGACCGCATAGAATAACCGAAGGTGCAGTAATTGAGATAGGCTCTCTTTTTCTGCTCGATTATCTTTTCAGTCTTGCCGGAGGGCAGGGGGGCAGAGGTCACCTCGAAGAAGGTGTTTCCGCAGTGGGAGAGGTTTACTCTGCAGTATTTTTTCAGATAATCATAGTAGCCCATAGCTTGACTTATTTTGCAGTTACCCTTTATATGTATTTTTCCGTCGAGAGCATAATATTCGTAGTAGTCCTTGCAGTCGGCTCTGTGCTCTGTTTCCAGTGTAAAGCAGTCAGCAATAAGGGGAGAGTTTCGTTTGATGAGATTTTCCATTTTTTGCACCTCTTTGTTTTGATAGGGTTACTATAGCATACTTTTCCTTATCCGTAAATACTAAAATTAAAAATAGTGAAGCTGTCACGCCGACACCACGTAAGGCAGTATTTCTTTAAAAAGTGAAATAATTTCACAATAATGCGTTAAAAATCACCGATATGCGTCAGCATTATCGGTGATTTCTGCCTTTTCTTGCAAAGCTATTTCGCATTTTAAAGTGCTTCGCAGTTTCGTAAGAACTGAAAATTTCTTGTATTGAAGCCACAAAACGCAGCAAGGCTGTCGCCTTGCGAGGCTTTTGGCAAAAATACGGGGAATTTTGTTCGAGAAACAAACACTGCCTTACGTGGTGTCAGCGAAAGTCTCTGCATTTTTTTATTGTGCAACAATAAGATTCCGGGTCG